>NZ_RQHT01000013.1 GCF_004770905.1 Leptospira bandrabouensis | reverse complement strand
CGAGATGGAAACTGCCACTTGGAATCCACTCCCGTATTAGGCGGTCTCTACCACACCTACTCCTGGAAGAAAAGCGCCTAAGAGAGATCACTCTCTTTTACACTTCGGTTTGTAATGATTGTTTGCAACCTTTGCTTAAATAATCTCTTCTATAGAAGAGAAGGATTCCTTATGTCCTAGCTACCAACGGAACACTCATTTTGGGAACAAAGTCTTCGTTAATCACTAGAAATCGATGACTTCCGTTTGTTTTTTATCTTCAAAACCGTTCCTGTTTGCATCCAGCGTCTAACTTAACGAACATCTTGTTCGCTATTATAGTTTTGGCGAGGCTCACCTACTCTTGGACGAAAAGCGCTTAAGAGAGATTAATTCTCTTTTACACTTCGGTTTGCAATCTTTGCTGAAGTAATCTCTTCTATAGAAGAGAAGGATTCCTTATATCCTAGCTACCAACTGATCACTCATTTTTGGAACAAAGTCTTTGTGAATCATTAGAAATCGATGGTTTTCGATTATATTTTGTCTTCAAAATCAGTTCCCGTTTGCAATAAGTGTTTAACTTAACGAACATTTTGTTCGCTATTATAGTTTTGGGGAGGCTCAACACTATTTAAAATCAACTTGTATCCGGAGTATACGGCATTCATTGGAATTTAAGCAAAACATAAAAATTGCATATTTAAGACTCTCATATTCTGCTGTCAAAATTCCTGCTGGATAATTTTTTCCTTCAATTTCATATACAATTTTATTGCAACCTTTGTAACACTCCTTAATCGAATTTGCTTGTAAAATAAAGATATCTCTAATCGAATATGCATCTTTTAAGTAACCTGTCTCTTTCGAAATTTCATCCAAATTAAAGCTTTTACGAAATGATTTAGTATCTAGAATATACTTCATGGCAGGGCTTGTATACCAGCCAGCTTTTGGTTTAGAAAATACATTCTCCATCTCAACTACCTGAAAATAAACTTTGTCAGCAAGCAATTCGGACAGTCTCTTCTCATCCTTATCTTGAAAGGAATCCAAAATCGCTTTTGTCATCGGTTTGATTTCTATCTCACTATTTTTTTTGTCGCATGCAAAAAGTGCGGAGATAAGCATAAAGAATGCAACGATTCCAACTTTTTTTTGATTCATGCGAAATTATCTCCCCTCCATACGCATTCTAAAGTCACTTCGTTCGCTGCCTGGTTCAACTTCTCCATGCAAATGAGGACCAGTTGTTAAGCCAATAATCCTATTAGTTCTACCTAGGTATGTTCCACTGTCAAATATCTTTTCGGTACCTCTTGCATTGTAAATTTGAGAATTAATTTGATTAAAATGCTTTAGTGTAACTTTTTCAGGACCACGTGGGGTATACACTGTGAGAGTTATTCTAGAGCCATTATTTGGTTCACCAATTCTTACTTCATCAACAGAAAATTTTGCATTCGGACCGTACCAAGTGAGATTTTCATTGTAATCCCTGTCCAAGTCAACACGGTTAGGTTGATCACCACCTGTATAGTGCACTTTGTCATCAAAATTTCCAATTTTTCTCCATTGAAGTGTATCTCGCCCGAAATCTCCTTCGACAATCTGAATTGTTGAAGGATTGTGAACAGCAACTTGGCCATTTTTTAGTTCTCTGATACATGTAGAACAGCCCTTGTCAGTCAAAGTTTGACTTACAATTGGATTTAAAGTAGCTGATCGTTGTTCCTCTGAAGGTCGAACAATCTGTGCCCTGTCCAATATATCAGCGATATCACCTTTTTTAAGAAGCCCTTGCTGCACGGCTTGATCTATAAGAATCACAGATTCTTCATAATTATCTGCTTCGAGCGCAGCTTTCAGAACCATTTCCTTTTTCGAATCGTCCGAAGTAAATAGCCAAACTTTCTTATTGATGGCTGTAATAGCTTTACTTGCACTTTCGTAGTCCTTTAGAAGTTCTTTCTCACCCTTTTCATTCAAAAATTTTTGAAGTAATGCTTCTCGGTTAACATCAGCGGAATACTCACCAGAAGGAGCATTATGCACCCAAACCCCGACTTCTCCCACGAAGTAAGTATGATATTCTGCCACCTCAAAGTTATAAACAGTCTCAATCCGCTCCTCGATGGTGATGTCTGTTACAACCAGTTCCTTTCCATCCGCACCAAGAGCCACATCCCCAGGATTTAAATCTTTTGCCTGCACCCAATCAGTAGTTTCTATAGAGAACTTCTCTAAGGTATGACCTTGTTTTTTCACACGGAACGGGTGGTTCCAAGTGGTTTCAAGGACAGTTCCGTCTGCAAAGGAAACAGTGTAAATAGCATCTGTTTGGCGGATAAAGGTGTTCACTACCTTGCGGTAAGAGACTTCACCTGTTTCATCCGATTTAGATAAGACCAAATCCCCAACCTGGATGTCTTCGATGTTCTTGAGTCCGTCTTTGGTATGGATTTTGGTTCCAGCAACGAAGCAAGTCCTTTGGTGAAAATTTCCTTTCTCATCAATATAACCACTTCCAAAACTAATTTCTTTACCGGCGATCGACCTGCCCACATCTTCAAAGAAGCCGGCGATCTCTCCAAAGGCAGTTCGTGACTTCCCTGAATCTACAGTTCCAAACTTGTCGCTTGGGTGCTTTAATTTACCGTCTTTATCCAGTTCCTTCACCTTAGCCTGGAACGCATCCGGATCGCCTGCTGCATCCGCTAACTCTTTGTTGTTAGGATTCGCTTCCAAGATACCTTGCACATAACGCCCATGCGCATCAGCCATAGTCGCCGCTAGTTTTTTCTTCGCTTCCTCACTTAATTCTCCACCCATCGCTAAACCTTGAGCCTTCCCTACATCGCCCATAAAGTTTCGATTGGATGATAGGGTACTACTTTCAAAATCGTAATTGAACGCGTTAGCTCCCATTGCATTGATGGATGCTGTAAAACCATGTGTCTTTGTGTTATAACTCACTCCACCGGTGACACCACCAAACGAAGGTGAATTCACATTTGCTGTCACGCCACCAAATGCGGTATTAGTTACATTAATACCTCCTTTAGGGACGTATTTATTTACGCTCTCAGAGAATCCTACCGATTGACCAAAACCATCTCGCTTATCATAACTCAAGCCCACATCCAAGGATCCAGCAAAGTCTCCATTCTTATTCTGAGCACCTGTTCCAATCCCTAAGCCTACATCAGCTCCTGTAAACCCTTTCTGATCGAAATTCAAACCTGCATTTAAGGTGAGGCGATTGTCGCCGGTTAAACCCATTTGTAGGCCAATACTACCTGAGAAACCGCTTTTCTCATTATAAGATATACTTCCGCCAAGAGCCAACCCTTCCCCTAATTTATATCCTGCTCCTACACTTGCTCCAAAACCTTCATCATAGCTATAGCTTAAATTATATGATACTGCCCCTCCAGTAAAAGAGCGAACATAAACATTCCCGAAATTTGCAGCTCCCGCCACTGCACCAAGTACCCCTCCTTCATAAGCACCCTGCACCGCTTTATACGCAGCTAGTCCGCCTAATATTGCAGCTCCGGCCATTAAAGAAGCTCCTCCTGTAAGCGGAGCTCCCACTATAGATATTGCAGCAACTGCTATCGTTGCCGCTACTTCTACGACTGTATCAATCGTATCTTTATTCTTATGCATGAACTTGGTCACTTGACCTGAGATCGTTTTTGCATCGATCAAGCCATAAGACATCACAGATAAATATGCTCCGGCAGCTTGTCCTACCGCATTGGCAAAACCGTCACCTTTGAGAGCTTCCCCTTCTGCTTTGCTCTCGTTGTACATCTCCTTCATCTTAAGAATAGGATAGAACTGGTTGAAGTGGTGAGTTCCGAAGGCTCCGCCCACTGTAGGTCCTACCAAGTAACCCGAATTCTTCGCTGATTCCATCATGGCTTCTTTGCCTTTTTCATCAGCAGAGTTAAACTGAAGCATTTTCTGAGGATCTGATGCAAACTGACCCAAAGCAGATTGTGCTGCCTTTGCAACTCGTGCCATAGCTTTTGGATCAAGCATTGTTAAACCGACTTCACGGTTTTCTGGCTTTTCAGGATCAAAGGTTTGTTTGAAGTCCGTTTGCATCTGGTTACGAGCCAGTCTAACCATTGTGGTAAGTTCCGCACTGGCAGGAGCGTCTTTCCCTTGCAAAGACTGGTAATCGGTTAGATCCCATTCCTTTCCATTGGAATCTTTGACAGTTGGCAATTTATCCGGTTTGATATATAAGAAATTAGCATAGGTAGGAAGTATCTGATATGTAGGATTTCCCATCTTATCGACAGCAGATCTCACATACCCTGGTCCCATCTTGATAAAGTTATCCTGCAATAATTGCATCGTTAACTGTTCATCTAGGGCTTTGTTTTGTTCGGCTATCGTGGCTTCAAAGGTAAGTGGCAACGACCATAACGAGTCCAATGTTTGTAAGACTGCCATTTGTTTACTGCGGTCTTCCATCTCCTTGGTTAGAGACTTCATTTTTTCTACATTGGATTCGTCGTATTTGGATTTCTGTAGTTCATCCACAAAGAACTGAACATCCGCATACATCCCTTGTTCTAACATACGATTGTCTAGAACTTGGGGTTTGCTATTCATGATCGTGTTTAGGATTTTGTTAGCATTGTTTTGGAGAAGGACTGTGTTGGGAACACTTCCCATATTGGCGATGGTTTTTTGGATCTCAGCATACACTTGATCAATTTCAAACTGGTCGCCTTTTCTTGCTTGGTTGAGTAAGTTCACTTCCCAATCTGTTTTTTTCTTCAAAGCCTCTTCAATGCGTGCCATATGTTCGGCTTTGCCTTTGTCGGTTTCTTCTTTGAAGTCACGTCTCCACTGGTCCCAAGACTGGTTAAACGATGTCAACATATCGTTAAAACGAGCCGAACCAGTATTCATCAAATAATTTACGTTTTCGATCCAATCAGCTTTTTTAGCTTGGAAATCTTTTTCTTTATTGTCCCAAACTTTGAGTTGGTATTCACGTTGTTGGCTTTCGTTCAATGCATAGAGTTGGTCTGTTACGTTCCCTTGACCGTAGTAATCCTCCACGAGCGTCTTATACATATCGTATTCAATATTTTTCCCTGTACCACCGGTCACTTTTGTAAGGAGGTCAGAGTAAAAACGATCCCGATCGTCTAAAATTTCTCGTTTGTCTGCTTTGACACCACGGACAATGGCTGCTTCTTGGACAGCATAATACTCTTCTTTTTCGATTGTATATTGTGTTTTGGAAATAGAAGCAAGAGATCCAACAAACTCATCAGCAGATGTCATAATATTGACCATACGGCCATCATTCGCATAACCAACATTAGAACTTGTAGAAGGAGAACCTGCGGTAATCACTCCTTCTCTTATAAATAAACCATAAGAATCTTTGACGGCTCTTTTTTGGATAATAGGATCTCCATTTTTCCCCACAAGGCGGTCAATGGACAATGGTTCTTTTCCACCTGTCCAATTGATGGTTCCATTTTTCAACTGACCACTAGCGCCTGTTAGGAATGCCACATCACTATCTTCTAACCCGGTTTCAATATAGCCTTTCGCTGGTCCGCCTTTCAGCATATCGATGAGTTGTTCGCCGGTGGAAATATCTGTGTACTTATTAAGTTCTTCTTGTAGGCTTTTTAATGTATTGGCTTGTGATCTGGCAGTGTTAACAGTATTATCAATTGCAATTTTGCTATCGATCCAAGTTTTATTTCGATTGATTGCTTCCATACCCGTCATCGGGTTTCCAAGGGACATAATGGCAAAAATTAACATCGCCCTACCCATTACATTCCCAAGGGCATAATTCATTTTAGCTTCATATTCCCCATAGTTATAGGAAGTCATCCGGTGGTAGGCACTCTCCGGAGCAGCGTTAAAATCAAGTACCCAAACACCATCAAATGCTCGTTGTGCGGCAACGGATTGAGATCCGTTCCCATATGTATTTACGTATCCATAGATATTGATACTTGGGTGGACATAAGCAAGTCCTCCCGAATAAGCAGGCGGATTGACACTTCCCCGCCCTCCGTGGATAAAATCCCAACTACCTATTTTGTTCGTGGCAAGTCCATCGGCAATTTTATAGTATTCTCTGAGTCTAGTTTCTTGGCTTCTATATCCAGAATCATTAAAGTCCAAACGACCATCAAGGATGGCAGGGTTTAAACCAGAACCCACTAAGGAACTCATAGTGCCTTCTAAATCAGCACGTGCAGAATTGATCTGCCTTTGGAGTTCTTGCATTTTGTCTTTGATTTTTGTTTCTGCGATGCTAAAACGCATGGCACGTTCTGCCCACTCTTCTGCTTCTGCTTTGTTTGCCGCAACCGCAGTGTCAGCTTGCAACTCACTCAACTTCATTCGATCATCAGCGCGTTTTTGTAATAGAGTGATCTCTGCAAGTTTATCCGTGACAGCTTTTTCAGCATCTTGGTAACGTTTGCGTACCAAATCAACAGGAGATGTGAGCTCTGTTTGGCTCTCCCCAGAAATGCCATCATGTGTAGAATAATCTTTGATGGTTACATAATCATAAACAGAAGAAAGTAAACTCATCTCCTTAGAGGATTGTTCTAACAAGTCATAGGCGGTTTTGACTTCTTCTTGTTTGTTGTTGTATTGGTTTTGTTTTGTTGTCACTACAGTTTGTTGGTTTTTGAATCCCAATTCTGCCGTATCAAAATCACCGAGTCTTTGTTCGTAAATTTCTTTGTATTTTTCTAATTCAGCTAGGTAGTTTCCGTTTGCTTGTTGTTTGATGTTGAAGATAACACCAATTTCTTCCCCTGCTGTGACAATGCTTGATGCATTGGAACTTACACTTCCTTTGGATTGGTTGACCAATGCATAAGGATCTTCATTGGCAGATCGACCTGGAAGGTTATTTTTTACATAATTATCTACAACTTTCCTTGCGTTATCAAATCCACCAAGGAACTCATATTCCAGATTCGCGTTTTTGGAATAAACAGCATCACGAACACTGTAACCGGAATTTTTGATTTCTTTTAATAATACTTTGAGAGATGGGTTTTGGTCTTCTTTGGTTGTATCATAAGAATAACTGTTATACTCTTCTATGATAGATAAAAAATTTCCTAAACGGTGTTCTGCTTGGAATTCTAACTCTCTCAGGCGGTTCGTAACTTGTACACTTTCTGTTGGAGTTGCCTGTCCCGCTTGAGTAATTTGCGTATAACTTAAGTAAGATTCTACTTTGACTACTTTATTGGAAATGTCCCAAGCTAATTTTTTCTTATCTTCTTCGGCTTTGTATCCAATACTAGCAACTGCAAGTTTCACACTCTCTTCTTTTAAAGAAAGAGCCAGTTCCGAAAATCCGGTTTTGTAAGAATAAGAATTTAGAAACACCCCTTGTTGGATGGTAAAAAATGGATCAATTCCATTCGCATGTGTTGGGTCATAAAGCCCGGCTTGGCTAAGTAAAATGGATTGTTTTTCTTCTTCTGTGACAGGACTTCCCAGTTTGTTACCTGCAGAAGTTATGTATTCTTCAATGTTTTCGCCGGAGTATGATCTAAGGAGATAATCCATTCTGGCTGCTTTGGTGAAAGCACCCATAAGATTTGACTCATAACCATTGGTATTCAACCAATTGGCAAGACTTGTTGTATCTTCTGGGGATAAATCATCTGTCCAGTTTTGGTAGTATGTATTTAATAAATGATATTCTTTGAGTGAGTCAGGAAGGTAAGTGGATGGATTTTTAGATTCCCTTTCCCCCGCATATGTCATGACGGTATCTCTATCAGAATCACTGAGTCGCATCAAACTTGCGAACTCATTTGCTAATGTTTGTACACCCATATCTACATTACGAGTTGCGTAATCTTCAAATGTTGCAGTTAGGATATAGTTTTTTAGTTCTGCTGGGTACTGTGTAAGATTCGGGATGGTTCCTTGTGCCAAAGATGTTTGGATGCGGCTGAGAGATTGGCGTAAAGCCAGTTCTTTTCCTGCGTCTCTTAAGTCTTCGTCGTATGTGAGTAATAGGCTGTCTACTTGTGCTAGGTTAGATGTTCTTAATAATCTTGCTTGTAGATCGTATGGTGTGATGAGTTCTTCGATTTCTGTGATTTGTGTTTCTGTTAATGCGGCTCCTAAGAAGTTTGCTGTTCTTTCAAGTTTGCCACTCGGTCCCGGTAGAACAAATTTTCCACTCTTCACATCGGATAAAAATTTATCTATTGTTCCATTGTTTGCAATGGTTCCTAGATATGCCTTGGCCAAAATGACTTTTTGGTTTTCCCAAGCAAAGGTCTTCAAGTTGTCCATTCCTGAGATGATGGAGGAATCTAAACTGTATCCTGATTGGTCTAACTTTGTTTTTAATGTTTCAAATTTAGTAAGGGATAGACCAATTTGATCCATAGACTGATCCAGCGGCAATCCTTGTGTTTCCAATCCATCAATCATAGATCGAAGTTCTGCAAATAGTTTGGCTGCTTCTTCTGCTGTTTCTCTCGTTGATTTGGACTCTTCGTAATCGGTTTTGAGTTTCGCTGTATCTGCTTTGTCAGCTGTTGATAAACTTTGGTAGTATTTCAGTCCTGCCATTTCTTTCGTAAAGACTTCTGCATTGGCAAGTGATTCCCAAAGAGAAGCATTTACTTCTTCCCCACGAGCTGCTTTGGCAGTTAAAAATTCACGAATCCCTTTTGTATAACTAATCAAGTTTTCTTGGCTGATTGTATTCTGGTTTGCAGCAGAGGCATACACCACAATCCTCTCATCTAAGTTCTCAAGATAATCTTCCCCAGCTTCTTCCGAATCTTTTCTTCGGGCATAAAGAGCGAGATATTGGTCAGAAAAAGTAATTCCTTTATACATAGTTTCGGAAAAGGAATTTAATGTAGCGAGTTGTTCCAATTGATTGGAAACAGAAGTTTTTTGAAACAATGCCTCTGCTTCCAAATCCGCCAATTTTTCTTGGATATTCACGCTGAGTCCTAATGGCCCATCTTGAAAAACAAAATGATACTTTGGTCTTCCTTCCGCTGAATTAAAATAATCGTAAAAACCTGGTAAGGCGGAATTGATTTTACCAAAACTTGATATAGTCAAAAGAGTTTTGTCTGCAATTCCAATGGAAGATTTATATTCTGCGAGTAAACTTTGTGACTTTTCAGTTGCCTCTTCCAGTTGGATGGTGAGTTCACGTACATAGTCTGTGGCTTGCATTTGTTTTGCAGAAAAATCTTTTAACTTTTCAGATACTTCTTCTGCAAGTTCTGCATATTCTTCCGTCCCAGGAGTTGCCGCTCTCCAAGTTGTCAATATTTGCATGTAATCCGCATGTGCTGATTCCAATTCCGACTTGATCGTTCCCCAATTAGCAATCATTCCATCTAGGGAAGTTTTTATCGTTTCTAGTTCTGAATAATCCAATCCAGCAAATGGTTTTTCATATCCAGTGAGTTGCAAATTTGAATCTAGGATTGGTTGGGATGTATCTTCAAAATCTTTTAATGTAAGATACTGTTCCAGTTTTTGAATCTCAGCAGTGTAACCTGTTTTTTTTGTATCATTAAAGAAGTCCAAATAACTGGGATATTCACTTTCAATTGCCACATGTCTGGGGTTCAAGAGTTGAGATTTTTCAATGATTTCTGCTGCACTGTTGTCTATATTTAAGATTTTGTTAGAAATTTCTGAGTGGATTGCGAGCCCTTCTTTTTCTCCGAAGATCTCAATGAGTTTACCAACATCAAGTAATGAACTCAACTGTGCACGTGGAGTTCCTGGATTGTTTGCTAAATGTCCAGATAATAAATTCGCACGTCGAGTTTCTTCACTAGAGTCTCTGTCTGTTGAATTGCCAATTCGGAAGGAATCGCTGAGTAATCTGGATGCAGTGATATCATCAAGTCCAGATACTGCATCATGTAGTTCTTTTAATAAACCTGTAGCTTTGTTTTCTTGTCTTTTGAAGTATTCTTCTTTCAGTATACTCAATACTTCTCCGGATCGAACTCGGGAAACAAAATCATCAACTTTTTGAGATACTGCAATTTCACGAGCCACTTGTCCATTGGCTGCTTGGAAGAAAAAGGATTCTCCATATGAAAAACTCTCTTTTAAGAATTTCTTTTCGTTGGCAGATCCGTTCCATCGAATTTCTTCCCTTTCTGTGGCAGTATATTCTTTACCACTTTCATAGAAGGACAACAATGCATCTGCATAATCTTTTTGTCTTCCCATGTCTTCAATAAAATCATCGTATCCTGAACCTGCTATATAATTGGCAAATGCACCACGACTACTTCTAAAAAACTCAAGAACTGTCGCCATCGCTCTTCTTTCTAATATAGAACTAGCATCTGTTTTTGTATCTTGGCTAATTACCTCAGAGTCTTTCAACATACGAAGGTAAATGGATTCGACATTCCTATCTCCTTCGCCTAAATTACCCAAATAACCTAAAAGCATTTCCATAGCTTTTGCATTTACTTCCGCACCAGCTACTTTCTTCTTTTGTTCTGCTTGTTTTTGAAGCGCTGTTAATTTAGCTTCATCACCAGTTTCATCTAACAAAAATGTTAATTCTACTTCTTTGGCTCTATATTCTAACTCGAATCCATCAAAGAGTGACACAAGACCATCAGAAACTTGTTTTGTTTTATTGTTTCTATCTTCCAAAGCGTTTCGGAAAACTAAATTCATCTGTCCATAATGGCCCATTGCCTGAATAGAATCGGAGAACAAAGTTCCCACTCCATTTAAAGAAGTAAGCATTCCAGCAGATAGATTCGACTCGTCACCACGAAGTGTTCGGAAATTTTCCTTCGTTGTTGCTCTTTCCGAACCCGTCAAGGTTGCATCCACAATAGCATCCGTTTTGGACAAAGCATCCAATACATTTACATTCAAATACTGAACTGTTTTGCTAACTTCGGCTATATATTGATTATATTGGTCAATTTTGTTTACCGCAGTTCCTATCGCCTGTTCCAATTCCACAATTTTCGCAGAATATGCAAGACTTCCTTGGTTCCCAACATTGGCAGAAACATAAGACTGATAGTTTGCCATTGCAGTTTTTAATTCGTTAATCCCCTCTTTGCCAAGTGATAAGGCATCCCCAGAAGAAGATGTTAGACTTTGTAAATATTCATAAGTAGGAATGATGGATTCCGCATTTAGATAAGAAGCATCTAAACGAGAATCTGCATACAATCTTGAAATAATGTTTTCATACTGATTTACAAAAGTTGGAATTTGATTCGTAGTGGTTTCCAACTGAGTGACATCAAGTAAGTTGATCTTTGTAATTAAATTAGTGATACTATTGTCGTGGGAAGTTACAGCTGTGACAACAGAACTATCTAAGCCTGCCAAACTTGCCTTCCATGTTTCTAAACTTTGTTTTACTTGAACAGAAACTTGATTTCCATACAGCTGAACTAACTTGTCACCAGCTAACAATGAATCAATTTTTTCTTCTAATGTTCCATCTCCGTCAAGTACGGCGACAAGCAATGTTCGATTTTCTTTTAGTTTCTCAAACTCTAATACCCTTTGGTTGATTTCTGCATAAAAAGTTTGGGAACGAAATGCATTTTCTCTCTCATATTGGAGTTCATACATCTTTCTTTCTTGCTGGCGTAGAACTTCCCTTTGACGCTCAAGCTCTTCTTGGGCTTGGACAATTTCTCCTCTAAGTCCAGTATTCCCTTGGATGGCACTCGAATCTGAAGTTAAATCCCCTATTTGACCAAGCATTCCAGGGTTACGAATTAATACCTGGATCTTTAGAGCAGCTTCATAAGCAACCGAAGCATCACCCATGCTGGCTCTTGCAAGCTCTAAGGCCTTTCTTTTCTCTTCTAAAATTCTATTTTGTTCAGTAAGTTGATTGAGAATGGTATCTGGATTTGTTACTGTGGATCCTGTTTCTACACTTGAATTTGGATCCATACCCGGTGTTCCAAATACACTACTTCCACTGCCATTTAACTCAGATAGAAGAGATAAATATGCCGCTTCTTTTGCTTTGAAGTTTTGTCGAATTGTGTCCAACTCTGCTGCAATTTGAGCTGCCGTTTTTTGGCCCACATTCCCAACCGCATAATCATAAACAGCTTTAGCGCGATCTCGTTTTGCTTCCAATAACTTCAATTCTTCGCGAGCGAGTTTGAGTTCAAACTCTTGAACACTCAATACATAAGGATCGCTTCCACCAGCATTTACCAAAAGCCCTTGTCCAACACCTGTCCCTCGAATGTCTTGGTCATGGATTTGATTTTGTGTAGCTGCTACTAAATTTCTGTATCTTGTCTCTAAACCTTTCCAATAATCTCTTTGTTGGCGGTATTCGGCAACAACACTAGAATTATATCCACTTCCAGGTGCCTCTGCACGTGCCAATGCATCTTCAAACCAGTCCAAATTAGATGCGATTGTAGATAAGGTATCGGCACCCACTGTAATTACATCAGTGATCCCTCTAACATGTGCATCCCAACTGGATTTATTTGTAGCAAGTGTGCGATCCAGTTCCTCAATCGCCTTAGCTTTGTTTTGGACCATTGTGGCTTCGCTTGCATCCCATTGTTTCAAACCCTCTTGGATTTGTTTTTGGACTGTTGCAACCCACTCTTCTCTCGCTTTTACTAATTGGCCATACGCATTGGTCCAATCTGCTTCCCCAGATCGCCATTGCATCTCTACATCTCGGTCGTAACGGAGTTTGCCGAGAATCATTTCATCAATTGCTTTTTGCCAGAGGCCTTGTCCCTCTTCCAATGCTTTTAAAACTTTTTCTTGGTAAGCTTCATCTCCATTTTGGAAATTCAAAGCGACTTGGTTGGGAAGTGTGTTCTCCCCGTAAACAAATACTCCTCCATTTTGAGCTATCTGTTGTTTCGTCCTCTCCACTAGAAGTTTTGCTAACTCAGAAGGATTTGTCTCTTGCGCCAATCGATTGGCCATGTCTTCATTTTGGTTTTGTTGCGAAACAAAATACATCCTCTTCGAAGAGAGCAAAGAAGATTCTTCATATTCGTAATCTGCGAGATATTGTTCTTTTAGTCTCGCCAATTCACTTTCAAAAGCAAGTCTCTCTACTTCGGAAGAAAAAGTAAGGCCTCCTTGAACTTCTAAAAATACTTCTTCGAGAGATTGCTCCCAATCTGTTTGGATATTGGATGAGACCGCATTAATTGTTTCGTCCCAAATTTTTACTTTGTCAACGGCAGTGGCACCAGCCTTTGCCGCAGCATCTGCTTGCGCCATACCAAGTACAAGACCGGCACGATCCACCAAGTTCCAGACACGTTCTAATTGAGGACTTTGTAAATAGACTTTCCAGAATCCGCGTCTTTCATCTATTTCGCGTTGGACTTCTTCTTCCCATTCTTCTTTGGCAAGTCCCTTCTCGACTTCTAACTTTTCACGTTCCCTTTTTTTCTCCTCTGGGTCCGCAAATGCCCGCAATTCCTTTTCTAATTCTACTTCCGCACGAGCTTCCCAGTCTCCTCGCACAACGCCAAGACCACGACCAACTAACTTATTAAATTCTTCTTCTGACGTTGCGTGGTTTGCTTGTTCGAACTGACGATCCATTTGACCATCCGTTCCCTTTCTCCAAAGGTCACGAAATCGGTTCTCTTGCCCGATAAGACCCAAAACAAAAGAACCAAAGGTCATTTCAAATATGATGATTGATAATATGGCAGATTTTAGTCCTTTAAAAAGGGCGTGTTTTGTCTTTTTTAACTGGCGTTTTTGGGTCTTTGTCATTTAATTTCGCTTCCTAACAACCGTTCTGTCAGAATTGTGCTTTAACCTAACCTCTACCTCCTAACCGTCTACAAGATTTTACAGAAAGAATATCAACTTTTACGAATGCGACATAACTTAATTCGTAATACAATTTACTATAATGTTTGTTACGTCTCCCCCACTCACCCGACCAAATCCATTACTGATGGTACATGTCTGGCCTGGAGGCTGTGTCGATACAGTTATTACATAGTTGGTGCCATCTGGGTAACTTTTTGGAAGATAAAACCTCCCACTTATATTAAACGGTGCTTGTTCTGCGGCGTTATTTTGTAAAAAAATAATTCCACCAAGGCCAGTAATATTACCTCCGACACGGAAATTCTTCCCAGATCCTGCTGCTTCTCGAGCAGAGGATGCCGAAGATGTCGCATAATCAGAAACCAGAGTTCTTAACAATTGGTCATCTGTTTGGTCGTCCTGTTTCAACGTACAGCTTACAATCATAAAGACCATTGCTGTAACATAAATTAAAGTGCGCATAACGCTTATATCCTCGGCAGATAATTTTATTTCATAAAGTACGGAAGTTAGCCGACAATTAATTCAGGTATTTTACCCAATGGGCCAAAGACTAAAAATTCTTTCAACTGTACTATTATTTTCTGTTTTATTTTCCGCAAACTGCTCAACCATTCGCAAAAATTATCGGACAATTAGAACTGATGTCCAAATTACAGATTTCAGCAACGGAAAATTTGGTAAAACGCAAAAGTTCATATTAAGGCGAATCAACCAAAAGCCAACCACTTATATTAGTGCATCCAGAGACAATTTGACTGAAAATTTAAGATACTTTTTAGTTAAAAAAGGTGCAACAGTAGAAATTTCCAAGGAAGATCCAACTTCCCAAGTAACTAACTCAGCAATTAAACCAGAAGTTAATATTTTTACTCCCGAAAAATCTAGTGAACTCTCTAGAGAAACTATCAGAGAGCTTTTATCGCAACAACAAGGTGAACTCTTAATTGATGGGTATATCTATGAAAAAGATCTTGGGAATGTGATCGATCCTGATTTTACAACAGGAATTATAATCAAGATTTATTCAATTGATGGAACAATGGTAGGCGAATGTATCATTGGCTCGTTTTATTCAACTAGCGATTTTGAAGTAAATCAAATTTATGCTTCACTTATCGCAGATAAAATTGCCCAAAACTATCTCTCGTATTCTGAGAAATGGTTAGGCTTCTTTAAAAAGTAACCTTAGTTTTTCATGTTTAGAAGAATAATCTGTATAATGGTAATTCCGATTCTTACAGTTCGTTCTCAATCAACAGAAAAACTGTATCTTGATGTTAAAAAATCTGAAGACGTTGCAATTGCAAATTCGCCAGAGTTACGATTACTAGGAAGTCAACAAAGAATTAAAGGTCTCATAGTAAATGAAAATTGGCGAAATTATTTTCCAACAGCTTCTGTTTCTTGGTTTCGAAACTCTAACGTTGTTGAAAACGAAGCTGACAGTCGATCACAACGTGTTTCGTTAAACCTTGACCAAGTTATATATGATGGCGGACGAAGGAAATTGGCCTTGCAAGCTGCTATGCATGATTTGGATCTTTCTAAGTACGATCTATTGCTATCGATTAATGATTTGAAATTCAAAACTCGAAACGCATATTATACGATTCTCAGTAATAAGGCACAACTAGAGTTACAAGAAAGATCGATTGAGCGACAAAAAGAACAGCTAAAGTTTGCGCAGAGAGAACTAAAATTGGGTGATACAACAGAAGTTCAAGTTCTGCAAATATCAAACCGGTTAAACGAAATTCAACTCCAACACAAACGTACAGAAATTGCTTATAATACAGGATTGGAAGAATTCAAAATTTTGCTTAGGTTACCTAGCATTTCTGAAGTTATTCTAAAAGACAGAATTGAAGATGGATACGATTTTAAGTTTAAATCAATTTCGGAAAAAGACTTAGTTGATTTAGCATTCCGCTCAAGAGTTGAATTTGATAGAACAAAGGCAGCAGAATTGCAGGCTCTGTCTGAACATGAAATTGCAAAATCTTATTACATACCAACATTTTCTGTTGGGAGTTACTATGCTTCTGCTGGTGATAGATACGAACCCAGACAAAGAGAATATGGATTTAACTTCAAAATGAGTATGGCTTTGGGGCCAAATACTGTTCAAGACACTTCAAACTATATTGCAAGAAACCAGGATACGGATCGTGCACTCACCTCTTCTACCACAGTAGGGATCTATGATAACTTACAATATAAACGAAAAATAGCACAGTCGGGTATTGCTGCAGAACAAGCCAAAATTACTAGAAGACAATTGGATGATATTATTCGTATAGAAGTTCATAAAGCGTTACATAATTATAGTGTTTCTTGGGAATCGATGCTTTTAGCCGACGAAAATGCTGAATCCTTTGATAAGCGGTTGAAAATTAAACAACGTCAGGTTGAGATTGGCGAAGTCAGGCGAGTAGATTTAGCAGAAACAGAAATATTTTATCTTGAGGCGCAAAAGGCTAAAATTAATACTAGAGTACAATTTTTATTATCTGTGTCCCAATTAGAAATGGCAGTGGGAGCCAGCTTAGACTCATTAAATTTGATTACGCAAAAAAAAGGGAAAGATGAAGAATAACTTAAAGATTGTTTTAGTGTTTAGTTTAATTATATTAAATTTTTGTTCAGACAATAAAAATGAGGCCTCTAAAAAAAAGAAAGTTACCAATAGGTCTGTTTACGTTCTAGAACAGTCTGACAAGGAACTAACAATAAACTTATTAGGGACAGTATCTCATAAAAATAAAGCCGAAGTAAGTTCCAAAGTTATAGGAAGAATTGAAAAGATATTTAAAGAACAAGGTCAAAAAGTAAGCAAAGGAGAAGCTTTAGCCAAGGTTGAGACTTTGAATCTTGAATTGCAGTTGAAAAAAGATGAAGCCTCGGTTGAAATCCAAAATAAACAAATTGATCTTACTAGAGCAAAGTATATTCAAGCAAGACAGAGAATTGAAAAAGAAGTCGCAAATATAGAAAAGGCTAAAGCTGAGGAAGCAGAGGCAAAAGCAAATCTAGAAAATTTAAAAAGAACTTTAAATAATAAAAAGGATCTCTTTGAAATAGGCGGAGTATCTGAAACAGAACTCAAAGGTGTTGAAACAGCAATGGTATCTGCTGAAACTGCATATTTTAAAGCGCAAAAGAATTTACTTTCGATTCAAGTAGGTTATCGACCAGAAGATCTCAAAAAAAATGGTTTCAAAGTGCCAACAAATCCTGATGCACTTCGTGAAGCATACGTCGATTACAATACTATCGTCGAAAAAGCAGAACTCGATATGGCTATTGCCAATCTAAAGGCTACTCAGGCTAATATTGAAACTACTAAATTATTAATCAAAGAGTCTACACTACTCTCTCCGTTAGATGGTAAAATAGCCGTTCGTAGTTTATATGTTGGTGAAACTACAAAAGAAGGTACTCCCGTATTTGTTTTAGTCGATGATTCAGAAGTCTTTTTAACTTTTCCAGTGAGTGAAGCTGACATACCTAAATTCCAAGAAGGTAAATATATCGAATTTTCAATAGATGCCCTTGGAAAAGAAAAAAAGTTTAAAGGGAAAATTGCAATTGTATCACCAATTCTCGATGCTCAAAGTCGGACAGCTGAAATCAAAGTTGAATTTAAAAATGAAGGCAAAAAATTAAAACCTGGCATGTTCGCAAGAGGTGAATTTCATTATACCCTTCCCGATGAAGGTTTTCTTATTCCAAACAACGGGATTCTTCTTTCAGAAGATAAAAAAACAGGGAAGGTTTATGTCGTAAACAAAGACAAACTAGCCTTTGGTAAAGAGGTAACAGTCATTTCAAATGAAGGAGATAAGTTCTTGATTTCCGGTCCTTTAAATGAAGGAGACAACATCATACTAGGAAATTTAAACGGACTTTCGGATGGTCAACCTTGGGATCAATAACTTAGAATTTATAAAGAAGTTGGCTAACGAAGGAAAAATTTCAATCGCTGATACATAACTAAAACTCATACCAAAAATTACAGCTAATGACATAGGACGCCAGAATTCTGAGCCTTCACTTGAGCCGAATATTCCTGGAATCAATGCAAAGATAGTCGTCAATGTGGTCATCCGCATTGCTCTTTTTCTGTTGATCACTGCAATTCTCATTTTTTCTGGGAATGGAATCTTGTCTTCATTCCTTATCGCATTTTCAATGATCATAATAGAGTTATTAATTGATAAACCAGCCAAAAGAATAAAACCTATGTAAGTTGAAACATTGTAAGTCTGGCCAAAAATAAATAGGAAGAAAGTTGTAGCGGAAATATTAATGGGAACCATTAACATTATTGGGAAACTAATTTTTAAGGACTGAAATAAAATCGCTAGTGTTCCATAAATCAATCCAATGGCAAATAGAATGAACCCAAACATTTCTATTTGATTTTTTCTAAGTTTTTTTACAGCATCCCCTAAGTCATAATAATAATTTTGCGGAAAAGTAAAAGCTTTCAACTTTGCCTCAGCCTTTTCTGCGTATTCCGATAAGCTGGTATCCTTAAAGTTCGCCGTTATAGTAACCATTCTCCTTTTATTCTTTCGATTAATACGAGTGTCTGCTTTTGTTCGCTTAATCTCTAATAAATCAATCAAGGAAACTTTTGAATCATTCACAGGTATCAAAGAATAAGTAAGGTCATCAACAGATTTTCTATCATCGGCTCGAAATCGCACGCGAATGTCAACTTCCCTATCCCGGTCAAAAATCTTAGTTGGGATTGATCCTTGTAAGGCTGTCCGCGCAAAATCCGAAATAAATTGATTAGTTAAACCAGCTAACGCTACCTTGTCTTGACGTAAATTTAGCTGCAGTTCCTCTTTGCCCTCTCGGAATCGGAATACAACTTGATCTGTTTCCTTAAGCTCTTTTATAGATTCGGCAATTTCTCTCGAAAGTTTTTTTAACTCCTCAAGATCGTCTCCAATAATGTCTATATCCAGTTCCTTATTGGAACCAAAGGCATTTGCATCTATATAATAAACAAATACTCCTTTAATATCATCTGTAGTATTTCTTAACTGTGTTTTAATATCTTCAGGAGAATTCCCCTGGAGATCTTTTTTTAGTTTAATAGATAAGTCTGCATGCCATTTTTCTACTTTTGTAGAAACCTTTTCTACAAATGGATTTTTCGAAATTAATTCTTCTATTAACTTAACACTTCTGCTAGTTGCTTCAAGATTTGTCCCAGTAGGCAATTCTACACTTCCCACAATCTCTCTACTTCCTGCAAAATCGATATACTCTTTCCGGATAAAGACCATAAAAACAAAACCGAAAAAAATAATTGTAACTAACACGATTATCTTCGGAGAAATTTGTTTAATACTCAAAGAAGAAAAGAATTCATACCTTTTTTTAATGGATTCAATAAACTTCGAATAATCAATTCTTATCTTTGCAATATCTGCCCTAATAAAATTCCATTCGTTAGGAACTACACTACACAACATTGGTACAAAGATTAGAGATAAAAAGTAAGCAATTAAGATACAGGCAGTAATTGAAGTAGCCAAATCCAAGAAATTATTTTTGAAATCTGCAGATGCATATAATAATGGGATAAAAACAATAATATTAGTAACGGAAGATGCTAATAATTCCTTCCAAAGTTCATCTATTGATACAAAAATAGGGTCACCAATTCCATTAGAAATATTTGAATTAATACGTTCAATGACAACTATTGAACTATCAATAAGAACCCCTACTCCTAATGCAAGCCCTGCTAACGTCATTATATTTAATGACTTTTGAAGCGAGTCAAGTATAACAAAGGACAGGACAACTGCAATGGGTATAGTGATAGAAATGATAATTGTATATCTAAGATCCTTTAAAAATAGAAATACGATAATACTGCATGCTAAAGCTCCAACTAATCCAGACATGGACACCGAGTCTAAAGCTGCAGAAATATATTTAGATTGATTATAAGCGATGTCGAAAGAAATATTGGGGTGTTCAAAATTTGACACCTCTTGCTCAAGAAGTTTGCATACTTCTAAAATATTTGCACTACTATTTTTTTTTATCTGTATACTGACGTTTTCGAAACCCTTTTCTCTACTTAAGTCGGACAAATCTCTTTCCCCGTCATAAATTTCACTTACGTCCGTTATACGAACAACTTTCCGAGATTTTCCAACTACAAAATTTATATTCCGTAAATCCTGTATAGAATCTATTCTATTTTTCAGCCTCAATTCGCTTTCAATCTCAGGAGAATTAATTAACTTTCCCAAATAAATATCACGATTAATATTCCTGATTTCATCCATTACTTGGTTAGGTGTTAAGCCTGTTGATAACAATCTCCCTTTATCTACATCTACTCTTATTTCTCTATACCTTCCACCTATTACTATAACTTCACCAACACCTGGGACTCTCTCAAGTATCGTTTTCAGTTTTTTTTCAGAAATTTCCCGAAGTTCTTTAAGGCTTAATAGCTTTGAAGTTAATCTGATTGTAAATACAGGCTTATCTTCTGGATTAAATCTTACAACATAGGGTTCTTCTACTTCTCTCGGAAAATTATAACGTATTAATTCAACTTTTGATTTTAATTCGACTGATTTGTACTTTAGTGGCTCCTGCGTATTGAAAAAAATAGTAATTTTAGATTCACCTTCTTCAGAACTAGATAGAATTTTTTCGACACCGCCAACGCCGACAATTTGTTTCTCGATGGGTTTTGTAATTAGTTCTTCTATTCTGCTCGGGGAATTACCTGGATAACGAGTAATAATCGAAAGAATATTAGATTCTTTTTTAGGCATCAACTCATACTTCAAATTTCGAAAAGAAGCAATTCCAAAGCCGACAGCCGCAACAACAAACATCGTTACAGTTATTTTTCTTTTAACTATTGTTACGAGAAGGTTGTCCAACTATTTTTCCATTAATCCTTTTTCAATCATTACCTTACTTATAATAGGTATAAAAAATAAACTGATAACAGTTGAAAATATGAGACCTCCAAAAATGGATGCAGCAAGGGATCTTTGCGATGTAGAGCCACTAAAAGAAAACAAGAGAGGCAAAAGCCCAAGTATCGAGGTAAGTGTTGTCGTTAGTATGGGGATTAAACGATCTTTTGCACCTTCAATAATTAACTTTTCCGTATTTTTATATTTTGTTTTTTCATCTCTATAAAACTCAACAATAAGAATAGCATTATTTACAACGATTCCAGCCAACAAAATGGAACCAAGTAAAGACATCATATTTATAGACTCATTAAAGATAAACAGAGAGCCAACAACACCAAATGCAGCAAGAAAAATTGAAAATATGATGAGCAATGGAAGTAAAAAACTTTCCATTGCAGCAGCAAGAGTCATGTAGACTAAAATGATCGAAAAAAATAAAGCAATACCTAGTCCATTAACTGCTACATCTAAAATCTTCTTATTTTCACCAAATGAAATTGAGGTCCCGTTTTCATTCAAGTTACCAACGCCAACAATGTTTCCAACCTGGTTATACACACTAGAAATACTTTGATCTTCAATTTCCATGGCCAAATATCCAATTCTTTTACCGTTCTGACGATTGAGAATTCGACTAGATTTTCTGGACTCAATAAAGGCAAAGTCTTTCAATGGAACGAATTTGTTCTCATCAACTTCAAAATGGATATCTCTTATCTTATCGACACCAGTTCTACCTTCTTGCGCAGAACGTATAAGGATTGGAATTTCTTCATCTTTAACTTTATAGAAAATAGTTTCATCACCCTTAACAATGGTTTTTAATGAGTCACCAACGTCCGAACTTCTAAGCCCAAAGGAAGCTAATCTATTTCTATCGAAAGTAATTCTAACTTCATTCAATTCTTGATCAAAAGAGGTCTGTATGTCTTTTGAATTAAAAGTATCCTTTAGTTTATTTTTTAGTTTTAGGATCTCTGAATTGATATCAACATAATTTCCGCCAGTAACAACAATGGATACTTGTTCAAAAGAAAATGGCAATACTTCAGATAAAATGTCTGAAGATGAAATAATCTTTATCTTTTGCATTTCGTCATCCATCTCTTTCAGTTTTTCGATGAATTTATCTTTTTTTGAAAAGCTACTAAATCTGAAGAAAATTTCTGCCCGGTTTAAACCAAACTCTGATGTTGGGAACATTGTTAGTTCCTTTTCTTCAAACCCGAGCTTAGAGAGCACCTCTACGTTTTCATCTACGAGTGTTGCCATTTTTTCAATGTTCAAAACAACTTCAGATGTTTTCTGAATGCGTGTACCGTTTGGTAAAGTGAGTTTGATGTTAAGATCCAAACGCTGAACTTTTGGCATAAGATTTACTGCGATTAAGGAAGCAAGGATTGCAGCAAACAAAAGTGATCCGAAAGCAACCAGTAATACAAATTTTGGTTTCTCTAAAAATTTTTTTAAGAAAAAGACATAAGTTGATTCAATTTTAATAATCAAATTCTTGCTAATGTTCACCAAATAATCGTTACTCTTAAATTTTGATGAGATCATTTTGTTAAAAAAAGGAAGGAATACTAAGGAAACCATTAGAGATGAAGCTAAACAAATACAAACGCTGAGTGCAAAATCTTTAAAGATTATCCCTTCTAACCCATTCAAGTAAAAATTGGGAAGAAATACTACAATTGAAGTTATATTGGAAATCACCAATGCAAAAGCAATTTTAGAAGCCCCCATTTCGATTGCCAAATGTTCATCCTTCGCATTCTTTTTTTCTTTGTGAATAGATTCTAAAACAACGATTGATGAATCAACCATTAAGCCAACGCCTACAGCAAGACCACCCAATGACATCAAATTCAAAGACTGTCCAATAAAGTGCATACAAATAAAAGATACGAGGATTGATGTTGGGACTGAAAAAGTTATTAAAATTGCCTCTACCCATGATCCGGTAAAAATTGTAAGTATAATGAAGCAAATGACAATGGATAAAACAATCGAACTTCCTACATCATTCACTGAAGATAAAATTAATTCTGACCTATCTTCGACGATTTCTAATTCTAAAATATCAGAGAACCGATCATTTAACTCACCTACTACTCCGTGAATATTTTTTGCCACTTCAACAGTGTTTTTACCTGATTCTTTCCGAATATCCACCAATATGCATTCTGAAAAGTTCCTACGGCAAATGCTTGTTTGGTCCTTGAAAGAGTCTTTAACGTTTGCTACGCTATTAAGATAAACTGGAGCTCCACCTTCAGATGTTTTTAAAATAAGATTTTCTATTTCGCCAACGTTTAAGAAAGCACCCATCGTCCGAACAGTAACTTCATCTTCGCCTCTAATAATATTTCCTGATGGAATATTTTCATTATTTGAAGCAATTTGTCTTTGAATCTCATTGGGAGTAACTGAATAAGATTTCATACGATTTGCATCCAGTTCCACTAATATCCGTTTTTCTAATCCGCCAGATAAGGTGATGGTTGCAACACCGTCGGTTTTTTCAAAGATAGGAATTAGATTTTTTTTGATAAAATTACGGAGACTTTTGAAGTCACTAGATTTGGAAAAAGCTGCGATTCGAACGATAGGTTTATCATTTGGATCAAATTTTAAAACTATTGGTTTTTTTACATCAATTGGCAAGGCACCTTTCACTAAGTCTAATTTTTCTCGAATTAATACCGTTGCCAAATCTACATCTGTTCCCCAACGGAACCGGACTTTAACGATGGACATTCCTTCTAAAGTTTCGGAAAAAGTCTCATCCACACCTTCAGCAGAGGCAACTACTTCCTCAATCGGCTTTGAAACCAGAAGTTCCATTTCCTCAATAGAAGCATTGGGATATGTAGTTAAAATGGTAATAGTTGGAATGGTAATATTAGGAAATAACTCAATTTTTAATTTGGAAAAACTTATTGCGCCTATTCCAAGTATAAAAACCAGGCATACAGTGGTCGTAACCGTTTTGCGTAGAAAGTACTTTACCATTATTGAGGAAATCTAATCAATACGGTTCGATCTGAATCCATTACATTTCCGAAGTTATCTTTGATCCCAGTACTCCCACCTCTTACGGTTATGGAATATGTCGAACCTTTGTCTAAACATTTTGCTACAGTGCCAAACACAGTGATACTAGGAGCCAACGGAGCAGGCGTTGCATTAATTGGATTATCAAAATATTCTTGGCAAGCCCCTATTGCTTGTCCAAATTCCCGACTTACAGTGAGACGTAACGAAGTCAACAAGATCTGACTGTTCACGGGCAAAGAAAGACTACAAGTGCCTAAATTTTCGCCATAACAAAATCTAAAGTATAAATTCTGATCACATTCATTGGACAATGTAGGACAAGTTGTCAGTTGTGGTGTTGTAACATTGATTCGGTCCTCATAGAGTTTATTTGCGAATGCTGGATCAGAATAGATACCCATTAGAAATATTTTTTGGGTTGAATCGCCGAATGTTTTAATATTAAAATTATATGATTTCCTGAGTCGATTATTCTGAAAGTCAACAACCCCATCACTGACAGTTAAATTATAAATTGTTATTGGATCCAGAGGTTCCAAAAACCGAACCTCAAAATTTGTTGAGGATATTTGAATTAGATTATAATTCTTAGAAGGTGTGATCCTAATAGCGCCAGCCAAAGGTATTGGTTGAACAGGTTCGTTAAATACTAAAGTAAAAACATCATTTCGATTGAAGCCATCAATCACAGTTATTTCGTCAGCGATGAAATTTGTAACTGAAGGAGTCGAAATAGAAACTAAATCCGGTGACACTAAGTCATCTCCAACTGTAAAAACGACATTTTGAACAGTCGCTAGGTCATTCCCATTTTTATCACGCGCAGTATTAGCAACATTAAGTGAATACACTGTTCCAAAATTTAAAGGATATTTTGGAATAAATTGAAATGTTTGGTCATTATCGGAAATCACTGTATTTGGAATATCGAACTCTACAGAAGGACTTAGCGAAACGGCACCAAACACTGATAACTTGTCCATTGGTTTATCAAACTTAATTGTGATTAATGAATTGGGAGATACTCCAACATCCCCATTTGCAGGAATAGTTTGGGTCACTTTTGGTTTATTTAAGTCAATTGAGTAACTGAACCGCGATCGATAGTCATCAAGTAAATTCACCCCACCAACAGATTCCGCTTTTGCTTTTCCAACACTAAAAATATACATTCCCGGATCGGATAGTTTATCGTTTGGAGAAAATACCATTAGATTTCCAAGCCATGAAAAAGTTCCGCCAACAGCCGAACCATCACGAATCAAACTAAAAGCAGACTGGGTGAACTCCTTGTTCATCGCTTCAGAGAATAAAATTGTTATTTTTGTATCAGGCGAAATACCAACTGAACCATCTGCTGGATCCGCTAAAAGAATCTTTGGCGGGTTAGATGCAGGTAAGAGTGATGCCGTCGGTAAAAAATCGAGAGGCCCCTCCGCATTATCTAATAATTGACTACAAGATAGACTAAAAACAAATATTGAAACAAAAAAGAGTTTAGTTACCATAAAAAACAAACTCCAAGTCATTCGAGAGACTATTTTCATTTATATCGTGAAGACCACTTGTTCCTCCGGCGACTTTAAAAACATATCTTGCTAAGTTTCCGGAAATGCCACCTAATCGAACTTTAACTCTTTGTGGATTTGCGCTCGGTAAATAATCAACACTTTGAATGAAAATACTAGAAGTAACAGGACCACCAGAGAGATAATTAACGCTAATTGCATCAAATAAATTATTATCACCTGTCAATTTTAGCCTTGCACTTCCAGCAGTTTGGAAAAGCAATTCTATCTCATATTGTTCTGGGCAAGTATATCTTGGCCTAAACTCATAAGCAATGTATGGATCTATCGGGAAATTTATTGTTTGGTCAATTGGTGTAACAATTAAATTGCAAGCTGGAGATGCTGTAAAAGATTTTCCTAAAATTTGGACCGGTGAAATATTTACACTAGTTGTAGGTTCGTCGACCAAAAAATCAATGGTATAAGATTGATTCATCCCTACACCGCTAGCACTAGTAAAATCACGTCCTATTGATAAACGATATTGTTGTCCCGTAATCAATGGAGAAGAAGGTATAAATCTTAAAAGTTGGTTACCCGTCCATTCGAAATGTCCATTAATACCTGGTGAAAATTTAATTTCGCCGTTTATGTTTTTTATGATCATTGGTGTGGAAAAATTAAATGTAAAATTATCAAACTTCGAAGCACCAGTAAAAGTGTTAATAAATGGATCAGGGTTTATAGTCCCCCACGCAGGGCTTACTGTAACATCTGCGATGACTGTTGGTATTTCAAGTGTCGTTGCTGTGGAAAAAGCAATTAGGTATTCTTTATCGAGAGGAATGCCCAATGCACTTTTTGCGTTAACATTAACTCGCAATCGATAAGTTGCACCTAAATTCAAAGGTGATTTTAATCTCAATGTCAATTCACGAAAGCTAGAATCCCAAATAGGAGTGAATAAGGCACTGGCACCCTCAATAGTAACCGCATTATTTGTGCTAACCGGATCCATTGGTTGTGAGAATTTTACCAAAAGATCTGATCCCACAGGCCAACCCAATTGTAGCTCTCCACTCAGTGGAGGATTTGTTGCAACTACTGTCGGGGCTCCACCAACACCTATTGTATAAAAACTAGAAATAAAGTTCTTTGCCATTCTATTTCCGTCTTTATCTTTTGTGCTGCTTGCATTTAAGTTAATTTCATATTTCTTTCCTTGAGTTAATCCCGCAGAAAAATTCAATATCAATCGAGTGTCAAAAACCCAGGAAGGAGTGAATGAAGTATTGCCGCCTGGTGCTGATATGCTAATCGCCGATTCAACCAACGAGCGATCCATTGGTTTTGAAAAATCTATAATGATAGGAGAGTCAATTGGAACTTGGGTCGCTTCTGAGGAAGGATTAACAAAAAGTACTTTGGGATAAACAAATCCGTCCTCTATACGAGCTCCCAGTAAACCTAATATATCTCCTTCATTTGGGATTTTACTACATCCCAAAAAAAGGAGAACAAAGCTGAAAACAAAAATGATTGTTGTTTTCATCATTTTCTTTTTGCTTTTTTCGTTAATTCTGGAGTTGGTTCATTTGACTCCGCTACATTACTTAAACCAGCGTTACGATAGATCTCGTTAAGATCTCTTTTAATTTTGTCAGATCTTTTCGCAATTTCAATACCATGAGAATATTGAATCAAGGCATCCTTCACATTTCCTTCTTGCTCAAACAACTTTCCAAGATAATAATGTGCATCTATTTGATTATCATCTAACTGTATGGCGTGTGATAATTTTTGTTTAGCATCATCTCGTTTGGATGAATCCAACATATATATTTTCCCAAGCCAGGTAAGAGAAGATGCGTTACCAGGGAAGTCATCAAGTATGTCTTGAAAAGTTTCAGCTGCATTCTCGTGTTTTCCAAGATAATATTCTGTTTTCCCTTTCATTAACCTTGCGGAAACAAAACTGCTATCAGCTTTTACAGCATTTGAAAATTCTACTAATGCCTTTTCCAAACTCTTCTTTGCATAAAAATCAACGCCTTTTGCATATGAAGCAACTGCATCCTCTCGGTTCTTGCAGTTTAACACCAAAAACAATAAAGCAAAAAGTAACAGATATTTTTTATTACTCATTAGGGAATTATTGTGACCTTATTTCTTTCTTTAATTTTTGCTAAAATAACCTTTGCTTCTTCCGCTCTATTTTTTGCAGATAACTCTAACTTTCTCCAATAAATAAATTCTTTCAGAACTAATTTCTCGGACTCAGAGAGGTTCTCTTTTTTTAAAATTCCTGCTTCCTTCAATTTTGCGACTATTTCAGTTTCGTTTGCAACTTCATCTGAAACTTTTAATCCGCCAGTTTTCTCAAATATATAAAAATCTAATATGCCTTTCACTAAATACGGCTTTATATATTCTTTAAAAGACTGACTGGAAAAATCAATATCAGCAATAGCTTCAGATAATAAAATAGACTCATTGATATAATTCTCAAGATAGAGCCTTGCTTCCTCTGGATTAAATAGTGGCGGTTTTTTTTCAAAATAAAGACGTAAGTTTCGAACATAGTCTTTATATGCTTCCTTTGAAAACTTTTTATCACCGATCAAAAACAAAGCTGGTTCGCCAATTCTTTCATCAAGAATGTGTTCGGCAACACCCTGTATATTCTTGTTGCCTTTACAAGAATATACAGCAATCAAAAACAAAAATAGAGATAAAAAGATTCTTAATTTCATTTACTTAGCTCTGAAATTCTAACTTTTGCATCTTGAACTGGTTGCTTCATTTCAGGGGCTGCAATTTTAATAAAAATTTCAAAGGATTCGATCGCTTTCTTTTTATCTCCCTTTCTCATATACATTAATGCTAAATTATATCTTGCTTCAGGAAAATTTGGATTATTCTCAGTGGCTGTCTTATAATATTCCAATGCCTTTGCAACATTCTCTTTTTTCTGATACAAAACCCCCAAATTATAATGTGCCCTGAAAAAGTCCGGATCAATTTCTAATGACTTTTTAAAATATAATTCTGCTTTTTCCTCATCCTTTAACAACAGATAAGTAAAACCAATATTATTTGGGTATTCAGGTGACAAAGGATCTTTGTCATGTGCTGATTCAAACTTTTTTCTAGCATCCAGAACTTCACTCTTTTGTAGTAATCCAATACCCTCAGAGTTTAGTTTCGCTGCCTCAGATACATCCTTCAATTTACCTTCCTCGCTTTGTGCGCACACACTAGTGAATGACAACACGATCAAAGAAACAAGAACAAGCGTTATAACTTTCAAATTCTTTACCTTTTCCATTTTGGCCACGCTAACCTATTCATCGTATTACGAAAGTATTAATCTTTAATTTTATTTGACATTAAGAAATATAATTACAACTTAACTCAAAATGAAACGCTTCAAGCTCCCTCTCAATAGAAGACACCTAATTTTTGCTACATTAGGTATCGCTGCAACTTTAGTTATACTCGCTCTTTATGTCACTTATAACCGAGCAAAGTGTACATCCGGTGATTGTGATACTGGATTTGGAGTATTAGAGTTAAAAGATGGAACTTATTATGCCGGTGGCTTCCTAAATCATAGATTTCACGATTACGGAATTCTGAAACATATAAGTGGTGAAAAATATGAGGGATACTGGCATAGAGGGGAAAAAAGTGGGAAAGGCAAAATCTATTATGCTGATGGCGCTTTTTACGAAGGTAACTTCAGAAGAAATGTAAAACATGGCGAAGGATATTATGTTTGGTCCGATGGAACAAAAATAGCCGGTTTTTTTGTTGATGGGGAACCACAAGGTAAGTGTACGTTAACTCTACCTAATAAATTAATTTTAATTGGAGAATACAACCGAGGGATCGTAATCAACGGTGAAGGAATTTACATTTACGATGACCAATCACGTTATATTGGGAATTGGAAAAATGGAAAAAGAAACGGCAAAGGAACTCTGCTTTCTCCTTCTGGTGAAATAGTAAACTCCGGGACCTGGAAAAATGACGTCTTTCAAGGAAATTAATTATTTTAGATTTTAATTCAAATTCTATATATTCTTTATAGATTTTTTGTTAATTGAAAAATTCTGCATTCTCTTTTAAGTTGCAAACTGGAAATAAGGCAAACTGACTTCTGGTTCGCGTATTCTTTGTTTGACGAGGAAGGTTTTGATTTTTCCTTTTCCTTTCACTTCAATTTCTCCCCGATCTTCCAAGGCAAAGTCGGATCGAATCAGGTTTGCAGTAGATTCTGTAATTTGAATTTCATTTGGTAGGCCATGTGATTCCATACGCGACGCAAGGTTTACAGCATCGCCCCAAATATCGTAAATAAATTTTTTGGTCCCGATGACTCCTGCCACCACTGGACCTGTATTGATACCAATACGCATACTAAGTCTAGATCCACTTTTACCAAGTTTTAATCGCGACAATAAAGATTTCATATCCCAAGCCATATGTGTCGCAAGTAAAGAATGATATTGGTCGGGTGCTGGTAAACCAGCCACTGCCATATAAGCATCCCCAATTGTTTTGATTTTTTCTAAACGATACTTTTCGGCTAATACATCAAAATAAGAAAAAATTTCATTTAGGATGCGAACTACAGCTTCTGGTCTCATACCGGACGAAATTTGTGTAAATCCTACTATATCCGCAAACAATACAGATACTTCTGGATAACTATTAGCGATTAAACCTTGTTTTTCTTTTAATTCTTCCGCAATTGCCTTGGGGAGAACATTTAACAATAGTTTTTCGGCACGTTCTTGTTCATTTCGTACTTTTTCATAGGCATTGGCAATTTCAATACGTGATTCTTCATTTTCTTTAAGAGTAGAACGCACCTTACTTAATACTAAATTATACCTTTCTGCAATTTGACCCACTTCCGTAAACGGTTCGACAGGAACATCAAGAGCTAAGTCTCCAGTTTTATGTTGGTAGTCCATAGATAAAAATAAATCGATCAGTTCTGTGGTGGCTTTATGTTCTGAGATATTTAAACCTATTCGTTCTTCAGTTTCATCAACACGAAGGTGGTAAAACCGATTGATTCCTTTGAAGAGTATGTATGATACACCGAAGGCAAATATTCCTACAACAAAAGCACCTAAAAGTTGGATCAGGATAAAGTCCCCTCTTCCACTGGTTGCTCCGAGTTTTTCCATGTCTCCAAAAATCCCAACAGCAAATGTACCCCAAAGACCACCTACTAAATGTACGGGAACAGCTCCTACTGCATCATCGATTTTCCATCTTTCTAATAATTTCTCTGCAGGGATGGTGAGCCCACCAGACATCATTCCAATAATCGCAGCTTGCGCAGGTTCCACACAGTCAGCACTGGCAGTAATAGCAACTAGTCCCGCCAAAGATCCGTTTAGTGGTGAAATTGCCTCAGGATACCCTTTCACAAACCAAGTTAAAAATAAAGCCACCATCATCGAAAATCCAGAAGCGATAATTGTATTTAAAATCACAATAGGGACTGATCCATTGAAGGCAAGTGTACTTCCTCCATTAAAACCCATCCAACCAAACCACAAAATAATACCACCTAACATTGCTAAAGGTAAGTTGCTACCAGTCACTGATTTAGAAGGTTCCCCTTCGGTAAATCTGCCAAGTCTAGGGCCTACAACCATTAGAAGGGCCAATGATACCCAACCTCCCACACTATGAACCTGAGTAGATCCAGCAAAGTCATGAAAACCAAGTTGTTCTAACCAACCAAGAGAGGTTTCCATAAAAGTACCACCCCAAACCCAATGACCAACGATTGGATAAATGATTCCAGAGATAAGGGCAGTAGCAAGTAGATACGAGGGAAATTTTAAACGTTCAGCAACAGCACCAGAAACAATGGTAGATGCAGTACCGCAAAACATCAGTTGAAATAAAAAGAATGTGGGAGGCCAAGCATTGTCTTTTGGAAAGGTTGGTAAAAATAAACTAGTTCCAAATATCCCATAAAAGGAAGAACCAAACATTATCCCAAATCCAAACAAATAAAATAAAAGTGTCGCCACTCCAAAGTCAGCGATGTTTTTAATTGCTACGTTAATCGAATTTTTTGCACGAGTCAAACCAGACTCTAAAACTAAAAAACCACCTTGCATCATCAATACAAGACCCGAACAAACTAGTACCCATAAAATATCCAACAGACTTTTTTGAACCGACATCCCTACCCTCAAATTCAAATTCCATTATACAAACTTAAATGGACCTGATCCTAAGAGATAGTTACCATTATTTTCAGATGAGCAAGTCGAATTCTAAACAATCTCACCTAACAATCATTTTAAAAAACAAACTACTCGTTCTAAAAATATATATTTTGTTTATAATATAAGCAACTTGCCTGTAATTTATTCCCCGCGTCATTTACGCTGAGTGCGACGAAGTGCCGATCGAAGCGGAAATCCATTCCCAAAGGGAAAGATTGGAGCGAAGAGCGGGATCGTGATTACATAATACATCTTTCACCAAACAAACTCGAGGCGCATAAAAAGAAAATTTACTTTTTCTTTTTATATTTTTTTAATAAATGAAGAGATTCTTTCCAGAAAACGTAAGTTAGACCTATTGCAATGAACCCAAAAGCAAACGCACCACCTAATGCAGTCAAGGCGTTTGAAGTCTCTTCATGACAAAGATCAATTGTTGAACCGGCATAAACAGCACTAGCCGAAATTCCAATTTCATTTGATAAGGACTGTGTTTTATCAAAGACTACTGTTACTGTATCGCCTGGTTTGACTCCAATCATACGAAGACTGGGTTCGGATGGTTGCTTCCGTTTTTGAAATGTTCTTTCTTTGTTCTCAAAATTATGATTAGAAATTCCTGATTCATTATAAACGGAAATATGTTTCTGGTCTTCCAAAATTAAGAAAAAATTTCCGACAGATACTTGGTATAAATTCCAGTGGTTACGTCTCGATTGGTATTCAACATTATAAATGACAAATCCAGATTCTGGATCAGCAGTATTTTCGCTCGAAACAATACCAGAAACTAGACGGGACTCTTTGGAATTTCGAATGGTTTCATCGCAGAAAAAATTTCGATATTCCCAATCGTCAAAAGAATTGATAACAAGAAGAGTAGACAAAGTTGTCATAAATACAACCATCAATAAAAGAAAAAAATAAGTAGCAAAAGAGAAAGATGATTTAGAAAGTTTCATCAATGTTATGTCCTTTTCTATTTGTATATGACCGATAGAACTAAACTAGTTCCAAATCAGGAAACTATATACCAATAATTTATGAAATTAACTGTTAAAGTAAAACCAAATAACAAACAACCAGGATTAGAATTTATTTCGGAAACCGATTGTATCGCTCGGCTGAAATCTCCACCTGTGGATGGGAAGGCAAACGAAGAACTTGTTTTATTACTTTCCAAACACTTTCATGTTCCCAAAAAGAATATAACGATCCTCTCAGGCCTCTCGTCAAAATCAAAATTGGTCTCGGTCCTACCGCGAGACCTCGAAAGATAAATAGATTCATACAAGAAGTTCGAATTTTCAGTTCACAGATTCTAATCAAAATCTTATATTTGTAAAATCAAGAGTTCTTTTTGCACTCATGGTACCTTTAAAATGAAAAAACCCAATACCCTTCTGGAAACGAAAAATCTCGGGAAAACGTACCAAGTGGGAGAAGTGCCACTTGTAGCCCTCCATTCAGTCAATGTCAAATTTAATGAAGGCGAACTAACAGTAATGTTAGGTGCTTCCGGTTCAGGAAAATCAACTCTCCTCAACATCTTAGGAGGATTAGATACGGCAACTACTGGCGAAGTATTATTTCACGGAAAAACTTTAGCATTAGAAAACGACGAAGGATTAACTAGATACAGACGTAACCACGTAGGATTTGTATTTCAATTTTATAATTTAATTCCAAGCCTTACAGCAGAAGAAAACGTACGCTTGGTGACAGATTTATCAGACAAATCCATGACCCCTCTCGAAGCCCTTACGCTCGTCAAATTAGCAGATAGAAAAAATCATTTCCCAGCTCAACTTTCGGGAGGAGAACAACAACGTGTTGCGATTGCCAGAGCCATAGCCAAAAGACCAGAATTGCTTCTTTGTGACGAACCCACGGGTGCATTGGATTTTAAAACAGGAAGGATAGTTTTGGAAGCCATCACAGGCATAAATCAAGATTTAGGAACGACTACTGTTGTCATTACTCATAATGAATCCATTGCGCAGATTGCCGATCGCATTATTTTAGTGAAGGATGGAACAATAGTTTCCGATTCTTTAAACCATCACAAAAAGCCAGTGACAGAGGTTAGTTGGTGATCGGAAAAACCTTAAATCTAAAATTACTTAGAGATTTAAAGTCCATGTCGATGCAGGGATTGACTGTGGGCCTTGTCATTGCTGCCGGAATCAGTTATTTTTCTGCATCTTGGGCTGCCTATTTTTCATTGATGGAGGCAAAATTAAATTTTTATAGTAAACAAAATTTATGCGAAGGATTTGTTTATTTAAATCGCGCACCCTCTTATCTTGAATCCAAAATTGCAGCACTACCTGGTATTTCAGATTTTGAAACTAGAATCTCAAAAGAAATAGTTTTAGATTTTGAAAATGAGGTATATCCATCTGCAGCTCAACTGATATCATTACCCGAACATACGAACACCCTGTACTTAAAAAAAGGTTTTTTACCAAAACAAAACCAAGATGTTGTGATTAGTGAAAACTTTGCTAATGCGAATCAATTGGAACCGGGTTCCGTCTTGTCATCTATCATTGGCGGGAAACGCGTTTATTTACAGGTAACAGGCGTTGGATTGTCTCCAGAATTTGTTTATGTTTTTCGACCAGGGAATCCAATGCCAGACGATAAACATTACGGTATCATTTGGATGAAACGTGAAGCTATGGAAACGAATTTTAACTTCGAAGGAGCATTCAATCAAGTTATTTTTCATTTCGCATCAGAAGGAGAAGAGAGGTTACGCACAATGCGTGATCTTGATGCTTTGTTAGATGAGTTTGGTGGTTTAGGAGCAAAAGAAAGAAAACTATTGCCTTCTGATTCTTTTTTGAGTGATGAGTTTAGGCAATTAAGAACTACTGCTGTTTTTTTACCTGGGATTTTTCTAGCTATAGCGGCTTTTTTATTACACATTATTTCAAATCGCATGATTTCTAAAGAAAGGGAGCAAATCGCAACCTTACGAGCGCTTGGTTATACTTCAAAAGACGTAGCAATACATTACCTTAAACTGATTAGTTTTATCACCGCCATAAGCAGTATTTTAGGTGTCATTGTTGGGTATTATTTAGGAAACGCGATGACTGATTTGTATGGAAGATTTTATAAATTCCCACAATTGATTCCAATCTTTCCACCCATACTTGCTTTCTTTAGTTTTAGTTTTGGCATTCTCATTGGCGGAATCGGAACCATTGTCTCATTACGTAGCATTATCAAATTGGATCCAGCACAAGCTATGCGCCCTGCTCCGCCGGGCACATATACCATTTCCTTTTGGGAAACATGGATTACCAATCTTAGAACAATACAAAGGATGGTTCTGCGAAATCTCTTCAAACGTCCAACAAGGACTGCGCTCACAATTTTGGGTTTGTCTACATCAATCATGATTATGATCATTGGAAATTTTATACAAGATACCGTTGGTACTTTGTTAGATTTACAATTTAATACAATCCAAAGAGAAACACTCACTTTAGTATTTAGAATACCTGTGGAAGATTCTATTTTATTTGAATTAAAAGAAAAAAAGGGTGTTTTTATAGCAGAGGGACAACGCTCCATTCCCATTAAAATCATAAAGGATAGAAAATCAAAAGATACGATTTTAACAGGTATATCGGAAGGATCTGATTTAAGACGAATCCTAAACCACGATTTGGATCCAATTGATATTCCCGTATTTGGAATCATGATGAATACTGAACTTGCCAATAGAATGGGAATTCAAATAGGAGAGACCATTTTAATTGAAACACTTGATGGTGAAAAAAGAAAAATTCAGGTTACTGTTTCAGCCTTTGCCAATGAAATTTTAGGTCAGGGAGTTTTTATCAATCGTAACAATCTCAATCGGATGTTAGATGAAGGAAGTTTGATTAATCTCGCACTATTAAAGACTGATTCCTTAGAAGATAAAAACTTAATCGAAGAATTTAAAGACAACCCAATCGTCATTGGTCTATTTTCCAAAACTGCCATTCTTACTGCGTTTAAAGAAGTGTTACAAAGATCTCTTCAATCGACATCCATTGTGATTTTAATATTTACAATTATTATTTCCATTGGCGTCATATACAATACGGCAATGATTACTTTATCTGAACGAATATACGAGCTAGGTAGTTTACGGATACTTGGTTTTAGTTTAAAAGAAGTTTTTGAAATTATTGCTTGGGAGCTAACATGGCAGATACTTGTTGCCATACCAATAGGATGTTTTTTCGGAAACAAAGTTGCCAATCTTATTTTAAATGTCAATGAAACGGAAGGATTCAAAATCCCTGTTGTTATTTATCCTTCCACTTACTATTATTCAATCCTTCTAGCGTTATTTACAGCAGGGATTAGTTTTATCATTGTATATCGAAAATTAAAAACAATGGATTTATTAAGTGTACTCAAGGTGAGAGAATGATATGACAAAAGAAAATATCTTAGAGTTGATTCAAACAAAAAATGCAAAAATAGCCATTGGTGTGATTCTATTTTTAGGGTTTACATTTTTAATTTTAAAAAAAGATCCAAAACCAGTGGAAATATCCATTGTCAAACAAGATGTATATAGGCAAATTTTATCCGTTCAAGGTAAAACAAAAGTCAAAGAACTTTATACTGCCTATTCTCCTGTAAACGGAGTTATGCGTAGAGTAGAGTTACATGCAGGTGACAAAGTTTCAAGAGGTATGACTCTTCTTACAATTGATTGGGACATCGTAAAAACTGTAAAAGCAAGTGCGAATGGTCAAATTTTGAAAGTTTACCGTGAAAGTGCAGGACCAGTCATTATGGGTGAACGTATCTTGGACTACGGAGATGTTTCCAAAATTGATGTATCGGCATTTGTATTATCAGAGGATATGCCTGACTTAGACAAAAAGGATAAAGTCCTAATCACCGGATTTGGTGAACATACGTTGGAAGGGCAAGTTTCTATCATTGAACCTTCTGCGATAACAAAAATTTCATCACTTGGGGTAGAAGAACAACGTGTTCCTATATTTATTGAATTCAATCCACCTCCCGGAATTGGAGATGGTTATGAATTAGAATGCAAAATTATCTTGTTTGAAAAACCAAATGCAATAGTAATCCCAACTTCTGCTTTGTTTCGTGAAGATGGGAAATGGGCTGTGTTTACTGTGGAAAAGAAAAAAGCAAAATTACGATTTGTTGAAGTAGAACATCAAAGTGAAGGTATTAGTATGATCAAAAGCGGACTCTCCGTTGGAGAATCTGTTATTTTATATCCAGGTGATACCGTTGAGAACGGAACCAAAGTTATGCCCGAATAAGCACACTCGATTCTTTAGGTAAGGTGAAGTAAAATTTAGATCCCTTACCTAATTCGCTTTCAACACGAATCATTCCTCCGTGTCTCTCTATAAACTCTCTACACAATATTAAACCTAATGCAGTCCCTCTTTCTCCAAGAGTTCCCGGCATACTAGTTTGTTTTGCATCGATTCGAAATAACTTGTTTTGAATTTCAGTTGAAATTCCAGTTCCAAAATCAGCTATGCATATTTCTAAATCATCACCAATGGATTTTGAAAAGATTTGAATTTCACCACCAGGATTGGAATATTTTATAGCATTTGAAATTAAATTTCTAAGAACAGTTTCAATCATCTTTTCATCAGCATAAACTTTTGAGTTAGGATCTACGAAGTTCTTTAGAACTATCGATTTATTTTGAATCGAAAATGATACGGAAGCAATGGAAGATTCGATGGAATGATACAAAGATATTTCCTCTGGGAAAAAAGCTATCTCACCAGTTTGTGACCTAGCCCAAGTGAGAAGATTTTCTAAAAGAGCATAAACTTCACCAGAAGATTGGAAAAGAATACTTAAATCATTTTTCGTTCGTTTGATAGGACGTGTGTCTAAGTCCTCTAAAATCATACCTGCAAAAGTATTCATTCCTCCAATGGGACCTTTTAAATCATGTGCAATAATGGAAAAAAACTTATCCTTAGTATGATTTAGTAGCTGTAATTCAGAGTAAAACTTATCCTTTTGAATTTCTGCCTTTTTCCTTTGATCAATATTTCTTGAAACACCAAGCACATTAATAGTGCCGTTGGGATTCCTTTGGAATGCAGTATTTGCTTCTATCCATATTGTAGAACCATCCTTACAATATTGTTCTACTTCGTCACTGTATGGTTTTCTTTCGCCAGTGTCTTTATATTCTTGGATACGTTCTGGGAGGATATCAAATATATACTTTAATGAAGTTGGAGTAAATGTGTCTTTTAAGGAACGGTGGATTGTTTCCTCAGAAGTAAAACCAGTAATATTAAAAATCGACTGACTAACATACAAATATTTTTGTTCTTCTAGATTTAGAACCCAAATAACATCTGTTGTGTTTTCCGCAAGCAAACGGTATTTCTGTTCACTTTCTTCTTCGCTTTTGATGAAAATATCAATACACATCATCAGAAATCCGAATGTCATCATCACTGAAGTTATGTAAAAAAATAAATAAGTAATATCTTGAATAGGACCTTTTCCAAAGGCAATCTGGTCAACAGAAACATCGGCAAAGGTATAATAAAAAAATCGGAGAAACAGAAATATCCCACATGATAAATAGAATATAGCAGAAAATCGTGAGGTCAATCGTGACTTTTGATAGGCATATAGAATGGTTTTACCAGAAAGCAGAAGTTGTAAACTAGCGGCTAACGAAATCAAAGAAATTCTATACTTAGGTGCAATGTCAGAAAATTGGTGTAATGCAAGTAAAATAAATACAAGGATTACTGAAAAAACTCCAGATCGCCACATAAGCTTTTTATCAAACATTGAAAGAATTATGTTATTATAATATACCAATGAAAGCAAAATGAGCGAGTTTCCAGCACTAATCGAAAGCCATTCTGGAATAACACCTCTTAAAGCACCCATGACTATCCAACCGAAGGCTTGAAGCAATGTAGCGATCGACCAATCTTTCACAAACCTGAGTTTTTGGAAATACCCTCTAGCTGCAAACCAGAGCCCTCCTGACATTAATATACATCCTATGATGTTAATAAATACGACTGTTCGAGGATCAATGTTCATTTTGAATAGGAGAATCAGAGAGTCTAATTTAACTGTTTTTCCCAATGTAATTTAATCAACTACAAATGGAAATTTGTTAAAGAAATTTACTAAGAAAAAGTAATGGCCTCAAAACAAGGATTAGGTGGTAAATATGGATATCCCTACCCTATAAAGTGAGTCATCTATCACCACAGGTCCCTGGAACACTGAAAACTACTATTTTTTTGAGAATTGGTCCAGAAGATAAGATAACGAACTTTCAAATTCCTTCTGATTTGATATGATTTTTGTTTCGTTATTTTTCACTTTGGAAAAAAGCGAAGCAGAGGCCAATGCATTGCCGTGAATAAAATCAATAATTACATTTAAAATGATATTAACATCAGACTCGGGAAATGATTTTAAAAAGATGTTTTGAAGTTTTTCATTTAATGATATAACAGATGGGAATCCTTCATGAGAATTTTTAACTAAAAATAAAGACATCCCTGGATATTCGACAAATAAATTCCAATAAGCTATCAAAACCTTTTTCAGATTTGTCCTAGGACTTCTCTCGGAAACTACAATTTCCTCTTGGAATCGATTAAAAATTTGTTCCACCATTGCCTTCGTAAGTTCTTCTTTATTTCGAAAGTAATGGTAAACTGCCATTGGATCTAAATTCAATTTTGCGGCTAATTTACGCATACTAAAGGATTCATATCCTTGTTTTTCGCAAATTTTCAAAGCGGTTTGTATAATTTTTTCTTTCATTTTAATCGGATTATTTCTACGGTGTAGAAATAATATGTCTACACCGTAGAGCTGACAAATAATATGATAAAATACAAAGCATTTATTGCAAGCAGTTTAGATGGCTTTATAGCAAGATCAGATGGATCTATCAACTGGTTGGCATCAGAGAAATACACTTTAGAAAATAACGACTTGGGTTATACTTTATTTATGCAAAGTATCGATTGCATTGTAATGGGTAGGGCTACATTTGAAACGGTATTACAATTTGAACCCTACCCTTTCCCAACAGTTCCCGTTTTTGTGCTTACTCACAATTCTGAATACAGAATTCAATCGAATCATCCAATTTCTATTTTTAACGGAACTCTGGAAAACTTAACTTTTGAACTAGAGAAAAGACAATTTAAATCTGTGTATGTAGACGGAGGTCAAGTGATTCAATCCTTCGTAAGCAAACAGATGTTATCTGAAATCATTCTCACGAGAATCCCTGTTTTACTCGGATCTGGATTGCCTCTCTTTGGTCACTTGGCTCAAGATCAAAATTTAAAACATATCAAAACAATTGCTTACGCAAATGGGTTCGTACAATCAGAGTATCATTTTAGTTAATATGAACTTTTTGAGAGAATCTTTCCGGAAATGCATTCTTTGCTTGAAGAAATGATGGATTTATGTTAGGGATTTTAGAACAAACCCACAAGCCCGCCTCCACCACCCTATACAGGGCGGGGGCTCTTCAGGGGCAATGAGACATAATGCAAAATATCCATTCTGCACAGGATCCTAGACTTTCCGCATACCAACTCCTAAAAGCAAAGGAAGAAACATCTGACAAATTCATAGCAGACCATGAGAAAACAGCCGTTAGGCTTCTTACGTCAAACCTCGAAGTGGAATCTGTATTTTGTATGCCAAAGTATTGGGAAAAACATAAAGGCCTAATTCAGTCCAAACAATTGCAACCTAATAAATGTTTTGTTGCCGAAAAATCAGTTTTTGAAAAAACCATCGGATTTTCTGTACACCAAGGATTCATGGCTATTGGCTACCAAAAATGGAGTTCTTTATCTGAAGTGGAATCTCCCATTTTAGCAGTAAACTATATTGTTGATAGCGAGAATATTGGATCCATCTTGCGAACAGCAGCTGCCTTTGGTATCCGAACTGTAATATTTGATTCCCAATCAGCGTCACCTTATCTCAGGCGTAGTGTCAGAGTGTCGATGGGATCTTTATTTCAAATTTCGTTAGTTCGCACTCAAAATTTAAGGGAAACTTTAATTTCTTTAAAAGCCTCTGGAAACCAAATTCTGTCGCTGAGTCTCCCAAGAGAGGGGGATAACCTTATATCCAAAACAAAATCGGTTTACGAACTGAAAAAACAAAACCATTTTGTGTTAGTCGTTGGAAACGAGGCAGAAGGAATATCACCCGATGTCTTAAACCTATCTGACCTCTTGATATATATACCAATGAAAAACCAAATTGATTCTTTAAATGTTTCACACGCACTCGCGGTTGCTTTGTCACATTTAATGATCTGAATTACTAATTTTCCCAATCCCAAAAAAAATCTTTATTTGTCATTTCTGGTTCCGAATCTACCTGGTTATTCGTAATTTCCAAAGATTGCGCTTCCAAATCTTTTTTTGCAGATTCCAAATCGAGTGTTTCTTTCAGCCAATACTCTTCTGTACCAAAATGCGGGAAAAGCGATGGAAAAGAAGGGTCTTCCCAACGTTTAGCAATCCAGGCAGCGTAATGAATGTATCTAATAATACGAAGAGGTTCTACCAGCTGAAACCAATTTTCATCAAAATCAGAAAACATAGTGTAACCTTGCAAGAACTGAAACAAATCATTTCTGCGATCAGACTCACCTAACGGGAGCAACATCCAAAAGTCTTGAACGATAGGACCCGTCAAAAAATCATCAAAATCTAAAATACTGTATCCTTCTTGCGAAACTAGCAGATTTCCTTTGTGACAATCTCCATGAATTCGTTGAAAAGGAATTTGAAATTCGTTGACTAATGATTCAAAAATTTCAAATGATCTTAATGCAGTTGTCTTATATCTTTCCGCCAAAGCACTGTTTGGTATTAGGTGTTTATCTAGAATAAAATTTAGTGATTTCAATCCATAGGAGGGAATATCTAAAATAGGACGATGGATGGAGCTAGATCTTTTCCCAACAGCATGAATTCTTCCGAGCAGTGCACCTACACGTTCTAAATCAGGACCAGAGATTTCCTCTACAATCCGACCATTACGAAGTGGCCAAATAGCAAAAAAGATCCCAGACCATTCAAACAAAGTTTTCCCTTCAATAGCAATAGGAGTGAGTACAGGGATTTCTTCCGAAATGAGTTCCTGCAAAAACCGATGTTCTTCGAGAATTTCATCCCTAGTCCATTTTCCTGGGCGATAAAACTTTACAACGATTCGTCCAGCATTTGCGGTTTCAATGTCATAAACACGATTTTCAACACTATTCAAAGGATAAAATCTTCCGGTTGGTTCATAACCCAATGATTCAAGAGAATTTAAAATTGTGTCAGGTGTTAGCTGGTAAAATGAGTGGTTAATGTCCAATTTAATAATTTAGCTTACGATACGATTTCGACCTGAGGATTTCGCCTCATATAAGAGTTTGTCTGCTGTTCTCAGTAACTCGGCTGGATTGTCTATTTCAGTAATGTCCCCACCTGCGACACCACCGCTAAAGGAAACTTTGAAATTTTCTCCTGCCTCTGATTTTAATTCTATACTAGAAACGGATTCTCTAATTTTATCGAGAACCTTTGTTGCATCATTCACACCAGTTTCTGGAAATACAATGACAAATTCCTCTCCACCGAATCGAGAAATGATGTCTGATTTCCTTAGAGATGTTTTTAATTCAAAAGCTATTCGTTTTAAAACTATATCGCCTGTTTCATGACCATAGGTATCGTTTACTTTTTTAAAGAAATCAATATCTATCATAGCTAATGATAAACTATGTTTATGTCTTTTGCATCTTTGAAACTCTTGCTCTATCCTCTCTTCCATATAGCGACGGTTATATAATCCTGTCAACACGTCACGGATAGCAGTTTCTCGCAGTTGGTCGTGTAAGGATTTCATCCTCAATGCACTGAAAATTCTTGCTAAAAGTTCAATTTCCTTTGCAGGTTTTGTGATGTAGTCAGTAGCACCTGCTTCAATAGCAAGTTTTAAGTTCTCAGGTTCTGTATGACCAGTAACCATTATGATAGGAAGCCAACCAATCGGAGAGGAAGAAAATATTTCGGAAATCAACTCAATTCCAGAACCATCAGGTAATTCCCAATCAAGAAGAACCACATCCACTTGGTCTTTGCTGATAATCTCCCTAGCATCAGAAAGAGAAATTGCTTCCAAAGGAGTGTACCCATGATTTGAAATCCAACGATTGAGAAGTTTTCTTTGTAATTCGGAATCCTCAATGATGAGAATTTTTTTTCTTACTTTCTCCATTCTTCTACGGTTTCATTTTTTCTTTTTTTTACCTAGTATTTTTTCAACTTCCCCCTCTTCTAAAGGAACTTTTACTACAGTTCCCCCTTCTTTGCGGATTTGATCCATATCCACAACCGCTCCGGTCAATAAGCGCGATGCCTTTTTGGAACCATCTTTGACTCCATAAACCACCCACTTACCTCCTTCAAGGGATAACACTAAATATGTACAGTCAGCCACAGCAAGTATAGAATGAGCTGACATATGCGACACAAATTCATAACTGAGTACAATTCCTGATCCGATGACAATACCAGAAGGAACACCCACTGCTTTTGATAATTGATAAACTCCGTAGGTTGTACCAGTACCGAAGGAAGCAGCAGTTCCAACGACACCGACTGTACCTGCAGCAACTCTTGTTGAGGCATAAGTGACCGTTTGCGCAGTGGCAGATGTACCGGCAAATGTTGCTCCGGTAACTGTCCCCGAAATGGCAAGTCCTCCACCTAATACGGTTTGTCCAGAGGTAACACCGACAAGACTCATAGGTGCTAGAATATATTTTCCAGAAGTTTCTGTCACAACAGCAGCCGTTTTTACAGAATATGCAGAAGTTTTTCTAGCAACCGCAGAAGTAACCTTTGCACCTTTCTCCATAGACTGAACTGACTCATTTAATACGACTTCCGTACTATTTAATAGTCCCCCCAAAGCAAGTTCTACACTCGGTGCTGTAATATACACGACTCCTTTCCCTGCAAGTGCAAAGGTTTCCACCAAACAATAAAGCCCTGTTCCCACAGAATTAGTTGCTACAACTGCCGGATAAATGATTCCATTCCAAGTTACATACCCAACTGAAAGCAAGGTCACTTTTCCAATGGGTTTTATGATTCCATCATAAAACAATGCTTTGGTGGTTCGGGAAAATGCCTTGAGTAAGGCTAAAGGAACACCTTCACCATCTGCTATAGATTCTATATCCGCTTTTGCTCGACCCAATTCACTTGCAGTATCTTGCCCAAAAGAAAAAATGGTTTCTTTCCAATTCCCAAAAATCTTTTCAGAAACGGAAGAACGTAAATCTTCAATCTCTGAAAACCGACTTTTCCAACTACCAGACTTGAAGTCATCGTAAGTTTCATCATAAGCTGACTTCAAAGCATTATCTAAGTCCACATAACCATATACAGTTGATTCAAAAACTTTTTGAAATTCTTGTTTATATTGATTGAATCTTTTTGTAGCAGAAGGGGAATTATCTGGTTTTTCTTTATGGTTTAGCTGCATATCTGCCCATTCGTCCCACTCTTTGCGAACAGCTTCCGAATTAGCTACAACCGCCTTATGTGTATCTAAACCTCTTTCCCAGGAAGAACCCACAAGCCCGTAAGATTCCGCAACAGAAGCATACATAATAAATAACCCAGGTTTGGTGGCATTTTCATTCAAATACTGAACTACCGCGTCACCTTTCTCGTTTAGTTTACCAGCAGTAGACCAACTCATCTTTGTCCCATCTTTAACAATGACCACTGACTCTTGAGCCTTTAATACAGACTTAGAAAATTCTTCTCCTGCAAAACCAATTCTTTTCCCCATAACAAATACGGTAGATTCATGAAATGGAGGAATAAATTTGATACTTGTCCCTTTGACGGGAAGTGCTCCTTGGTAATAAAGAGACTTATGACCTTCAATGGCTAACTTTTTTGTATTCTTTAATGGATCTTCTCCTTTTTTATCAGAGCCGGAGCAGTTAAAAAAGAATAAAGATAGAAAAACAGAAACTAAAATAAATTGGTAAATGTTTGATTTCATTTTTTTTCAGATGCCTTTGCATTTGCACGTTTTGTTTGTTCAGCGATTTCCGCGTCTAAAACTTTCTTAATAATTTTGGGATCATCGGTTAAGATTTTTACTTTGCCTGCTTTTTTTGCTTCTTCTAAATTGATTACAGACCCTGTTGGTGCATCTTCAAAGCCTGCATAATTACCTCTCACAACTGCGATTACAACTCGAGGACCATCATAAGTAATCAGTATTGGTCCATCCACTGCTGTAAGCAACAATTGGGAAGGAAGGACTGTGAGTGCCGCATAACCTAAAATCATTCCAGAACTCATGGCATAAAATCCGGCTTCGGCTGTTCCTTTAGACAAATCATATACCATCCCAGTTGCGTAAGCACCGGTATCCAAAGTGGCGCCTCCAACAGCACCAATGGTTCCGCCTGCGGTTGTGGCAGCAACAGAAGTTACTTGGTTAAAGGCGGCAAGAGTAGTTCCTACTGTATATGTTGGGATTGTGGCAGATGCCGACAACAATCCCATAGAACTAAAAAGACCAGCCTCTAAAGTGGGAGAAATCACCAGATAACCAGCCTTAGTTGAATAATAAAAAACTACTCCAGTTGATATCAATGCATTGGAAGAAAAATTCATTGTTTGAGATAAAGGAACAAATACCCCATTGACTACTAGGATCTCACCTGTATTTTTCCCTGTTTTGGCAATGGGCGAGACCAATACTTCTTTAATCGCTACGGTATACCCTTGGAATATATCCACAAGAGCCAAAAGAGAATTTCCACTCTCACCCGATTCCTCGTAATTTTTTGTAAATTCATCGGAAGCTTTTGAAAAGGAATCACTCCAAGCAGCGATTATATTTTTAGAATTTTGATTTAATGTCGAAACAAATAAATCATTCAACTTATCGGTAGTTTCGCCACGCTCATTACCAAAGTTTTTCAATGTGGAAACCATTTGTTCTGTATCAGATTCCACTTTTGGTACCAAATAAATATAACCTAATAAAAACCTGGAACCCGCTTCCTTAAAACTTTCTTTGGAAGTTTTCCATTGCGTTTGGCTCAATTGCCAACCTGCATCATAAATATCTCCCGTTCTTCCAGAAGAGTCTTTATATCCATCACTTGTCCAAGATAAAACCGACTCCATTGTATCCCCAAGTTTACCAGGGAAATCAGCACTTCTTTTTTTCATATGAACAAGTACCATTGCTTTTGCAACTCGAGAGCTCATTCCTCCATTCTCATAAACCAGATCCATACTTTTTGTTCCCGAAGGAATGACAGCCCATCCATGTTCTAAGAGATTTTTTCTGGAACCAAGGGAGTTGGCAGTAAGTGGTGCAATTTTTTTGAATGATTGTGGTTTGTTAGAATTAAATACAGATTCACCAAGAATCTTATCTGTTTTTTTAGAACCAGAACATTGCAGAAATAAGGCGACGGCTAACAAGGAGAAAAAATTTATTGAAACCAGTTTCATAAGATGAGGGAACAATATAGAAACGTTTAAATTATGCAATAGAAAAAAAACAATGTCTTGCTTAATCCATGTTTAGTGAGACAAAAACGCCACAATCTATTATTTACGTGACCCCATAGATTCAATAATAATCATTACATTATGAAGAAACTAAACATATATCTTGCACTCATTGCCTTGGTATTGTGTGTCGTCATCATCATTAGGAAAAACGATCTAACTTTAAATAGAGTGGCTACCCTAATGGCAATTTCCACTCCCCAAGAAGTATTCGATTTCAACAGCGTTGATTCAATGGCAAAACTAAAATTGAAATCAAAATTCAATCCAACTCCTGAATTTAAGATTCCAGGACTGGACGGAATCAGTTACGATGATTATAGGCAAATCGAATACAAACCTGATGTTGCTATTTGGAAAAATCTTGCTTTACCTTACCAACTACACTTCTTCCATCCAGGCCATATTTATAGCAACGGAATTCAAATTTATGAAGTGATCAATGAGAAACCAATTGAAATACCCTATGATGCTTCACGTTTTAATTTTGGTGATTTACCACTCACTGATTCTTTCACAGAACTCACCAAAAATCTACAGTATACAGGATTTCGCGTACATTATCCAATCAACCAAAAGGAAATTTTGGAAGAGTTTTTAGTATTCCAAGGTTCATCTTATTTTCGAGCCATATCAAAAGGACAAGTTTACGGGTTATCAGGTAGAGGACTTGCCATCAACACAGGACCACAAGAAAAAGAAGAATTCCCTATCTTCGAAAGTTTTTATATCAAACGCCCACAAAAAACAGACACAACTATAACGATATATGCAATCATGAATAGTGAATCTGTAGTTGGTTCTTATGAATTTTTGGTTAAACCTGGTGAAGTCACAACCATTGATGTGAAGGCAAAAATTTACCTACGTAAAAAAATCAAACGACTCGGGTTTGCACCTATCACTTCCATGTATTTATACGGAGAATCCGATAACCCCATCTTGGGAAATATTCATCCCGAAGTACATGACTCAGATGGCCTTCTCATTCAAAACAAAATGGGCGATTGGGAATGGAGGCCTTTACTCAATCCTAAAAAAACCCAACTAACAAGGATTTCATTAGATTCTCCAAAAGGGTATGGGCTGATCCAAAGAGATCGGAAGTTCAAAAGTTATCAAGACGAAAAACTAAAATACCATTTACGACCTAGTGTTTGGGTCGAACCAAAAGGAGACTGGGGAAAAGGAAATTTATATTTACTAGAGTTCACAACCAATTTGGATTCTGACGACAATATCACCACTTTTTGGGAACCATCCATTCCACCAAACTTAAACGAAGGTTATGAATTTCAGTACACTCTTCATTATACAGAAAGGTCACCAAAACAACATACACTTGGAAAAGCTTCGGCATTTTATAGAGGTGTTGACCCCCTTTTTCCAAAGGAAAAAGTATTTACCTTATACTTTACCGGTGAATATCTAAAATCCTTAGATAAAAAAACATCAATCAAAGCAGTGATTCAAAACGACAAAATTCCTTCAGAACAAATTCGTTATAAGATCGAAAAAATATCTGAGTTAGATCAATGGCGTTTACAAATCTGGTATCCGGCGTATGCAAATGAGTCCAATTGGTTTATTTTCCTTGAAAACCAAAACCAAAGAATTACCGAAACCTGGATCTATAGAGATGGGCTATCCAAATAATATGGAATACATGAATGAGTTTAGTGAAAGGGTTCGGTCCTACTTGATTTTAATTGGGATTCAGAATGAATACAAAATCTCCGAAATCTTAAGTGATTTTTTTAAGTCCACAGAACTGAAAAAGGAATTCCATGCAGATTGGAAGTTATGGCAAAGTTATTTAACCATCAAAGAGATTAATCCAAAAAACCTCTTACCGATTGCAAGTAGGTCCTGGCAATTCGGTTCAATGATTCCACAATCTGCAGAATGGAAAAGAGATACAAAAGCAAAGAAACAATCTATCATTAGCTCGTTAAAACCTTTATTCATTATTGCTTCCATCTTTCTTTGGAGCCTACTTTATTATTTAATTATCTTTAGGTTGTTATGATCCATATCCATCGCAGTTTATTTTTTTTAGTCTTTATCACTCCTGTTCTCATTGGTTTTAGTTTATTCATTGAAATTATCTCCTTTCGAGGAATTGAAATTTCAGAATACTACCAATTCATAACACTGATATTTCTTTTACCAATGTTGTCTTATGGGGCAAGTACAGCACTATTTGGATTTTTACTTTCGTTAAAAAAGAATGCAGACAGTCTTTTAAAAGCAAAACATATCCCAAAAAGTGATTTGGATTTTGCTTTATTAGAATCTATCAACGTTGCCGTAGTCATGCCTGTATATGAGGAAAATGAAATTTCTATATTTTCCAGAATCAAAGTTATCTTTGAATCAGTAGAAAAAATTCATAAACTACCCAAACTCGACTTTTTTATTCTCAGCGACACTAGAACACCTGAAAAATGGATCAAAGAAGAAGCAGCCTACATAGAGTTATGCGAATCAACAAACAATTTTTTTAATTTCCATTACCGGAGAAGAAAAAGTAACCTCAATGGGAAAAGCGGGAACATCGCAGATTTCTGTAGAAGATGGGGAAAACAATATGAATACATGATCATACTTGATGCAGATAGCCTTGTATCAGGTGACCTCATCATACAACTCATTGCAAATATGGAAAAAAATCCAAAAGCCGGGATCATTCAATCAGTTACAAAAATTTTCCGCACTACAACCGTATTCCAAAAATTAACAGAATTCTCATCGTATTTATTCAGTCCCTTTTTTATAAAGGGTGCTAATTTCTGGCAAATTGATTCTTCAGGATACTGGGGTCACAACGCCATACTGAGGATCAAACCGTTCATGGAACATTGTGCCCTCCCCCACTTACCTGAATATGGCGGTCTTGGTGGAAAAATTTTAAGCCACGACACAGTCGAAGCAGCTTTAATGAGAAAAGCAGGTTTTGAAGTATTATGTGCTTACGAATTAGAAGGAAGTTATGAAGAAAACCCACCTAACCTTATCGATACACTTAAACGGGACCAACGTTGGTGCCAAGGGAACTTACAACATTTTTGGTTTTTATTCGGCAAAAAAATTCCACTGATCAACCGAATCCATATTCTCAATGGTATTTTGTCCTATCTCAATTCACCGATTTGGATGTGTTATATCATTTTAAGTTTATGGAACTATTTGGAAGACAGTAAATATTTAAATTACTCCATGTTACCGGAAGAATATGAATTCTTTAAATCTCAAATTTACGACCCCCTCTATTTAAAATTATTATACTTATCTTTATTATTGTTATTTCTACCGAGATTACTTAGCTTCATAAGCCTTCCTCTTTTACAAATCATAAAAAAATTCCCTGCATTTCTTCTTGAGACCGTATTTTCAATATTGGTTGCACCAATTTATATGATCTATCACAGCATCTTTGTTTTTTCTGTTTTATTAAACAAACGAATCAGCTGGGGCCCACAAAACCGTGACGCCAATTCAGAATATAGTGTGTCTTATGTAGTCTCGTCTTTTTTTGGAGTGACCATTCTTGGTTTTGCTTGTGCCTACATCAGTTACGCACATTCGACTATGTTATTTATTCTAACACTGCCCATATGGATTGGCTGGATTTCTGCCATTCCTTTGGTAATTTTAACTGGAAAAGAATTCAAAAATCTTAACCAAATTTTTAGTACCTCTTTTTGGAAACCAGACATGCATTTAATTGGTAATTTAGAGGAAGAATTAAAGACTCACAAAAATAAATATCTCGAAGGTCGTGAATTGTTTTTTGCCTTAGTCCATCCTATCTTTCACAACAGACACAAACAACTTCAGGGAAACAAACTTTACTCATCCAAACTTCCTAAAACTTCCGAAAAGGATTTCACTATTTTATTAAAACAAGGTCCCGAATTTTTAGAAAAAAAATCTCTTCTAAAAATCCTATCCAACAGAGATCTACTGGATTCCTTTTATTTGAAATTTTGGACATCAAAGAAAAAAGATTGGGGGAATTATTGGAAAAGAATTTGGGAAGACATCAACCCATCTTTTTTTCCATCAACTTCCAATAATAAGAAGAACGATTCAAGTCTTCAATAAATCCACAATGCCCACCCTTTGACTCAATCACCACTTCAAGATAGGATGAAGGAGGGATCTCCGCAAATTCTTTCCATGGAATCACAGGATCATCCATGGAAGTCAAAATGGTTGTAGGTATTTTAACTGACTTAAAAAATAAATCATTTAGAGTATAAGAATTAAAGTATTCATCTACAGAAGAGAACTGCGAAGAATCCTTCACCATCTTTGCAGTTAAATGCATCACCGAATGGTAATCATCCAAATCATGGAACGAATATAAATGAGGAAATAAATTTGCCTTTTTTATTAAAGAAGATTTCCATGAGTTCAGAAAATACTTTCTTAAGAAAGGATGTTCATCCATTTTAATGGTCGCACTTTTGGGATCCAATGCGGGGCTAAAAGCAAAACAATGCTTTAATCCTGGGATTTGGTCTGTAGGTTTCGAGAGAGAGTGGCGAGCCGCCATTCGTAAAACAAAATTTCCACCCAATGAAAATCCCGCCAAATAAACGGGGCCTTTAGACCAAAAATTTTTTACTAATGCCTGCACCGCTTCATAAGTCTCCAGAAGCAAACTCCCGTTAAAGATCCCTTCATTAAGATGATGAGTATCTCCATGGTCTCGCAAATTCAACCTGTATACTGAAAATTCTTTTTTTAAAAAATGTCTAGTGGTTCGAACAATATAACTGGAATGGATACTTCCTTCCCATCCGTGTATCAAAATAACAAGTCCTTTCGGTTCGGGCACTTCATGAATGCGAGCAAGTAACGTAGTACCATCTTTTGCTTTTACCGACCTCCATTCGCCAGCAATAGAATGAGCGTACCTTTTATCTGATTTAGATTTAAAGGAAGCTAAAAAAGACTGAACCAGAGGACCAGAAAAAATAGGTAAAGGCTTAAAAAGGCTCATGGACTATCCCCACGGTAATCGGATTGCTATAATTTTCAATAAATTATCCTGGAGAGACCTACCCACATCCAAGATCGATTGACAAAGTCAAAAAAAAACTTAGGATTTAAACATGAAAAATTTTGCACCATCCCTATTATTCTTTTTCATCGCTTGCCAAAGTTATACGCCATGGAAGTCAGAATGGAGAAATAAGGACGGATTAGAAGTTTTTTATGCGGCTGTTTCTGCAAAAGCAAGCCCACAGGCCATCGAATCAGGTAGTTTAGCCATGAGAAGAAGCACCTGTGTCAATGCCACAAACCTACTTTCTACCTCTCCCAAACTAACCTCTATTCTCCTTGAACAGGAATCGATCCAGTTAGACGAAGTAGAGACTAAGGACCTTGGTCGCCTTATATTTGCTCACAAAATTAAACCCAAACAAGATTCTTGTCAATCCGAAGATACTGGATATTTTTTCGCAAGTTCAGCCTGGGAAACATGCCAATGTATCTACATCATCGAATATCCAGGCGGAAGAAAACAGTTTCGACAAGATTTAACACAAGTTAAATAAAATGACAATAATAAACTTCTAGCTTTTTCGGTCTTACCCCACTCCGCTAATTTTTACCTTGGATTGGCTTTAAACCGTTCCCAATAGGAAAGTTGCCAACCCGTCAACACTTCTGGACCGGGAAGCATAGAGAGCGCCAAACTCGTAGAGAAAGAAAGTTGTTTTTCGCTCCAAGTTAAAAACTCTTTCCAATCAGGATTATTATTTTTTTTAAAAATTGGATTATGTATACTTTTTTGTACTTCGTATTTAAGAGATGAATTCTTCTCCAAAAAAGAATCAGCCTTGGATTCAAGTCCTAATCCGCATTTGATTCCCTTACGAAACTTATCCTGCTGATTTGGATCCAATCCTGAATTAATCTTCTCTTTTACAGGCGTTAAAAAACGCCGTCTCCCATCAAAGCCAGTTTGTTTGATTAAACCTTTTTTCTTCAACTCAGAGATCAAACGCGAAACAGTATCACGTTTTAGTTTTAACACCTTTCCAAAATATTCATTCGATGCAAAACAACCTCCCTTTGCATCCAAAGAAAAAATCTCAGCATATAACCTTGTCTGGTTTGGAGTTAAATCCAAATCTTCCATCCATTGGGCGACCCAAACACCCGTTCTTTTCCATTCACTCATAACTGCCCCTTGTTTCCAACACAAGCCTTCGGCGCTAAGAGAAGAAATTCTTCTCTTAGATTCGTTACACCAAAAAGATAAACCTTCGGTGGTGTTACTTATTTCTTGGAAGTTCTTTCGAACGTCCGATTCGGAATTCATTTGAATTCCAGGTGATGTATATAAGCGGTTAAAATTGTGGAAGACCGCTTTCAGGTATGGGGACACCTCCCCCACCTGAAATCTATTAATACTAAAATCAAAATTCTGTCAAGTTTTAATGTGACATAATCCCTACACAACCCATGGATGTTACCTACCGATAAAATGGAAAAAGTTTGGGGAGAGAGTAGGGTAGAAAGGGAATAAAGAGGAAAATGATGCAAGAGGAGAAAAGTCTCTCTGAACTGCTTCCACACAATTCAGAGAGTTTACATCACCCGGTTAAAGGGGTTAAGAACAGTATAAAGATAAGCAAAAAATAGTACAAGATTTTTTTATCTTTTCTTCAGTAAAAACAAAAGCCAAGGTTTGGGCGCATCGAATGAACCCAGTTTCTCATCTCAACTGAAACGACCAGGCTCTCCGCTCCAATCTTTCCCTTCGGGAAAGGATTTCCGCTTCGATCCTTTGCGCAGAATAAATCCAAAACCCACTCCCACCATAGTTAGCAAATAAATTTTAGAAAATCCCAAAGTACGCCGGCGTACTTTTTAAAAAATATTCCAATTTCTTAATTTTTATTGCACCAAGAAGCAGGAATTTCAAACTCATTTTGCAATGAAGATCATTACTGTTGCCAATATTAAAGGTGGTACTTCCAAATCCACTACCGCCATCCATCTAGCACTAGCACTTTCAAAAAAAGGGTCCACGTTAGCTATCGACATGGATCCACAAGCCGATCTTTCCGACTTTTTTTTCCCAGAAGAACCCGTTGAGTTTTTTGATTCTGGCAATACCCTCTCTGTATTAAACGCAGAAACTACCCTTGCGGAGTCTGTAAAAAAATCCAACAACATAGACGTCCTTCCATCAATCATCGAACTCTCCGATTTAAGTTATTTAGCATCCAAAGATTTTTCCATGATCCCACGCCTCAAAAACATCCTGTTTAAAGCCAGTTACGATTACGTTATCATTGACACACCAGGATCGGGCTCATCAGAAAACATAGCTTCTTATCTCCCAGCCTCCGTGATTCTTGTTCCAGTTACCCCTTCCAAATGGGCAGTCAGAACAGTAGCTCAAGTTTTAAAAAAGGTAAATGAAGCAGAAAGATTTGATGAACAATCGAAGAAAAAATCTGTAATGATCCTCCCCTCTCAATGGGGAACTTCTCAAAAACAAATGGATCTTCTTCAAAAATTAAACACAATAAAGTCTTTAAAAATTCTAGAACCAATCCCAAAAAATGACAGTATACGGGACCGTACTGAAACCGGCAAACCTCTACAAGAAGGAAGTGCTCCTTGGAAGGCTTTCGAAACTCTAGCGGAGAAATTAAAATAAAGTACGCCGGCGTACTTTCATCATGACCATGAAAAATAAAGCAAATTATAACCCAGCAGATATTTTATCAAGAGCAACAGCAAGAACTTCATCCCTTAATCCATTTCTTAAAGAGGAAAGCACCACTCATCACAATGCAACAGAGATCCCAGTCGAAGAAATATTAATCGAAAACAATCCGCGAAAAACTTTTAACGAGTCCACAATCAAAGAACTTGCAGACTCCATTTCGCAATACGGACTTTTACAGCCAGTAGTTGTAAGAAAAAAGGCAGGGAAATATGAACTCATCAATGGAGAAAGGAGATTTCGCGCCCACAAACTTTTGAAAAAAAAGACGATTCTCGCAATCATTAAAAATGTCGAACAAATTGATATTTCCAAATTACCTGAAATCAAATTAGTTGAAAATCTACAAAGAGAAGACCTTTCCGAATCCGATTTAGCACTCTCTCTTCAAGAACTTAAAAACAGACATAAAGAAACCAATGAACAACTAGCAAAACGAATCAATAAGTCGGGGCAATGGGTAAAAACTAAAATCGCACATGCGGAAATTTTAAAAGAAACAAACATCAGCACCACATCAGACAAAAATCATCCTATCTTTCAAATCCCAACAAGTTTATTCACAGAAATTGCACCCCTAGATGTTTCCAACAGGAAAAAGGCAATCGACTATCTTTTAAAAGGTCTAGAAAAAAAAGGGGACTTCCCTTCCCGAAATGATCTTAGGGAATTTGTACGTCCCCTAAAACCCAACAAACAAAAACAATCCAAACCAAAAGTTAACAACTTAGAACTCAAAGACCTAAAAAATAAATTACTAAAAATTAAAGAAAAAATCTCACAGCTTCAAAATGAAAAAACAATCATTGAAGAGGCCATTCGAAAGTATAAAAAATGACTCCCTTGAACAGACACACCACCAAAGCAGGACTAAAAAGTTTTTTCCTATTTGAGAAGAAAAAAACTTGTACTCATTTCGATTGAATCCTATATTGATCTTAATCCTTAACCGGGTTGAACAATAAAAGCCCTAGGAAGTGTGGTAGCGACCTGGGGCCATTTCCTTTCTCCCATCAAATCCAGTTTCCAAAAATCCAGAATCGGACCAGCCAATGAGACAACCCCAGAATTATGTCTCATTTTTCTCTTGACTAAATTTCAAAGTCTGTACAAGTAGGGAACGTTCGGGTCACACAACCGGACACGGCTCTACCACAATGCCGTTGTTGTTCAAACCGGAATTTAAAAAAAGTTCCGAAGGGACGTTCGAAAGAACTTCCAAATTTTCTTATCTCTCGTTTGACCGAAGGTTTACTTTCAACAAAAGTTAAATTTTCTAAAACAGGGTAGGGGAGTTATACCATTAGGTATTGGCAAAATCTAACCAAACGCTCGTAGCCTGAGATGTGTTCGTTTGGCAGAAGGAACCTAAAAATGAAAACAAATCGCACAGGAATATGGATTCCCGTTTGGATAGAGGAATTGAATCTTTCCCATAGCCAAACAAAACTTTACGCTGAAATTGTATCCTTACATGAGAAAGGTGGGTGTTTTGCATCAAACCGCTATTTTGGAGAGTTACTGGGTCTTAAGATGGATACAATATCGAGGCTTATCACTTCTCTCAAAAAACTAGGTCTCTTAGAACAAACTGGATTTGATGGTAGAAAAAGATATTTAAAACCTTTATTCTCAAATCCGATGGCTAAAAAGATAAATGTAACCGAAGAACCATTGGAAAAAAATCCTATAGTATCTCCGGCAAAAAAGGTAGTAACTCTCCCAAGCAGCCTGCCTAAAAAATCCAATGCAGGTTTGGAAAAAATTCAGCCTTCTTTTTATAGTACAATAGAGGTACAAAAGAAAGTACAAAAGAAAAATTCATGGGATGAATTTAAAATTTGGAGTGAAACAACTTTATCAAAATCAACTCACCATCAAATTTCAAGATTGGCTTCTCCGGAGTTTTTACAAGGGACTTTAGGTTTGATTTGGAAAAATTGGATAGAAACTCAAAATCTTCAATGGGAATGAGGTAATCAGTGTTTTTTAAATTTCAGAAATCTTTTGAATTGGATGGACCTAATGTTGATTTATAAACATAGAAAAACTGGTAATTTGTACCTTAAGCTTGGTGAGGCCAAAAATTGTACGAATGCCAATGACGGTCAACAGATGATTTATTATTGTGAATATGGAAAAGAAAATCCAATGAGTTTCGTTAGAGAAAAGTCCGAATTTTTGGAAAAATTTGAAGTAATGGATCTTCAAAACTGAAAGATAATTTTCTAAATCGCAAACCTTAAGATGTCTTCAGCCATTTCCAATTTTGATTTTTTTAGAGTTTTGCTTTCTGTGTCTGGAAATTCAGTTTCAAGGCATAAATTGCTATACCCGTGAACGAGAGACCAAGCCATAAGTGCAAAACTTCTATGATTCTCTTTCTTACGTTTTGTTTTTAGGTAAAATCTACATCCTCTAACCAGTATAGCATAAGATTTTAATTTAGATCGTTTTAAAATTAGAGATTCATTTGATCTTTTGGTCTGAAACATAAGCCTATAATAATTCGGATTTTTTATCGCAAATTGAATGTAAACTAACCCCAATTTGACAAAATATTCGTCAGGATTGGTTTTATTCTGTGGTACCTTTTTTTGTAGTGAACCAAGCTTATCAAATCCGATTGAAGATAAAATTTCTAAAACTTCTTCCTTATCTTGGAAATGCCTGTACAACGCTGCATGTGAGACTCCAGATAGATTTGCCACCTCACGGAGAGAAAAATCAGTAGCACCCTTCTTTTGTAATAATTTATGACAAGTTTTGATGATTGTATTTTTTAGATTACCGTGATGGTAGGAAGCACGTTTCACAACTTAAAATTATAAATTAAGTTACCGGTGGCAACATTTTTCTTGAAAAATATTTATATAATGTTACTATTGGTAACATAGAGGGGATGGTTTTATGCAGACACTCACAACCGAAGAAACACAAAAAATTTTAGATGATATGACAATCAATTTTAATCACGGGGGGCGGAAAATTACGGTTCCTCCTCCGATTTTTGTCGCAATGAAGGCGGAAATTTTGTCTTACACAAAAGGAAAAAGTATAACTGTCTCCTTTCCTGTATCAGAAGACCAAACCAATCCTATGGGAATGATGCAAGGTGGAGTAATCGCTGCAGCATTTGACAATGCCTTTGGCCCACTTAGTTATCTAGTGGCAAAACGTCCCACAACTACAATTGATATGAATATCCAATACATCCGTGGTGTGGCAGTTGGACAAAAAGTAATCGTAAAGGCTTCTGTAGAAGCAAAAGGATTTTCCACCATACATATGGTAGGTGAAATGCGAACAGAAAAAGAGAAACTTTTGGCAACTGCCTCAACAAATCTTCTTATTCTAAAAATACCCGGTGGGTTAGGGGAATAAATTTAATTTTTATAATCGTATCTTTCTAGGACCATTTCAATGATCGTTGGCGTACAAGTCGTTGTGTCATTAAAATGTTGGCTCATAATCACACCATGGAGAAAGGTTTTGATAAGGATCATCTCTTTGTCGGGATCTTTGATTCCGTAGGATCTGAACCTTTCTTTCATTGCTTCTTTAAAAGGGGCAAACCGTTTCTCTACATTTTCTACCATCTTTTTGGAAAGAGAAACAGAACCCGGTTGGAAAAGACATACCGAAATCAAAACCATTGTTTTTCTTTCTTCTTTTGCGAATTGGATGGAACGGTTAAAAAATTCCCTCACATATTCTTTTGCAGAAAGATTGGGTGGAATGTTACTATAAAATTTTTCTTGTTTGGCGAGATGAGAATCGATGATTTGTTCAAAGATTTGGTTTTTGCTTTTAAAATAATTATACGCAAGGCCCTTGGAAATTTTTGCATGATTAGCAATCATCTCCATAGTCGTTTGTGAGAACCCATGTTTTGCAAATAATGCAATGGCAGAAGCAAGGATCCTTTCGATAGATTTTTCCCGGGCTTGCTGCTTTTTGTTCTCTGATTTTAGGGAAGTCTTTCTGGGCACTGACTTCACCGTTCTGGTATTTCCGAAATTCGCAAACACTTTTTAATGGCAAACCGACGAGATTGGCGTTTTGGAATTCACTTGGAAGACAGAGACTAATCTATTTTTTGGTCTTTATGAGTTCATTTACATCCGTAACAGTACTAAAACCAGCCAACATTTACTTCAATGGGAACGTCACAAGCAGGACTGTTTTGTTTCCAAACGGGGAAAAGAAAACTTTGGGAATCATGATGCCTGGAGAGTATGAATTTGGTACAGACCAAAAAGAGATTATGGAAATCCAATCGGGGAAACTATCAGTTCTTTTACCAGGATCCGAAACATGGCTCCAAATCGACGGTCAGTACGTATTTGAAGTCCCTGCAGGATCCAAGTTTAAACTTAAAATTCAAACTGTAACAGATTATTGTTGCTCTTACGTTTGATCGACTATTTCCGCTGATCCGGCATTGTTCTTCACGGAAGCAATTCCGTTTTCACATGCTTGTTTAGAAGAATATCCTTCGCTTGATGCGATGATTTCACCATTGGATGCTTTGAGGCGAAAGCGGAATTCGCCTGCTTTGTCTTTGTAAATTTCGAATTTTGCTGACATGAATCAATCTCCTTGAATTTCCATGAGTATTGATTGTTTCGGGTTTTTGGCAATACGTTTTCTTTTGAAAGTCGAATTTGAATTTCACCCGATATTATCTATTAGAACACTGGCAATAGACCTGTTAATTGCCAATGACCCTAATGCCTAGAATTAATTTATTTTTATTCGTTCTGGCTCTTGTCTCCTGTGGCAATCAATTGCCTAAACGTCCACTCATACAATTCACCTTCGAAACCAAAACTTTGGAAGAAGTTTTATCTGAAAATGTAGTTTGGTCGAAAGCTCATGAAATGAAATACCATTTCGGTTATTGGAAACCATCTGTTTGGGTAAAATTTGAGATAACGAACGCTAAAGAAGAACGGAAAGATTATATTCTCGAGTTAGAATCTCCATGGGTAGATGAAGTCCTTATTGGTTGGTTATCAAAGGGAAAAATTATCAAAAGAACTTTTAATGGATCATCTTCTTTTTCTGAAAGAGAAATTCCGCATAGAAGTCCCATTTATAAACTCACACTGGAGCCGTTCGAAACAAGGACAATCTATGCTTATATTAAGAATTCGGGTATATTGAACGCACCATTTCGTATATGGGAAATAAATTCTTTTTTTGATCGGATCGAAAGAGATTATATTGCAAATGGGGTTTATTTCGGAATTATTTTTGCTCTTTTATTGTATAATCTCTTAATTTACATTAGCGTACGCGAAAAAGCATATATTTATTACTGTTTTTATTTGGCCACATTAATGATTAATTATTTATTGTTAGGTGGTTTTTTTAAGCAGTTATTGGTCCCTGATTTAGAATTATCAATTAAACCTTACCTATATGTATCTGTAAATTTGTCTTTAATGTTTGTGGGTTTATACTCTCTTACCTTTTTGGATCTGAAAAAAATAAATCCACTATTAGATCGTGTGATTCTACTGAGTGTGGTTTGCTTCGCTTTCATGGCACTTTTATCTTTCCTATTGCCGTATAATTGGATGGAAGTGTCTTTTATTTATAGTTTCCCATATATGTTCTTGGTTCTAATGTCTGCAGGTGCTTATTCCTATTTAAAAGGAGTAAAGTCGTCTTCGTTTTTTTTATTAGCTTGGTTCACTTTATTTATAGGGGTAATTTTTGATTCTTTAACAAAAGCGGCACTAATCCCTTTTTCTACCTTTGGTAGATACGGAGTACAAATCGGTACGGCTTTTGAAGTAATTCTGTTTTCTTTGGCTCTTGGTCGGCGTCTTCGTTTTCTATTGGAAGAAAATTTAATATCTAAAAATGAACTAACAACGATTAAAAAGGATCTGGAAACAGCTAGAAAAATTCAAATGCGAATTTTGCCTAATAAGTTACCTCAGAACCTAAAACTTACAATGGAAGTGTCTTACCTCCCTCTTTATGATATAGGAGGTGACTTTTATGATTTTTTTGAATTTTCGGACGGTTTCGGTTTGGTCATTGCTGATGTAACGGGTCACGGTGTAAGTGCTGCACTCGATTCTTCCACTGTGAAAATAGCCTTCCGAAATGCCAAAGAGTATAAAGAGTCACCGAGCGAATTGGTTGCTGCAATGAACCGCTTCCTTTGCACAAGCCTTCATGCTCGTTTTGTAACAGTTGCGTATTTTTATTTGGACCTTGTGAAAATGAAATTACATTTTAGTTCGGCAGGCAGCCCCCCATTTTTGATTATTCGCAACAGAGAAATAGAATCATTTGAATGTCCTGGTCTTTTGCTTGGTGTTAGATCCAATTTTGAATATGAAGAAAAAATAGTTCCCTTACAAGAAGGTGATAGGTTAGTCATTTTTACAGATGGTTTGTACGAAAACTTAAAACCCGGTGCAGATTTTGCTTCCATTTTATATCCGGAAATTTTACCCATTGTTGATCTTTCTCAGAATGAATTTCATCAAAAGCTCCTTGATCGATTATCAAAGATGCGACAAAATGCAAAGGATGATATTACCTTAATTTCTCTTGATCTACATTGATTTTTTGTAAGGACTTTCTATCGTAAGTATAAATAAAGTCTTGCTAAATAGGGTTAGGTTCGTCTAATTACCTGCTAACGGATGGTGGATCTAAAATTTATTTTTATAATATTACGGATAAATCGTTTTTATTTGGGAGTACTAGCATTTTGTCTTCTCCCACTCCTGCTTGTTGGTACATTCCCCGATTATTTTTACAGAGAATACGGAATAGGTTACTTTTTAGTTTTTCATAATGTAACTGAAATCTTTAGTGTTATCGTCTCTTTTTCAATATTTGGACTGGGATATTATTCCTATACACAGAGCCGTAATGCCCATACCTTATTTTTGGGAATTGGATTTCTCGCAGTGGGGATGATTGATTTTATGCATACACTGTCTTATGCAGGAATGCCTGATTTCATTACTCCAAATTCTGGGAACAAGTCTACCCAGTTTTGGATTTTTTCACGTATCATCACTGCTTTAGTTCTGCTTTTGGCTATTTATATTAAACCCAACGAACGGTATCAATGGGGTAATGCAAATCTACTAATGTTTTTAGCAATGTTATTGGTAGGCATTGTTTTCCTTTTGGTAGTATATCTAAATCATTGGATACCTCGAACTTATGAGCATGGGAAGGGATTAACACCATTTAAAAAAAATGCTGAATATGCCATTATAGCCATACTCTTTATTTCCCTGCTTATTTATCGAAAAGTTGGTTTTTATACTTCAAAGAGGCAACTTCAATATTATTTATCTGCCTTCATCGTTTGTATATTTAGCGAGCTGGTTTTTGCAGTATACACTAGTGTATTTGACGTTTATAATGTATTGGGTCATATATATAAAATTGGTGCTTTTTATTTAATTTACAAAGCAGTCTTTATTGCCGCAATTAATGATCCTTATGATAAATTGATACAAACTAACAAATTGCTCTCGAAGGAAATCGAGGAAAACCGTACATACGCTGAGATGATTAAAAAATCATTGCGCGAAAAAGAAAATTTGATTGGTGAAATTTTTCATAGAACAAAAAATTCCCTGCAATTAGTTCGATCAATTTTGATGATTCAGGCATCGGAATTCCCAGAAAACAAAAACATACAATCAATTGTTGAAGATACATCGATTAAGATTCAGACGATGTCTCTAGTACATGATCATTTGTATGCAAATAAAGATTTAAGTGAAATAAAGGTTTCAGAATATTTACTTTCATTGGCAGACATGATCCAACAGAGTTTTCCGCCTGAAGGAAAAGATATTCAGGTTCACTTTCAAGTGGGGGAAGGCACATTATTGTTGGATACTGCTGTTCCACTTGGACTTATATTTACGGAACTACTTTCCAATAGTTTTAAATATGCATTCCCCAAGACAGATGTTGGAAGTATACATGTAGGGTTCTCAATTGAGGATAATATTTGCCATTTTGAATATAGTGATAATGGCGTAGGTTTGCCTAATGAGTTTAATTCAACCCAACAAAAGAAGTTGGGTTTGAGTTTAGCGAAAATTATTGCAGAAAAGCAAATGGGAGGAACCTTGAGTATTGAAGGTACTCAAGGTTTTCAAATGAAACTCGATTTCCCAAGTAATTTATACAAGAGAAGAGTTTAGTTTATCCCTTTTGGTTGCGTATCGGCGTGTTAGCTGATACCAAACATCTGATTGAGGGATTCCTGGTTTTCTTTTTCCAAACATTTGTAGAATTAGGTTGCCTTCTTTATCAAACACTTCTACTGAAGTAACCAATCCATCTTTTGTTGGTTTATCAACAATCCATACAGATTCAATATGGTCTGTGCGTAAGTGTAAATTAAACTCTGGGTCGAGAACATTAAACCAAGGACCCATTGGCTCTAATTTTTGAATTTTCCCAGTATGGATTTGAATCATTCCTGGATTTCCAACAAAAATCATAATCTCCATTTCAAGTTGGCTTACTTGCTCCATTAAGCTAAGAAAGTTCTCTTTTGAAATTTTAAATGAAAATTTGCCATCTGCTGCCACTAAAGAAAATTCACGTGAATAATTGAATTTTCGAAGTAGAGAAAAGAAGTCATGAGTGTCTTCGAGTTTACTCCAGGCCTCTAAAAAATTAGGAATTTCTTTTGAATCGTTGGTTTCTGTTTTCTGTTTTATTTCTGTGGAAGGAGTTGTAAATGTTTGAGTTTCGTCTACAAATTGGTTTTTGACAGTTCCCCAACCATCAATGTCTGAATTTTCCGTTTGGTAGATTTTATGAACTGCTTCTCCCTTTGAATCAAAGAATTGGAAACTACGCATAATTCCGTTATCTCTAGTCTCTTCCACATAGAAACCATACTTCCAATCTTGTAAAAAAATACGGAGGTCTATGTCTTCGCCCACTGCTAACGCAGTTTGTCCATTAACAGATAGGTTTTTATAAACGCCCTTTCTTTCGTGAACACAAGATTCGTTTCTTGTAAGGGCCATTACATAACCTAGGTTAGTGGTGCTTAATAAAAAATTTGCCCAATCTGGTTTCAAAAGTTTTACTTTGGCACCAATCTTTGTAGAAAGAAGCTCTGCTTCACTTACATTTAAGTGTTTCGCGGCGTCGCGGATTCTAAGTTTGGGCATTTCTCTTGTAAGATTTTCCCATTGTTGTTTTAAGTTCTCATTCATATTGATTCTCCTTTGATTTCTGGAATGATAAAATTTCCTTCTGGTGCATTTAGGATTCTAACTTTGATTCCAAATGCGATTTCTAGATTTTCTAAGGTTAAAACATCGTTTGGGTTTCCTGATTTAATGATTTTCCCTTTATGGAGCAGGGTGATTGTATCTGCGTATAGAGCTGCAAGATTTAGATCATGTAAGATCATAAAGACCGCATAACCTTGGTCTGCCATATGACGGCATAGGTTTAGCGTTTTGTATTGGTTGGGAATGTCTAAGGCAGATACAGGTTCATCAAGAAAAATATATCTTGGTGGAGTTTCCCAAACTTGAGCCAAAGTGCGACCGAAGTTTATTTTCTGTTTTTCTCCACCTGATAGAGTGGAATAGTTTTGATCTTTTTGATCAAAAGATTCAGTGATTTTTAAACAGGTTTGAACGATCTCTTTGTCTCGAATCGGATCCGATATGTGGGGATGGCGACCAAGTTTTATAACTTCTTCAGAACTGATCGGAAAGGTGATTGCGGCATCTTGCGTTAACACTGCGCGTAACTTTGCAAGATGGCTTTTGGAATATTTTTTTAATTCAATACCATCTAAATAAATGTTACCAATTTTTGGCATAATATCCCCGCATAATATGTGAAAGAGGGAAGATTTGCCGGCTCCATTTCTGCCCATCAGAACATGCAGTTTCCCTGGAAGGATTTCTAGTTCGATATTTGAAAGGATGGACTTTGTTCCAATCGAATACTCTAAATCAATTGCTTCGATGCTCATATATGGTTCATCCTTTTCCGAATTAAGCTGAGAAAGAAAGGGGAGCCGAGTAGGGCAGTGGCAATTCCTACTGGTATTTCTGATGGGGCAATCACGATACGGCAGATTCCGTCTGCTAAACACAATAATCCTCCACCTAATAAATATGAGGTGAGTAGCAAATACCGATAATCTTGTCCAATAACCATTCGAACAATATGCGGAACCGCAAGCCCAACAAATCCTATATTGCCTACCAGTGAAATGCATGCGCCCACACTCACACCAATTAAAAGGATCACTATTGTTTTTAAAAATTCTACTGACACTCCAAGATGGTTTGCTTCCCTTTCTCCTAAAATGAATACATTCAATTGTTTTGCTATCAATGGACTGATAAATAAAGGTAAAACAAAAAAGATGGAAAAGGATTTTAGGTTGGACCAGGAGGCCCCACCTAAACTTCCCATATTCCAAAGAGAGAGATTTCTGAGTTGGGCTTCGTTAGCAATGTAACTCAAAATTCCAATTGCAGAAAAACAGATTGCATTAACGGCAATTCCTGAAAGTAACAATGAAAAGACATCGGTTCTGCCTTTTGATTTTGCAAAAAAGAAAATGATGAAAGAGGATGAAATCCCACCTATAAACGAAAACACAACTGTGCTCCAGATGGAATGCAATAAAGGAATCGATGCACCGAGTACAATAGCAATGGATGCAAACAGTGAGCAACCAGCGGTAATTCCAATCAATCCTGGATCTACGATTGGATTTCGGAATAATCCTTGTGCCAAGGCACCAGACCAAGCCAAAGAACCGCCAACGAGAATACCAAGAATAATTCTTGGTATTCTTAATTCAAAAAATACACGAGATTCTATACTATCAGTATTCAATAAATCTTCCCATCGTATATTCATTGCGCCAAGTAACGAAGAGATGATCGCAGAAAAGATGGTAAAGATAATACAAGATAGTATAAAGAAAAATTTTTTCTTCATTCTATTTGTTTCCATTTATCGTTTAATGTTTTTAGAGCGATTGGAAGTCTTGGGCCAAAACCTAATAGAAGAAGATCATCTACAAGAATTAGATTTTTTTCTTTTCCTGCTCGCGTGAATTCCATTCCATTAATTTCCCAAATTGCTTTTTCGCCTCCAAAACCTAACGCTGATTTTTCGGGCATTAGAATAATGTCTGGGTTTGCTTTTACTAATGCTTCACTTGTTAACGGTTTAAATTCAGAAAATTCGGTTACAGCATTTTTGGCACCTGATAGTTCAATCATAACATGTGCAGCAGTGTTTGTTCCTGAAATGAAGACAGAACTTGGATTTCTAGAATAAATAAAGAGAACTTTAATGTTGGATTTTTTAAGGTTTAAGTTTTGGATTTGTTCATTTATTTTTTTAGCAAGGGCTTTTGCTTCTTTTTCTTTACCAAATAATTTTCCGATTTCTAATACTCTGTAGTTGGGTGTTTCTAGTTTATAATCATCTACAAATAGTTTAATTGGGATGCCTGCATCTTTTAGGTTTTGAATTGTTGTCGGTGGACCTGCGGATTCAAGTCCGATCACTTGTGTTGGTTTAAAATTTAAAATTCCTTCTGTAGTTAATGTTCTTTGGTAACCCACATTCGGTAAGGATGTCGCCTGTTTTGGGTAATACGAAGTGGAATCTACTGCCACTAAGTGGTTTTCCAAGTTTAAGGCGTAGATGATCTCAGTCACTGTACCATTCACAGAAATGACGCGTCGGTTTGTTTCTGCAGCTGTCTGGAAGGTAAAAAGGAAAAGAGTAAAAAATAGAAATCCTATTTCTCTGGTAATCTTAAAACGAATCATGCGCCAAGAATCAAAGCAGGCGAGTGCTTGTCAAACTCAAAAGAGAGTGAGTCTCAATATAAAATAGTTGTGATTTTCTTAAATGAGACTAAATCTCATTAATGAGTTGACGAAAAATCCGCTATTTAGAAATTGAGAATCAAAATCAAATAAATGGGAGAGTCTATGAAACAGCTCTACAAATTCTCAGCTTTTACTTTGGCAGCTTGTCTTAGTTTAACACTCGTTTCCTGCGAGCAGGAAGATCAAAAAGGAAACAATAATACGGTACTATTAGGTCTTATCGGTTTTATGGAGGCAGGTAAAACTTGTGAAACTCCAGGAGCTACACTGACGATTGGGACACCGGTCGAAATCTGTAATCCTGCTGGAGGAGCTGGAGTTCATTTTGTCATTCATGATCTTTCCAATGCATTCAGTCATAGTGTTGTGTTCTCTGGTGGATATAAATCAAAAGATTATGCATTGAATGCACCTACAGCTGGAAATGTTTTAGTAAATAATTTTAATGCATTTCAGTTTTGGATGTACGATGGGCGATCTACCTCTGGTTCTCCAGCGTCTGCTATTCGATACGAACCAAATTATGCAGCTACCTCAGCAGTTAGGGTGAACACTGGTTTGACGGCATCTGAATTGCCTATAGCTGTTGTGACAGATGCGCAGTGTGATACGTTTGGCGGCATTGCAGCAACTTGTAAGGCAAATAAAAACGGTGGTGAGAAAAAAACATTTTGTTTGGATGTGACTCAAACCACCACTGGCGCATCTAGAATTACACTTTGGTTAGATGGAAAGAATGGCGCTAACTGTAACGTAAAATCATCTTTGACAGCTGAAAATGCCGTGGTTCACAAGTTGCCTACTGATTTTTCTAACAATCAATCTCCACTTGATACTAGAAATTTTTATTTAGCAGCGGGAGCAGCAGGTTCTAACTCCGGTTCTGTGAGCTTTGGTAAAATTACCGTTTCTACAGAGACTGCTATCAAATAAAAACATTTTGGCTTAGCAAAGATTAAGAGTTGTAATCTGAATTTAAAGTTTGGGTGGCAACTCTTTGTATTTTGTATTCCAAACAAAAGTAAGGAGGTAATACTTATGAAAAAAATAAATCATCATATCTTTCAAAAAAAATCCTATAGGTTTGCTGTTTCTATAATCGTAACAGTATTTTTTACATTTTGCCAAGAGAAAGTAAACTCTGATGAGACAAACCTGTTGCTCCTGGGGGCACTGGTGAATGCGAATTCTGGTCCATCTACTGTCTGTAAGACGAACAGTGATGGTACTGTAGAAACAACAATGCCAACAATCAAAAAAGGTACATTCGCTCTGTGCAGGCCATCGACGGGAGCAGTTCGACATTATAGAATCGAAGGTTTGAAAATCACGGGAGGACATACTGCTGTTTCTCTTTATGTTGGTTTGCCTGAGAATTATTCTGCCGAAGTGAACAGGAATAGTACTTTAGCAGCCGGTCAATTTGGAATGAATTTTTATTCTGGTAGTGGTACAGGTGGATTTGTTCCTGCGTACTCCTATGCTAATTTTGGTCCTAATGAATCGAATATAAAAAATCTTACTTCAAATGGAAACAGTACAGCAGCAACTGCTCCAACTGTGTCCGGAACTTCTCTTATTAATTTCGTTGACCAAGAAGTTGATCTTTGTTTTGACCTTACTGCATCAGCTCCGCCTCGTTTTACCGTTTGGGTCACAGGAAAGAACTCTGCCAATTGCAAAAGCAGAACAAATTTAACAACCGGCAATGCTTTGTTAAACGAAACTACCTGGACAGGTGGTGATCCCTCTGTAGCGACTGGATTTTCGTTTATAGGGTTAAGTGCTAATTCAGGAATTTCTTTTTCAAAGATTGTCACCTCAATTCAATTGGCTGTTCCTTAAGGTAGGTAACTATAATGAAATTTTTAAAAATAATATTAATCGGTTCGTTTCTTCTTTTTATCATAAACTGTAATCCCGAAAAAACATCCGACGATGGTTCTTCTGCTGCGATGTTACTTTTGATTACGGAAGCAGTATCTTCAACTGATGGAACAACGATCAATGCTTCCTCATCTACTAACTGGGTGTATGTAAACTTAAAGGCAAATGCTTCTGTCGTTGGTTCTACTGATGTTTGGGATTTGAGATTTAAAAGATATAATATCGGTACTAACAGTGGTACGAGCGGGAACGGTAATGGAGGTGCTTGTTTTACTGGCTCCACAGATTATTTGGCAACCTTCACTGGTTCAGAATGTACGAAGGTGGTTGATGTGCAATTATCTTCCAGTGGGGGAGGTCCAATCTCAGGTTCCACGGAAAGTATTAACCCAGTCATATCTGCTCCTTTGGATCTCGATCCGATGCCTGCGGGTTATGGGACTTGGTATACATATTCCAATACAATCCTAACTGCAAAACCTAATGTTTATATCATTACAGGAGAAAATGGATCAAAATACGTATTGCAGATGTTAGACTATTATAATGCTGCGGGCACATCTGGGTATCCAAAATTTCGATGGCGAAAGTTGTAAATACGATGAATCACCTTTGGTTTGTAAATCTAATCAATATAAAATTTAATTTTCGAATCCTTGTTGGATATTTCTTTTTTGGATTTTGTTTGTTCGTTATAGAGGTATCTGGTGGTATTTCTGCTCAAACAAATTTTCCTAAAAAAGAAGAGGATTCTTCGAAGAGTCAAAACTCTTTGGAAACACCAAAAGAATCAAAACACGGGGAGTCAGGCAAACAACCTAATGAGGTAAATGTTGATAGGACTAATATCATAACAGTTACAGGGACAAGAAGGCGTAATCTACTTAAAGATTCGACGATTACTACTGAAGTGATTACTAGAAAAGATATTGATGCCATGGGTGCAAGAGACCTGTCTCAAACTTTGGGGAATGTTCCTGGAATAGAAGTAAGGCCAGCACAAACAGGAGAGAGGGGACAGACAGTTCGTTTGCAGGGATTATCCGCACAGAATGTACTCATTCTTGTCGATGGGCAAAGAACAACAGGAAGATTCAGTGGCTCTATTGATTTAACTCGATTTAAGGCAGAAGATATCGAACGTATAGAAATTGTAAAAGGTGCTTCTTCTGCTATTTATGGATCAGATGCCATTGCTGGTGTGATCAATATCATCACCAAAGAAGCACAAGATCCATTGTACGCTGAGTTTCGAACTCTTGGAGGATCTGGAAGCGAAAAGTATTATGGCCCTTATACAGAGTTTAGAAATTATGCTTCTGTTGGAGCTAAAAGTGAAAAGTTATCAACTTTGTTTACAGTGGGTTGGCATAAGGGAGAAGGGTATGATTTAACTCCAGATGCAACCCCAGGACCTAGAAATGGACGTTACGCATCCTTAGCACCATCTTATAATCCTTATCCTTCCCATCTTCCTTTTGCTAATTCCTATTTATTTACAACAAGACTACCCAATAATTCTCCACCACTTGAGTCTACTTCTGGTAGTGCCTTTAATGATATGAATTTATCTAATAAAACGGTTTATCATGCATCTGACAACTTAACAATGACAGGTCAGTTTTATTATCGCCATTTGGACCAAAGTGCAGTTGATGCCTCACCGCCAAGAACAGTTTATGATAGAAGGAATAAAACACATGATTTTATGGGAGCCTTTAACGTTGATTGGGTAGCAAATCAAAAGGTGAATGTGAATCTAAATGCAAATTATTCCAGGTTTCAAGACTTATATACAACTGATCAAAGAAAGGCTGACGATCTGGATTCCCAACAAAGAACAGACAATGCTGTGACAGAGTTTAGATCAAGAGTGGATTATAAATTTTCAGAAAACCATGTAACCTCTGTTGGTGCTGAAAATTTACAGGATCAAATTTCCTCGGCACGGATTGCTCCTGATTGCCGAAGAACATTTCCTAATGTCTGTTATGAGGATTTTAATCCTGAGTTGACGAAAGGACAAACAATCAATGGAAATGCATATCGATTTCGTAATGCATTTTATGTACAAGATGAATGGCGTGTTTCTGATAAACCAAGAATTCAAATTGTCCCGGGAGTTCGTTATGATCATGATTCGATTTATGGTGGTGAATGGCTTCCGAAACTGGCCATCCGGTATGATGTAACAGATCAGTTTCGATTTAGAGCAGCGAATGGACTTGGATATAGAGCTCCCAGTTTCCAAGATTTATATTTTAATTTTTTGAATCCAGGGGTGGGTTATCGTGTTGTCGGAAGTTCCAATTTAAAACCCGAACTTTCAAGAAGTTATAATTTCGGCTGGGAATGGGATATTACTAAAAGAATTTGGTATAGTACCAATTTGTTTCATAATAACGTAGATAATTTGATTGGGTTTAGAACCAATCCTGTTCGAGATTCATCAGGACTTATGGTTTACCAAACATCAAATTATCAAAAGGCAAGTACGCAAGGAATTGAATCATCTATTAATATTCGTCTTACAGAAATTGTAAGTACTAGTGTTGGATATACTTATACTGATACAAGGGATGAACTAACAAAACTTCCTCTTGAGGGAAGGGGACCACATCGTTGGAATTTCAGTGTTCGGGTAGATGAAAAATCTAGCGGAATTTCTTTGTCTGTCTTTGCTGTTGTATTTGGCAAACAACCATATTACTGTGTGAAAAATCCATTTTGGTGTAATCCAGATCTCCCAACAAATTTTGATGGTTTAGAAGCTGCAATCAATGCACAGGCGCAATCTAACATAAATAATGCGCTTGGCACTTTGCCTGCGGGAATTTCCGAATATTGTACTGAAAATAATCTCTCATATTGTACAACAAATTCCACTTATGGATATAGGATGGTGAATCCACATACCAATTTGAATTTACGTTTGTCTCAAAGATTTTTTGGTCATTTTCAATGGTTTGTTGGTGTGGATAATGCCTTAGATGCCTGGGATTTACAATATAATCCACAAAGGCCTCGATTTTTCTATTTTGGATTGGATGGTAAATTTGCTTTTAGTGAAGTGAAGTTAAGTCCGGCGGAGACTCAGGTTAATTAAAAAATTCTTTCCATCTATTTCCGGTCCTAATTATATTTAAGAATGCAAACTATCTATCTTGCTGGCCCGGAAGTTTTTTTACCCAATGCATTGGATGTTCTTTTAAATTCCAAAAAACTTTGTGAGACATTTGGGTTCAGAGCCTTAACTCCCTTTGATGGAGAAATAACAGATAAGGTGCAACTGGCAAAAGCAAATCAAATTTTTGTAGAGAATGTTTCTCTTATCAATCAATGTGATATTGTCATTGCAAACTGTAATCCTTTTCGAGGTGCCTGTGTTGATGATGGGACAGCTTTTGAAATCGGTTATGCATACGCAAAAAATAAATCTGTATATGGTTATATAAATGATAAACGGAATCTACCTGAAATTGTTAAATCAAAGATCCCGACAAAACCGCATCCTTCTGGTTATGCCATAGACGATGATGGATTTTTATTAAATGAAGATTTTGGCAATAGCATTAATTTAATGTTAGAATTCTCCATTTTAAATTCCGGTGGAGAATTAGTTCTGGGGGATTTAGAATCTGTTTTGCAGCTTTTAAAGAACCGAAGTTAGCGAAACACCTGTGTTTCTTTTTTGAAATGTATTAAGACCCAAATTCCAAGTTTCAAAGTTTCCCATTATGATGACTCTTTTTTTGGCTCTCGTTACCGCTGTGTATAAAATCCTTCGGTTGAGAATCGGGACTTCTTTGTTGTCTACAGAATCGAAAGAGTTTATCGGTGGTAAATAAAGTAAAACTGTATTGTATTCGGAACCTTGGCTTTTGTGAATGGTAAGAAAAAAAGCTGGCTCGTGTTCAGGTAAGGTATCTAAAGCAAATGAATAAAGGCGATTTTCAATGGAAAATACCGCCCTGAGTTCGGAATCAATTTTTAATACGAGTCCGATGTCACCGTTAAAAAGTTTTCTTATCGGATCGTTTCTTTTAATAATGATAGGCATTCCTTCAAAATAGAATGATTTTGCTAAATGTCGATACTCTATGTTTTGTGGGTTAGTATGAGAAGATGTAAGTTGTTTTTTAGCAAGTTCAAGAATTCGATTTTGTATTGCTTCAATGCCATAATATCCATTTCTTAAAATACTCAAACATCGATATTCTGATACCATCTTTTCCAAAGTCTCTTTGTGGTCGTTGGTTAATAGATCTTCCTTTTTCCAGTCGAGAGTCGTGGAGAGTATGGCTGTGGGTAAAAAGAAACTTTTCCATAAAAATTGAATGAGTTCCTCTCCTTTCCAATCTTTGAAAGGTGCTAAGTCATTGGGTTTGGGTACTTCTTTTTGGAGCCAAATAAAATCATCGTTTTTGTTATTCTCTATAGAATTTAAAATTTTTGGATTTGGGAAGGTTGTACTTGTTTTGGAGGAATCAAAAGAGTCTTTCACTAAATCGGCAAATTTACTGAACTCAGATGATAAAGAAGACCTATGGTTTGTTTTTAGCTCAGATACAAATATTTTTTGTTTTCTAAACTCTGTCAGTAAATCTGCTAATACTTCCCCTTGTCCCACAGAAGGTAATTGGTTGGGATCACCTAACAAAATTAATTGAGTATTTTCGCTAACGGAATCTAAAAAGAGATTCATCAACATCATGTCCACCATCGATGTCTCATCCATGATGATTAAATCAAAAGGTAAGTATCTTTTTTCTCCATAGTAAACATTAGTGGATTCTGGAAAGAATTTCAAAAGATTATGAATTGTCTGTCCCCTTAAAGAGGAAGTTAATTCCATTGTGTTTTGAAAATGGCTTAAGTTTTTTTGTATAGATTCGGTAAGCCTTTGTGCGGCTCGACCTGTTGGTGCCACAAGAGCAATACGATTGGTACTTGGAAGTTTTTTCAATGTATCTAAAACTTTAAGAATAAAAGAAACAACGGTTGTTTTGCCGGTTCCTGGTCCCCCAGCAATAATACGCAAAGAAGAGAGGATGGATTCGACCACCGCTTTTTTTTGTTCTTTTGCCAGTGGGTTTTTAAACTGAGTTTCTAATTCGGTAATGATGGATTCTATTTTTCCGATTTCTAAATTAGATTGTTTTTTATTATCTTTATGAGTTTGGATTAAAGATTTTACTTTAGTTTCAAAATGAATTTTTTCTTTATATGTTTTTTGAAAATAAAGTCTTCTTTCGTTTCCTGAAGTTTCTATATAAAATGGAAATGATTCTTGTAAGTGATCAATTGAATCAGATTCTTTCAGTGGTAAGTATAAATCGCCATTTTGATTTACTTCGATTAAGTTTGCAATGAGCAGGCCATTTCCTTTTTCTATTTGAGGAAAATAAGATAATATTTCGTTCGCAATTTCGAGATATGATGGATCTATTTGTTTCATAAATATAATTTCTCCAAACTTATCGCAGCATCTCCTATATAAGTTAGAATTTCTTTACGAATCTCTGAAAAAGTTTCAGAAGTCCAAACTTCACTAGATGATTTGAGATCAGCGTAGATACCTGATTCTTGATCCATTCCCATCCCACGTAAGAAAAGATAATAAACACCTCCAAAACGTTCTAAGGCCAAATCGTTCCCGAATAGGGAAGACAGATAATCGTAAAGAATTAAAGCATAAACTGATTTTTGGATCATATAACCTTTGTCTATGACTGCGGAAGTGACGGCGTTTTTGTCATAAATTTCATTCGGTAAAAGATTTGATTTGTAATCCGCGATATAATATTTTCCATTTTTATAAAATACTAAATCAATGGCGCCTTTTAAATAATTTTCAAACCCTGGAGTTAAAGGAACACCTGACTTTTCTAACATTTTCTGAATATATAAATGAAATTTTAATTCAGAAGACTTATCTTCCGGATTCAACTCAGTTAGCGAAAAAGAATCTCCATCAGCGAGAGTGATTTTAGCCGTCATAGCTCGTTTTAAAAGTGTCACTACAATCAATTCTAAAGACTCTTTAGTGTCTGATTGGAATGGAATAGGGTATTGACGATATGCTTCTCTGTAAGCCCAAATCCAAGATGGGTGTTCTAAAATTTTTTCTATTGATAATTTGAAAATTGAAAAATCGCATAACTCTAAAATGCGATGTAAGAAGTTTCCGGTTTTGGAATTAGAAGGGAGTTTGGTTTTTGTTGACTCCGGCTCAAGGGGTTCTTCAATTTCTTTATAGGATTCCTCTTGGACTTTTGTTAAAAGGTTTTGAGAGGTTTGTAAACTAGTATAACTATGTTGTAAAAGTATTCTTCCTGCTTTAATCTCTGTAGATAGAACAACGGTTTTTAAATTTCCTTGATTCGAAGGTTTTGAAATTGGAATTTCTCTTTGTATTTCGAATTGTGGGGGATTGATTTCATTGCGAAATAAAAACCAATGATTAGGGTTGGATTTGTTGTCTCCTTCGATCCGTTCCAATTCTGTAAATAATATGTTCCCATACCCTGATTTTAGCAATGAGTCTTTGCCCCAAGAAAGTTTGGGAAGATAAAGTCTCAAATTAGGTCTTGTCAATGCAACGTATAACAATCGTTTTTGTTCGTTTAAAAAATGCCTATGTTCATTTTGTTTTCCGTTTTTCGAATCCCAAAGGCTTAGGATCCACTTTCTTTCATTTTTGTTATTACTTTGTATGAGTGTTGGATATTCATAATTCGAAAGATTTTGTGGTCTAGTGCCAAAGTAATATAAAAAAACGATTGGCCATTCTAAACCTTTTGAAGCATGGATCGTTAAAATTTGAACTGCATCATCTTCTGTTTCTCGATCAAAGAGTGGTTCTTCTTCGGGTGAAGTTTTTGTTTGTTTTAGTTGTTTTAGTTCCACTAGTAATTCGGAAAGGTTTGCGTTGGTTCGAATTTGGAATTCAAGTAATCTTTGAAAAATTTGTCGATAATTAGTTCTTTTTCTTTCCCATTCTAAATTTTTAAGTTCATGATTCCAGAGGATTTTGGTTTCATCCATAACCGATCGAAAAAAAGCAGCGTAACGATTGTCTCGAATGAGTTTTAACCAAGTATCAATAAGAGATTTTTCATAAGAATCAATAGAGTGTTCGTCGTATTTAGATAAGTCTTCTGGACGTACACCAAAAAGATCAGAAAAAAGAATTCGTTTGTATGATCGTGAACTATTCGATTGGATTAAACATTCTAATAAATTTTCAATTTGATCCGCTTCCCTAGATTGAAAAATTCCCCTTTGTTTATAAATAGAACAAGGGATGCCTGCTTTTGATAGGGTTTTTTCAATAAGTTCTGTTTCTTTTTTACTCCCACATAACACGGCAATGTCTTTTAGTTGAACAGATCGGGTAGTTGTTTCTCCTTTTTTAAAGTAGGAGAGGGATTGGTCTTTTTGTTGAAAGGATAAAATTTCTTTTTTTATAGATTCTGCCCATGCATTCCTAGCTTTATTCACATTTGAGAAATGGTCCGCGTATTGAATCACATGAATCCCAAATTCATTTGGATTGGTATATTTGTATTTTATCTCTGAATCTTTGGGAGCTTTAACAGGATGGTAAAGGTAGTTTTCTTTTTTGGAACCAGGCTCCTCGATGGGGAAAAAACTAGTTTCTCCTAATTCTTTTTCCCTATTGTAAAAAAGTAAATTTAGTCCTTCGATGATCTCTTTGGTAGAGCGATAGTTAGTCGATAAACTATCCTTAGAATCAAAAAAATCGTTTACTGCTTCTAAGTAAATTCCAATATCGGCACCTCTAAATCCATAGATACTTTGTTTTGGGTCCCCAATACAAAATAACATTCTAGTTTTGTCATCTGAGTTTAAAAATAGAGTTTTAAAAATTTGGTATTGGTTTTTGTCTGTATCCTGAAATTCATCTAAAATACAAACTTGGTATCGTTCTTTTAAGGATTGGATCAGGGTTGTGTTGGGAGAAGTAACGACTGTCTCATGTACTTTTAAAATCATTTGATCGTAAGTGAGTAAATCTCCCGATTTTAATTGAAGTTTCGTATCCTCTACCAATTGGAGTGCCGTTTTTTGTAAAAACCAATCTCCATTTAAATCGATTTTATCGATGGGGAAAGTTTCATTTAGTAAAGATATGAGATTTTCTATAGAAGATTGAAGAATGGTTGCTTCTTTATTTAAATTTTTTGTAATGGTTTTACCAGATAACAATAAATAATTGAAACCTTGGTACGCCACTTTTTCTGCAGTCCTTTGGAATGACCCAATTTTTTGTAATTCAGTTTTAAGTGTTTCAGTATCTTTTCTATTAAGGGCATCCAAAAACATATCGAGAGAATACCAACTTTCGATCCACTTTTGAATGGTTCTTTTATCTCCTTGGTCAACTATAGAATCTCCTACTGGTCCTTTCAGAGTATGGATCACTTGTGTTAGAGATGAAATTACCTTATCCAGATTGGGTGAGTTGATGGTTTTTTCTAAACTTAAAATCTCTGGGAAATAATAATCTTTTGTATTGGAAAGAAGTTTGGATACTGCAAAAGTTATAGAGGATTCTTTCTCTAAGGTTTTTGATTCCGTTAGATTCTTTGCCAATTCATCAATATTGGGTTCTCCCCAATGGTTACGTTTTAAAAGGTAAAAACTTTTATCTATGATTTCATCTGCATTTGTTAGCCGAACATTGGGGTTGTTTTGGGTTTCAATAGGATATTCTTTCAAAACCATATTACAAAATCCATGAATTGTGGATATGGTAACTTGGTCTAAGTCCCGCAAATAACGATAAAAACCGGGTTTGGTCCCATTCTCCGAGAGCTCTAAAATTTTTGATTTGAGTCTTCCTTTCAATTCTCCTGCAGCTTTTTCTGTAAAAGTGAGGATTAATGTTTTTAGGATTCTATTTTCGGGAATATTGTTTTCTACATCATAGGTCATAATCTCACCTAACATTTCCATGATAAGATGAGTTTTCCCTGTGCCGGCAGAGGCTTCTATAAACTTAGGTTTATTTAGGAGAGGGTGATCCATTGATTAAAAACCTTTTTTTAGAAGTGGAATAAAAATTTTAAATACAGAACTAATGGAAAAACTTTCCAATAAAACTTTTGTATATGGAGATAGTTTCATCAATTGGTTTTCAAACTGCAAAACTGTATCTGATTCTTCCAATAAGAATTCCTTCCACAAATGTTCAGCCATTTCAAAATCTTCTCCTATTTCTTCAAAATTATGTTTTGAAAAGAAAAGGTTTAAACCTGCAGTAGGAATGTACTTTGGATTCTCGGAGGTTATCAATCGGTAAATGGATTCTAAATAAGAACTACAATCTTCTGTTCTAAGTCCAGAGAAATCCAACCAACTGTCATTTTTATATTCTTTTGCATTCGCAGGAATAATTACCAATCGGTTTCCGGTAACACGGAATAAACAAGCACTGAGCAGTGCATAAGCCATTTTACCTAAGTAGTCTTTTAAATAATCGTTTGGATATTTTGGTTTGTCATATAAACTTCCAGTATAAAACCAATAATAGATTCCATCTTTTTCAATTATGTTTTCCCATTCTCCAACAATTCGATGTGAATCTGAGATCTGATAGGGTTGTAGTTTTTTACAATCACGAAGGCCTGTGTCTCCAATGGAAATTGCTTTAAAATAGGACAAGTTCTCTCTATTTAAAAAAAGAGATTCTTTTAGAAAACGAAATCTTTCCGCAACCACTTCCAATTCATCCAATAAAACTTCAGAAGAAACGATATGGAAGGCTCCATAAGGGAATTCAGCATTTTGTTCTGACTTTCGTGTAATTTCCTTTAGGTGGGATTGGATTTTATTTTTATCCCAAATCCATTCATGATCATTCACTAATGATTCAGTAAAAATTGGTATAAAAATAGTTTTGATAGTAAATATCTCTAATGAATTCAGCCGGAAAGGTTCTTCTTTCACATTTTCCTCTTCTTCCCAAACCTTACCAAGATTTTGTATGAGAGGACGAAGGATCGGATTTTTTAACCCATTTGTAAGTTCCTGGATTGAGATTTCATCGGTTTTGATTTGGATCAATTCATCTGTTGTTAGTTGTTTTGGATCTGAAAAATCCGGATTTGGAAGGATTTCATTATTTTCTCTAAATCTTTCTAAATTACGAACATAGTCAAAAGAAGGGAAATGTTTCTCATCATAAAAACGACTATACGATGTTAGTGGCAATTCAACAGCTTCCTGAATTCCCATTGCAGTCATTACTTCGAAAAGAGTAGAACAGGGACCGAATTCTTTATCTTCTAAAGTGTTTTTACCTACATAAGAAAATGTGATACTTTCTTCAGCAGAAAGTATTGATTCCCAAAATAGAGATTCTTGAATTTCCCTTCGATTGAGATCCCATGGTTTGGAATCAAACCTTCTTAAGTTAAATCTGGATCTGTCAACGGAACCTGGAAATTTCCCTTCACCAAGTCCTGCTATGTACACATGTAAAAAAGGAATAGGGCGCATTGGTTGTAAAAGAGATACGGTAACCCCTTCTGTTAGATAGTTACCTCGATGCATGGGGATGTCAGAAAAAACTTCTTCAGTGATTAAAGAAATCATCTCTAAAAAATCTTTTGTATTGTTCCAATCGGAGTGACACCAAGTCTCTATAGACTTTAACCATTGGTTGAAATAGATTCGTTCTCTCTCCAGGTCTCCATCAAAAGAAAACAGATTTTGGAATACACTTTCAAAAGTGATATAACGTTCTTCTTTTGGATTTTTAAATAGCTTATCTATAATTTCTGATTTAATTTGTTTTATGCGATTCCAAATTTCTACAAATCGAATGATGGTTTTGTCCGAAGAGATTGGTTTTGTAACAATATTTAGTTTTTCCCAAGCTGATTCTTCATCCACAATCATGGAAACCACTGCTCGTTTTAAACCAAAAGATATTGTATAAGGATTGTATTCTTTTTCTTCTTCATAAATAGAACCTAAAGAATCAATTAGATCTAATACTTTAATAGAAGTTTCTTCTCCATCAGTTTCCTCACTACCTACGATCAGTGGATTTTTAAACAAAATATGAATATCTTCTTTTTCGAACCTATCATTTTTCAAACAACGAAACAGTGTAGATAAAGCTAAATACAATTGTGATGTATCTTTAGCAACTAAGTCCGTAATGGAGTAGGGAATTTTCAGTAACTTGGGTAATTTTTCTTTTTCTTGAGTAGTATAAATCCCACCATCAAATACCCATTCAATGGCTGCGCGATATTCGTTCATATTCGGAACCAAAATCGCAAAGTCTAAAAGATTAAGTTTTCCTTTGTGTAAACTTATTTTATTTAGTATATCGTGGGCTATTGATTCTATCTCTCGATATACAGAAGGTGCATTCCAAACTCGCACAGTTTGGTCTTCCAAATAGTTTTCTTCTTTTAACGGTTCTTCTAATAGAATGGTTTTCAGTTTGGAAAGCATTCCACCATTTACAAATTTTGATTTTTGTTTGTTATCGTTTTCTCTTGAAAATTCTTTTGCTAAATAGGATTGAGGTTTCGAAAATTTAGAGAGGTAGTTTTTGGTTTTTTCTGGATTTTTGCCAATGATCTTTCCGTTATGAAATTGATAAATATGCACCGTTAGTTTTGAATCCTTGGGCAGTGCTGTTTCTTTCAAAAAATCTATATAAGTTCCCGACAAGTTAGATAAACAAAACAAGTGTAAGTCGCCGCTTAATGGAAGTTTTTTTCCATCTTCCAAATATCGAAATAGGTTTTTTGGTTTTGTATTCTCTTTATAGATTTCATTATAAATTTGTTTTTCCAATTCCCAATACGGGTCTTTTTTTAGATCATTGGGAACATTTTTACTTTCTAAGCCAATCCAATCTTTAATCCACTCTTCTCGGTTGAGTTCATAATCTTTAAAATATTTTGTTAATACATCCGAGAGATAATATAATTTTGGAATCTCCTCTAGATACTTTTTCATTTCAGGAAAATTTTTTAACAATTGATTTTGTTTTTGGTAAAGTAATGAAAAACAATCTCTTTTTAATGTTTCGTATTGGTATAACGCTGAGTTTTCCTCGTAAGTTTGTATATTCAAAGATTTGAATATGATTTTTAAAATTGCTTTTTCTAAAAACGTAAATTCTATATTTAAGGAAAGATGTGAGGCATCAAACTTTGGTAAGTTTAACCTTAACCAAGGAATTAAGTTTTGATTCGGTACCACAACAAGTGGTCGTCGGAGTGGGTTTACTCTTTGGTCGTTTGAGATTTGTTTCCCAAGTTCGGTGGTGATTTCACCAAGATGAAGGCCAGCATAATAATGTATTGGCAACGCAGTTCCCTTTATTTATGAATCGTACAAAGTCTGACCTTGGAACGAACCAAGTCCATTCTTATCTGATATAGAATAAAGAAAAATAAGTTCAGTGGGGCGCCATTTCCGGCTATCCGCTGCAATCTTTCGCATCGGCGAAAGGATTTCCGCTACTATCCGGGGCGCTCGTATCCGAGGATTCTTTAAAAAGAAGGGGAGAGGAAATCCTCTCCCGATCGTTAGTTTAACAAGTGAAAGTTGAATGTACTTTCGTTTGTAGTATTACCTTTATAATTGGCAATATCATCTTATGAATGATGCCTTTTATTTCAATTCTTTCCCTGTCCAATTTTATCATTCACTTTCAAAACGTAGTGTCGATGCAGTTGAAGTGCTATGTTTGAAAGATGTTGTATAAAGAGAAATTGGTTTTGGTACAGCATACATTGGATCCAAATTATCTATCGCAAGACCAATACGACTTCCTACAGGAAAGTCATGGGCTACCGCTTGTAAATCAACATTGAGATCGGTATCTTTTCCTTTGACTCCGAAAAGTGTAGCGGTTCCATGAGATATCAGTTTTCCTGTACCCCAAACATCCACTTCATACAAATATACCACAACATGAGGAGAACTGTCAGAACTATTGATTCTGCCTTTATAAAAGGTGCGTCCTCTTACTTTTAGCGGGCTTGTTAGTTTATCGGAAAGATAAACCATAGCATTTGTGCGATCAATCAAGTTGACATTGGTGGTTACCGGTACAGAGACAGCTCCATCCAAAATTTCTGAGAGAAGGGGAACACCTGTTGTTGCATTCGTTCCACCAGATAGAATGGTATCGGTTCCGTTGGTTGTATTTGCTTTGGTTGTGATTTTTCCCGGGCTTAGTAAACCCATAGGTCTTAAGTGGAAAGTTCGTTCTACTTTATTTGGATTTGGCCAAGCAGAATAAGTGACTCTTGTGTCGGAAAATCTTTTTTGGATAGAGACTTTGGGTTTTGACATGATCCCGTTTTGAATCCCTTTTAACCAATAATCAAACCAATCGTAAGTATTGGTCCAAACATAATTTTCAATTCCAAGGACTCCTCCAATTTCTGCTGTAGCATGAATTCCATTGTTCAAATCTAATTTTTTTGGTACAGTTAGTTGTTCAAAGTAAGGAAGGATTTGGTTTGGTTGGAAAAGATTATCTTGCGAATTGTTGGAGATGTAAACAGGTTTTCCTGCTGCATTTAATGCCGCAACAGCACTGTTTGGTGAACGTTCGCTAGCCCAAGTCAAAACCGTAGCCACATCTCTTGTATCTAACAATTTTCCAAAGTTTTCTGCAATGATTGGATCCATCCTTCCAGTAATATAACCAGCTGTGACAAGTAAAAGTCCCCAAACCAGTCTTGGAGTTTGATTGCCATAAAGAGAATCAGGTAAACTTCCCCATCCACTCATAGCAACGGCAGTTTTGATCCTTGGTTCTTTACTTAGTCCGAGTAAAGAAATTCCTGCACCATAAGAAATCCCCGCAATACCAATGTTTGTTGGATCAACTGGAGCATTGGAAAGCAAAAAATCAATTCCTTTAGAGAGGTCTGACATATCTTTTGGGCCAGCAACATTGATAAGCCCTCCAGAAGTTCCAAATCCTCTTGTGTTGTAACTAAATACAACGTATCCTTTTTTCGCAAGTTTTGCCGCAGGCACAATGTATTCATATTCATTGAGAGCCCAACTGTTGACAAAGATGACTGCAGGGAAGGGACCAGTTCCTGATTTCGGAATGAACAAATTCCCTGTAATTTTGACTCCATCATTACTGACAAAGGAAATGTTGTCATTGAAACTGAAACTTCCATCATTCTCTTTTGCAAATGCCGATTGAATGTCTTTGGAAAGTGCAACATTACTTTGTTTTAAAACTTCTGGAGATACAGAAGTTCCTGAGTTCACTCCATCTAACACAGCAAGTACGGCTGCATTTCCACTAGAGTTTTGGTTTCCATTTTGTCCGCAGGCCATCAGGAGGAAAACTCCCAGTGGTAAAAGTAGACGGTAGATTTTTTGCTTTTTCATAATTCGCCTCTGAATTGACTCAAATTTACCATAAATGACCTTTGCATGCGTCTAAGATGACAATTTTGGACAAATTTTTAGGTCTAATATCATGATTTTGTACTAATTCTCTTTACAAAAGGCATCCAAAAGGTTGACGTATGCGTGCATTTCGTACGATTTTTCGATCATGTGGGAATTCTTCGGTTCTTGGCTCCAGTTTGGAGCTTGGTATCACTTTATTTTGGGGATCGGTATTTTGGTGAAAGAAAAGGGATCCAAAGGGTTTCCCTTTGCCATGATCGCCGCTTTTTCCGGTGGGATTTTGATTTTATACGCCTATCGTTTATTTGCAGGTCTAGAATTTGAAACTCCTATTTTAAACCAAGGGTATGTTCCTATCATTTATTTAATCCCCGGGAGTATGCAATATACCATCGAACAGTTTTTGAGTACAGAACCTGTCCCTTTGAAAAAACTTTATCGTTTGTATCCTACCTTTCTTGTGATACTTTTTCTTCTAACATTAGAATGGTTTGCACCAAACACTCTTTCACAGACCATGAATCAGAGTTTTGCGGGAGCTCCAATGTCTCTTCCCGAAATTACATCCATTTTTGGCTGTCTGTATTGGATTGGTATTTTTTTGGGAATGATTTACCAATATAGAAATATCCTTTATAATAATCCAAACAAAGAAGCAAAGTTAGGTGTTCAGATACTCGGAATGATATTAAAAGGAAACATTACCTTTGCAGGTTTTATCCTTCTCAGCACAATTTTACGTTGGCATTCCGGAATTTATTTTACAGCAGGATTGGCTACACTGATGGCTGTCATTGCCTTTATCGGAACAGAAATCAATCACGAGTTATTTAAAGATATTCTTCCTGGACTTAGGCAATCTTACCGCACCTCTCGCATTCTAAACCTAGATTTAGAGAAATTACAGAAGGAACTCGATTATTTATTAAAAGTTGAATGTGTATACCGAGAGGAAGATTTAAGTTTGGCCTCTCTATCGGAAAAATTAGGAATCAAAGATTACCAACTCAGCGAATACATCAATGCATTTTTAGGAATGAACTTCAATCGTTTACTAAACGAATACCGTATTGCCGAAGTTTGTCGGTTGATAGAAAAAGAACCAAAGGCAAATTTACTCTCTCTTGCATACCAAGTTGGTTTTAATTCTAAAGCCAATTTTAATTTAGCATTTAAATCTTTGAAAAAAAAGTCACCTAGTGAATATGCAAAATCAATGAGGAAGGGCCAATAACCGTAATCATCACATTCCATAGGGAAACTAACTGCCAACAGAACTGTGATGATTACGATCATGAGTGACTCTATCGCTATTTTTTTCCTTTCGGTTTTTTCTTTGATACCGTGTAACCTAGAATATGTGCCATTTTCCAAACAATTTCTAAATTTGTTTTGGAAGCCGGCATACTGGATTCTGTTTTTGAATCAGGTAAAACAGAGTGTAGGTGAAATTCATTGGTTCCAAATCGTATTGTCTCTGGAGTCAAATGGATCCATGTATGCCATCCATATTCCCTTTGTTCAGGATAAAATGTGAGTAAAATCCCAGGATCTTTGATCTCGTTCATTTCAGGGATTTTGTCATTTAACTTTCGTCTGGCTGCCATCTCTAACATAGTAAAAGTTTCAGAACTTTTTTTTGCTTTTTTCCAGAAAGTTTCGATAAATTCATCTCCTCTTTTGCCAAACCATCTCCAAAGTAAAGGCAACCGTAGCCCAAGCGCTTCTTCATAAATACTAGAATCATAAGATTCATGATTTGTCATCTCTAGTCGCCGAATGATCACTTGAGAGATAGTGTCAAAAGATGATTCACCATCTAACAAAAATAATCTTGCCGCTAATAAATCAGTCCATACATACCATTGGGGAGTAGGTTCTTCTAGTAGCTGTTTTATTTCGTTTCCTTCCATCGAAAGAACCTTCTTCCATTTTAAAGATTCAGGCTCCATCACTCGCATAAACTGTAATAAATATGCCTTCCATGAAGGTGCTGCATAAGGCAATTGGAAAATTTCCAAAAAGTAAGGATACACTCCCGGACCTTGAAAGAACAAAGCTTTGATTGCTTCCCACCTGTCATAAGATCCAGAATATTTATATTCATCCAAGGAATACCGTAATGATTCGACAAGCCATGGTCCTCCATAACGAATTACATCTTCATGTTTGTATTTGGTTTCTCGAATTTTTTCAAACACATGTTGGATGCTATATTTTTCAGGATGGAGAATCGCCTCGGGTAACAAAGTTTTATTCTTAGAAAGTGATGTAGCATATTTATCAGATGAGTCAAACGTAGGAGCATCTTCTCCAGTGAGCGTAATCCAAGCGCGTCTTGCTTCCACTTCGATATAACTCCAAGAATAATCAACCATAGGATCGGGATCGGCATAAATGTGATACCAAAGATGATCTTTGAATTTTTCAACTTTTAGTTTTCTAATCCATCGAATGATTCCATACACACGGACTTGGTCTCCTTTGTTTCCTAGGATACGTTCCGCAAAAGTCAGATATTCATTGTTTTCCGGCTCCAAAAGTAATAATCCGGCTACATAACAAGCTCTTAAATCAATTGCAATACCAGGATAATTCGATCCTTCTAATTTTACAAAAAATTCGTGTAACTCTTGTTTTGCCTTTTCAGGTTCCATTTTGGCCCAGGCTAAGGCTGCTTCCGAAATGTTTATGATCTGACTCAATTCGAGGTAAGACTTTCTGTCTCCTCCTTTGATCCGAAAGCTATTTCTCGCATAGTTGGCAATGATTTCTGTATGTTCTTTTAGTTCTAAATGGGCACATACCGAAAATGCATTCCCTGCACTAATTCCAAAAAAACCAAGATGATCTTTATAAGTAAATAGTTTCTGTATGAGCTGGACTGAAACATCATCTAATGTTAATATTCGTTCTTGTAAAGCTTGGTTTAGGTGAGTATAGACTGTGAACATATTGTTCAAAGTCGGTCCTTCTTTTTGAACCTTTTCTCTAATTTCTTTAACATTGTCCAAAGTTTCAAAGGTTCGCCAAGCAGCATCCGCCAATATGGAATTGGCATCTTTATGTTCACTACTGATCAATGCCTCAATTACATATTCTAATCTTGGATCATCTTGTTTGAGTTTACGAACTGCTTCTCTAAACGAAACCATTGCTTGGTCGTCATCTAACATCCCAACCGTTTTTGTAATACCGCAATATGCTTTTTTATTCTCAGCGTCGTATTTCAAACCTTGTCGAAAGGCGGCATTGATCGCGACGGAAAGGCGTTTGTCCAATTTTTCCGGGTTGTATGGCCAAGTATTATAAGCACTATCGGTTCGTTCCCGGAAGTAATCATCGATCAGTTTTTTAAGGTTCGTGTCTTTTTTGGAAATTTCTTTTAATACTAAGTCATGTGCATTAACATCATCAGGGTAATCTTCGATTATTTTGAAAAGGTTTTCTTCAGTCTTGATCTTTGATTCCAGGTCTTTCTTTGAAATGGTTTTAAGATTGGAAAGACCTAAACTTTCATTGTATAATTTAATATTTTTTGGTTCAATTTGTTTGGGGTCAGCGTTACTAAAGGTTTGTGACCTTATTTTTTCTACCTTCTCTGTTGGTAGATTGAATAATGATTTGGATTTTCCATCCAGATAGGCAATTATATGTTCACAAATTTTTGGAATTATTTTTCCTTTTGATTTGTTTGCAAGTTTGATAGTTTCTCTACAAGCATCCTCATTCTTTAGATAAAAATGATGAAGTATCCAATAAGCAGCTAAATTCGGAAAGTTTTTGATATCTTCTTTTTCTTCTTCCCAAAGAGTATAGGAGGGAGCTTCCGCTAGTTTTTCTGTAAAGGCATAAGCAGGGTCTCCATAACTATGTCCAAGTAACCAAGCCGACCTTTCAAACATATCTAGTGAATTGTTATAGATAGGTTTCTTTTCGTAGAGTTTTGTGGCTTCTTTTTCAAAAGCTTTAATTATACTGTCTTTGATTTGCGTAGTTAGAATGGGTTCTTTTACTTTTTGACCTGCATCTTCTTCTTCGAATTCTTGTTCCTCATCTTCATCATCATAACTTTCATTTGATTCATTATTCCAATTTTCAGCAATAAAATGTGAGATGGAAAAAAATGGCAGGTTTTCTAATTCACCAATTTCATGATTATAATAATTTACCTCGACGGATTCATTTTCATTGGGCAAAAGATTGATCCAACAAGTGTCCCCACCTCCATCCGAAGCAAAAGCATAAGAACCGTTGAATAAGAACATGAGCCCGCTGTAAGTGCCAACCAACCAGGAAAGTATTTCATCAGGGTCTTTAATTTTAACTAATCTTTCCGCAGAGGAAATGGCATAATCAAATCCTCCTTCGTCATCTTCTTCCATTTCCTCTTCTTCGGCAGAATGATGGTCAATCATGTTCCAAACATCGGCAACTTCATACATAACGGATTTGTAAGCAGATTTTATGTTTTCCCATTCCAAAATTTCCTTTCCAGGTCGAAATCCATATATGGATTCAAATTCTTTCAAAAAACTTTGGTCTAGTTTATTTTTGGATTTATCAAATACCTTCTGAAATTTATCTCTAAGTGATTGAAACACTAACATTCTATCTAGGATGATTTCTTTTAAACTTCCTGAGTAAAGATCAGACTTTTGTATATTGAGTTGAGTAGGTTGTTTCATGTTGTTAGTTCCGCATTGAATGTTATAAAAGATTCTGAGTAATGGTTCCCATAAATTTTAAACCAATAATCCCCCGAATTATCGATTTCAAACTGCAGTAAATTCAAATCCGCAGTCAACTTTTCATTCAGGGAGTGTGGGGTAAGAGTCAATGTATCCAAGTTAAAGTTTAATAAATGTTTTTTAGCAGGTTTTTTATTTCTTTCCTTTAACAACAAAACCAGATTTGATTCATTTTGAATGAATATATCTATAAATTCTAAGTATGAACCAAAATAGGCCTTCATTGCTTCATCATACAAATCAAGGAGACTGATTAGTTCTCCATCGCTATTCCTTACTTCCAACTTTGAATCAGAGTATAAAAATATTCTTTTCGAATTTATTTTGGCTTTCATGGGGGCACCACTCGGTGTAAATTCAGAAATTACCTTCCCATTTTGATCTAAGATATAAGCAACTTCTGAATTTCCTTCTGTAACCAAAATTCTATCATTCCCAATTGATTTTAAGTTATAAAGATTTTGAAAATCCAAATCAAAATTCAAGATTTCCCAATTAGTCCCATTCCACCTATGGATCTGTTTTCTTCCGCTTGTATTGGCAAAGATAACGTAAGTATAGTTTACAAGATTCAAAATCTGGTAGGGAGAAGGGTTTGCTAACTTCGGAGATGGGAGGCTGAAGAACCTATCATCTCTAAAGTATAATACAGAATTAGATGATCCAAACAATACATGATCAGAATTAGAATCAAATGGATTATCACTTGCTAGGTAAAAACCAATTGGAAATTCGAATCGTGTGATTTGATTTCCATCGATTCTATAAAGAATAGGACTTTGATTCCAAGAACCAATCCAAAGATTTCCATTGTAGTCTCTTTCAAATAATAAACTTTCGAAACCAGTGATGATAGAATCTCTTTTGATGTTATGAGTTACAGTTGTTTTTATTTCTTGCATTTTTTATAAAAATATAAATGCAAAATGAAAACCATGTTTGATTAGGCAATTTATTTTTTATTTTAAGATTTTTGAATATAGGTGCCATGGATATCACTACAAGCTCGCCGATTCGTCTTAAAATTTATAACATAGTATGTGAATATTTGAAAATGCATTAGTCTCATAGAATTCTTTGAGACAATGCGGTAAAAAAAAATATTTTTTAGAGAGAATTAAAAACGTACTAATTGTTATAATATCGGTATCTCTTACGTTCTTACATTGGTTTAACTCTACTTAGTTTACCATTTGGAATCGTAGTTTATGATGAAGAATTGTTCCTTTACGTCTGGACCAGGATTTCTATGATCCTTTTTGTAAAGTATGTATTGAGACAAAACTGTAAAGAATGTACGAGTACACTCAAAAGCGCTAACGCATGTTATGCGACATAATGTAAATTATAGGAAGTTACTCAATGCATCACGTAATAATTTACCCGAAACACTAGTCGTTCCATCATCTTAAAATCTACTCCAATTACTAATCGTAAATTAAGGGTTAAGTTTATGCCAATTCGATATAGTTCTTAGTAAGTAACTATATTGGCTTTATTCCTTGAGTCTATAGATTTCTTCACAATAATTTTATTTGATTGGTTTAATAACAATGCGTTTTTCCCATCTCCGCCACCGCAATCTGCCGGCAGAAATTCGAGTTGTGAAATGTACGGAATATAAACTGGAGGCTGAAAATCTATTTGGTCCTTGTACTCTCTTGCTTCTGCAACAATGGTAAATTCATCAAAATTTTCCGGAGTGAGGTTTTGAAAACAGATACAAACTTGTTGACCTGCTTTTAAATCAACATCTAACGTAGCACTTTCATTTGAAGTATAAGTATCAATGACTCTATTTTTGGCATAGTTATGAATACGGACATCAAAGTATGCTAATCGGATTTTGTGTTTTCCTGGAGTTATATAGAATTGCGATTTTCCATCAACTTTTCCAATTCCTATGATTCCTAAAGAAAGCCCGTAATCTTGAAGATTTTCTTCAAAATTTCTTTCATCAATGCTAAGGATTCGAAAATTTGAGACCCTTAGTTCGGTAAGCATCGATTTGTCCATTGGCTCAGGATCTGCGAAGTGATTTGGGTAAACGTAATATTTGGTACAATTCGTGCCAAGGAGCAAAATCACTACCACTATAAATATGCGAGTAACTTTGGAATGCGATATGATAAAATTGTTTGGGTTAAACATTAGATATTATTTTTAAGATTTTAATTGGGAGGTCAACTAGTTCTTATTGTTTAGACATGATAATAGAAATAATGTGCGTTCATCTTTTGGCGCCTCGAATTCGTTAGTTGATTGATATTTTCGTCTAGAAACGACCGCGCTATTCGCTTCAATCTTTCCAATTGGTTTGTTGGCCAAAATAATTTTGTTTATGGAAAGGATTTCCGCTGCTATCGCTGGCGCAGGGGACTAGATCAGTATCTCACAAAAATAAAAACTAAGGTGTATAAAAAAATTGATTTGTATCCCAAACGAGATACAGTGAATCTCGGGAAGTTAAGAGTATGGCTAAAACAGCAATGATTCGTGCTAGAGTAGAAGATAATTTAAAAAAAGATGTAGAAAATATCCTTGAACGATTGGGTCTTTCTACCTCGGAAGCTATTAATATTTTCTATCATCAGATCAAGCTAACACGAGGGATTCCATTTGCCATAAAGGTACCAAATAAAATAACTAAAAAGACCTTGGAATCTACCGATAAGAACAAAGCCCTAAAAACATTTAAATCTAAGAAAGAATTATTTGAGAATTTGGGGATATGAAATTTATTCCTAGTTATACTAATCAATTCAATAAAGATATTAAGTTACAGAAAAATCGAAAAGAATGTCACATTGAACCTGACTGGTTACTTATTTATAAATTAGACCAAAATTCTATTATTTTTGAACGGACTGGAACGCATGCTGATTTATTTGAATAATTTTTGATCCGAGTCGTTTAGAAGACCCCCCACCCATCCGATCCCCAAAAGGATGGTTTCTCTTCTCCTCTGTATTTCCCTCCTCTTTAACGAGTTCAGTATCCCCCACTCCTGCCAGCGTCCCGTCCGGGTCCGACTGGCGAGCTTAGGCCATCCCTGACCACGCCACCGTGACGACGTCTTCACTTGGTTAAGAAAAGAATTTATGAGTAAGGGTTTGGGCGCCTCGAATTCGTTAGTTGATTGATATTTTCGTCTAGAAACGATCGCGCTATTCGCTTCAATCTTTCCGATCTGTTAGTGAATCAAAATAATTTAATTTATGGAAAGTATTTCCGCTACTATCGCTGGCGCGGGGGATTGGGGGAAATCTTCTTCGATGGCTATCTAGTTTTTAATTTTAAAGTTTTCCCAAAGAATGAAATGACTTGACGAATTCAGAATTTATATAAGAATTTAGGAGTGCTCGATTATAGAAAATATATTTCATTTGATAAGGACGTTCGAGGTGGTAAGCCTTGTATTCGTGGAATGAGAATTACCGTCTATGACATTCTTGACTATCTAGCTTCGGGTATGGAATATGATGAAATTTTACGAGAGTTTCCTTATCTCACTAAAGAAGATATTTTGGCGAGTCTAGCTTTTGCTGCTGATCAAAATAAATCAATTCTTGTAGCCTAAATGCTATTGTATGACGCAAATCTATCTCCAAATTTAGTCGAACATTTATCTGACATTTTTCCAAATTCAAAACATGTTTTTTCGCTCGGTATCCAGTCATCAGATGAACTCATCTGGGAAAAAGCGTATGAAAAAAATCTAATTATCGTTACTAAAGATAATGATTTTAATAAGATTTTAGAAAAGAAAGGTTTTCCACCCAAAATAATTCAAATCAAACGGGGGAATTGCAGCACATCTTCCGTTGTTTCGTTGCTGAAAGAAAATTGTGAGACGATCATAGCTTTTACAAAAAATCCAGAAGCTGGGATTCTATTTTTAGTTTAACAAAATCGAATCTAACAAATCAATTCCATCTCAGACAAAGAAATAAACGATATACTTAAAGAATTTTTTTAACGAGTTCAGTATCCCCCACTCCTGCCAGCGGAACTTCCTGTTCCGACTGGCGAGCTTAGGCCATCCCTGGCCACGCCACCGCGGGGGACACTTCACTTGGAGAAACTTATCGAAAGGATATAACTTATATCTAAAAGAAGGCTTGGAAAAGATTTATGATAAAAATTGATATTTAATAAATGTTTAGTTTGTTATATGCCTAACAATTGATAAATGATATCTATACAAACTACAGATAAACTCTGAGAAAATATCAGCTATATGCATTGCGTATATCACCCGCCTTTTCTCGAGGTATCCGTATTGCAATTAAACGCCGCCTAAATTCCCCATCCCCTCACCAATCCTCCACAAACCGCGAGATGGAAACTGCCACTTGGAATCCACTCCCGTATTAGGCGGTCTCTACCACACCT
>NZ_RQHT01000011.1 GCF_004770905.1 Leptospira bandrabouensis | reverse complement strand
CTGAATCTCAAGCAAGCTCTACGGAGCAACTTGAGGCTACGGCCCCAACTTCAAACACAAACTACCATACGTTAGGAAGTGCGGAGCCAGTTTCCAAGGAATCTAAGAAGGCAATTCACTCCCTATAAACATAGGAGAGCTATATGGCTTACGAACTAGGTTGCAACAAAGATGCAACTAGAGAGATTTGGACAGCACCAAACGCTGCTAAAACCCCTGGACAGGCTGAAACAGTCGCATCCAAGGTAGGCTTTTGGATCGCAGGTGCTGTCGCAGATACATTGGCCGTTTTTATCTTTAAGGCAAAACGAGTGTTTGCTGATGCAGAAGGTGCGACAACATACGCTGCAGGAGATGCAGTTTACGATTCAGGCGCTTCGCCTACAGGGATTGTAAACAAGACATCTGGAGCAGGTCGAACAATTGTAGGATACGCATTAAAAAGTTATCCTGCTGGAACAACAAGAATCGAAATCGAAGATTTTGATGGAACAAGGGCGGTGGCATAATGGGTTTAGCAAAGGAACTTTGGCTATTCTCTAGCCAAGCACAAGACGCGATGAAGGATCTTTCCTTGAATGGCATTAATACCGAGAAAGGTAGGCGTGCAGGGAAATTCCTTCAAGCTTCCATCCAAGCATTCTTCGATGCTCCGAAAATGTACAAGCCAGGGAACAAAGAAGCTTCCATCCAGGCGTTTACAACTACCAAAGACATTCCGGATCCTCAATTTGCTTTTGATACCTTTCAAAAGATTTCAAATTGGGATAACCGATACGAGAATGCTTTCAAGGTTCGGACATTCGATGCAAACAAGGGAACATTTTCCATTGTTGATATTTCGAATGCATTCACTTTCGATAAACTTCCAGAAGGTGGTTCTGCCACAATCAAGAAGATCAAAGGTGAAAGTATCGATGTAAAGGCAGTGACTTACGCTGATGCAGTCGGTTGGACTTGGGAAATGCTCGAAGACAGAATGTTTTCGGAAATGGCAGATATGCTCCAGATGATGACTCAGGAATTCTATGCGTCAAAGTCTCGAAACTACTACCGTCTTCTCACAGATGCATCCTACGATACCGTAAATGGTAACGCAAGTGTTGCGTGGCAAGGTGCAGGAACTGATACGGTTCTGACTCGTGACAGACTTACTTTGATGAAGACAGTCAACGATATTGCGAAGGCATGTAAGGATCTTGGACTTGTTTCTGATGTTGCAAGCGCAAGATACGATGTTTACGCAGAGCCTACGAATGCACTTCGTCTCAGCAATGCGATGAATGGAGCTTTAGGTGTAGCAAATGGTATTGGTGGAGTTCCTCCCTACAACATCGTTGTGAATCCTACTTTCAATCTTCGCAGAACGAGTGGATCCGTTGGAGCAACTGACTTCATCGTTGTAATGTCCGGTGGTAAGGTTCAAAGGGGAGATAAACTTCCTCCGCAAACAAAACAGTCCGAAGATGCTTTGGCATTTGCGAGTGTTCTTACTGTTCGAGCAAGATATGCCGGTGTTGTAGCGCAGGCTAAACAAACTATCAAGGGCCAACTATCTTAAGTTATGTCTTGGGTTACTCTTACAGAAGCAGTCGAGATTTTGTCCTCCGAGTTGGGTTTCGATAAATTTATCGAACGATCAGTATTCGAAATCAAATCTGATATGAAACTCAGCACTTCGGGATTATCGGCTACTTTAACGAAGAGTGGGACTGGAAATCTCCAAGATGAATTAGAGGTAGATGGATATCTCCTTATCGACTTGGTCAAATATGTGATCAAGTCGGTAACGGAGACTACAGTTGAGATTGATACCGCAATTGATTTACCAGGAGAAACCGGATTTGCATATGTCAAAGCAGCAAATACGGCCGCATGGGATCAGTTTTACAAAAAGAAAGAACAAGCACTGCAATCTGCATACAAGAGCATCTATCGTTATGTTCAGGATTTCGGAAACGATATCCCTGATGTGGTGAAAGAGGCCCAATCAAAGCTTGGTGCATTTTATTATTCAAATTTAAAAAATCTTCCATACGGAAAGGATAAGTCTCGGATTACTTCTGAGAAGATTGGTGATATTTCCACCAATTACGACACATCCAAAGCACAAGAGAAGCTTCCTGGATGGGTTATTGATATCCTCGGAAATTACTACAGGTCTCCATTCGAGCCTATGTTTTTTGACCGATGAGTCCAGTTCAAGCTTCCAATTTTATTCTTAACGCGACCAGAGAAAAGAGAGATCAGCTAGATGCTTTGATTAAGAACTCGGTATCTCTACAAAATTATTCTGATCTCCGATTGAATCAGATCCTTCTCCTTTTGGATGAATTGGCAAAAACGCAATCTGATATTCTCAATGTTCTCGTCATGCAAGCTTACCGGGAAGGATGGAATGAGACCTACAAAGATGTAACAAAGACCTTGGGACCTGCATTTGATTTCGGAGTGGTAAATGTTTTAGTGAAAGACACGTTGAACGATTACCGGTTAGCGATTGATCAATCCAAAACTTTCCTTAAAAGTGTTTTCAAACTTGCAAAACAAGATATTCTTTCCGAAGTCAGAATCTCGGAGATCACACTTGAGCAAATCATGGCTCAAGGAACTTTCAAAGATATCACCAAACAGACAGTATCTGAAATCATGAAAGCAGGATCTACTTCAAACACGGTATTAAAGTCGTTGAATGATAGAGAGATACAGGAAAGATTCAACAGAGCAAAAAGAGCACTCATTAAAGAAAGGAAAATTCCTGCCTACCTTAAGACAAAGGTTTTGGATAAAGTGGAAGCAAAACTTCACGAAGGAAAATTCATTACCATTCTTTCCAACCGATTGGATAAATTCGGGAAACGAATTCCAATGACTTTTTCATTGGATTACTACTCTTCCCTTGTTGCACGTACCAGATTTGCAGATTCTCAAGTCCAGGGCACTTTGGATGCAGGGGAGCGATTGAATGTTCAATTGTATTTGGTGACAGAACACGGTACGACGACTAAGACTTGCAAAATATACGAGGGCAATTATCTTACTAGAGATCCAAAGCTTGTAGGAAAAACATTCGAAGGCAGAAAGATATTCCTTCTTACAGAAGAATCAAAACCTGTTTATCATCCAAACTGCAAACATAGATTGATTCCTGTTCCAATTACTGATGAAGAATATGCGTCTATCGTGAGGCTGAAAAATGCTGCATAGAGTAAGGTATGTTCTCAATCCAGACGGATCCGTAAAAACAAGGGATTCTGTGGCTCTGGAATACATAAGGATCCAACCTTACTTTCGAGCGAGGCAGAATGGTCAGGGCGCACAGTTTTTTTCCAAATGGAAAGTGTTCTTCGATCCAGATACAGATATTGAATTCACAGACCTTTTAGAATTAGAAGGAAAAGAGTATGCAGTTTTAGAAATCTATCGTGTGAGAGATCGCGATGATAATATCAATCATTTGGAGGTTCTCGTATGAGTCTCAAGATCAAACTAAATGATACTGCTTTCAAAAACAGTGTGAAGGTATATGCAAAAGAACTGAATCCCGTTTTGAAGGACGCCTTAGAACTCACAGGAATGCGAGTGGTGAAAGATATTATCACACTTCCTCCGAAAGCTCCTATCTACGATGGATTTCTTACAGGTGCTTTCACAGTTCAGGTGACAGATCGAGATACCGTTTATCCAGAAGTAGGTGGATCAACTCCTCCAAAAGGTGGTGAAACTGGTAAGAATTCAAAGAAAACTTTGGATCCCGATCAAATTGCCGATGTTGATAAATCCGGAATGGAAAAGTATGAACTTCGCATTGGAAACTATATGAAGTATGCAGCAAGACTTCATGAGAATCCTTTCACTCCGGGAGAATGGTCGGAGAGAAGAGGGAATGTAGGCTATAAATTTATCACAGTAAAGCTTTATGGATATGGAGAAAAATATCTCCAACTATTTGCCGAGTTCGTTAAACAAAGATTAAGAGGGAGGATGTTCAAATGATTTTCCTTCACGAATATTTCTGTGAGCATCTAAAAGCGGCAGAGATTTCACTCTCCGTGGAACCAATTCTGTATCCTATCCGAGGGGATGTTACTACTTTTATTATGGTAATGCCAATTCAGGGAAATAGGTCCCGGTATTACCCAACATCACAAGTGAATCTAAGTATCGTGATTCAGGATACTCAAGATCGAAGAGCATTGGAAAATGCAATGCGGATCTATGAGTTTTACCGAGATACTTTCAATGTTTCGGTATCGCTTCCTCATGATTACAAACCGGAAGAAAAAGAACGTTCTATTATTGCTAAGTATATTCAAGCCGTAGATCATCCAGTCCCTCTTGGCGATCAAGGCAATGGTAGATTTCAATATAGTTTGAACTTTTTAGTTCAGCTAAAGGAGACCACATGAAGCTCGTTAAGAGTAAGAATGGATTTTCTATCTATGGTCGTGACGGAGGACTTATCCGTGCGGCGGCCATTTTTATTAATCCAGAACAAAAACCGAATCTTGTTGGAACTGTTTCCGCAGGATCTGCAGGGCCACCTGCAGTTCCTAGCGCAACGCTGTCAGGAACAGGAACGGCTTTCGACACTGCCTTGAAAGTGGGGGACTATCTGGAATTTGATTTGGGAACACCCATCATTGCGATGGTGAAGGCTATTGCGGGTGCAAATAGCTTGACGCTAGGTGATCCTGCAAATCCAGGTGAGAACCTAGAGGTCTACATCCCTGCACTTACTACCTTCCGAAAGTTTGACAGCTTTTGGTTGGGAAAAACTTCCTCTGCAGGTATATCAATTACCACTGAAGAAGGGGTTTTGGAAACAAAGTCATCTGACCGAGGTGAGACAGCAGAGAACGTATTTTCAGGATCCGTAAAGCCTATGCTTAAATTAAACTTGATGGAAGCATCAGTTGAGACTTTGAGCTATGTCTTAAAGGGAATGGTGAACTTTACTCGAGATGTGAACGGGAAGATCGTAGCCTCTAGCTTTGGTCCAAGAACAGGTTTCGACTTCAAGAAGAATGCAGTTCGCATTGCTATCATCGAGTATGATGGTGATGGAGCAGTATCGTCTGATCCTGCTGCTCGGATGGATATCTTTAAGGTTGGTTTTAAAGGAAATCTTAATCTAACGAAGAATTCTTCTGATCAGGTTGGTGCGGATTTGGAAGGTTACATCTTCGAAGATGATACCAAAGTCGTGAACGGTAAACCTCAGTATTGGGCAACCAATGAAGCTGAGATGGTTTACGATTAAGAGAGGAATGTATGGACGAAACTAAAGTACAAACTCCTCCTGCTCCAAAACCAAAAGCAGTTATACCGGATAAAGCGATTCGACAAATCAAAAATGACCAATTTTCCGTCTTCGTTCAAGTCGGGAATTCCTGGTGCTTTTTGGGAAGAGCTCAAACTCGGGATCAAGCAGAAACGTTGTATTGGACTCAGGCAAAGAAATGAATTTCCTAGCAAATCCTTACGAAGTAGAAATTTGGGAGGGTGGGAAAAAAACCCACTCTCTAAAAATCAATGATGCAACTTCTACTTTCAGAGCAATCAAACTGGACAACTTAGAAGAAGAAGTAATAGGGGTCTTCGACCAAATCAAAGACCTAAACAAAAACTTAAAAGAAATCCAGGATAAAAAGAAAGATACGGAGATTTCCGATTTAACAACAGAAGAACAAGATACTCTTATAGAGTTAGAAAAACTCAATAAGAAACTTCGCCGATTAAATGCTAGGTTTATTGAAATTCTGGTCGTAGATTGGGAAAAAAACGAATCGATCATTGATTCAGTTCGTGGCGATTATCTACGTTTCTTTTGCGCTGCAATTAGACGAGCCGCTTTTGGAATTACAGACAATCGTATACTAGAAAAAAAAAAGAAGAAGAGCAAATCGTCCGTTATTACGAAACAAACGAAAAATTCAAAAAGTGGGGTTATGAAGAAAAAGATATAAATTCGTGGAATGAATTTAAGAGAGCATGGAAGTACAATTTGAATATGATCTTTGAACTACAAAAGAAAAGAGATCATATTGAAACCTTAATTCATACAACTCAGTCCACTAACAATTTCGAGATTCTAAAAAATCGCATGAATGATATCGATGAAGAGATCCGCAAACTTCGATGTGAAGAAGAGATGAAAATGGAAGATGTATTGGTTACTGCAGAAAAAGTATCTCCGGTTTCCTATCTTAAAGTATTGCGAGGAGGGAAAACTTAATGGCAGCAGGTGCAAGTGTAGGATCAATCTATGGCCAAATGATTCTCGATACTTCCCAATATGAGGCAGCACTTCGGGAAATCGTCGGGCTTACCTCGAAAGGAGGAAAAAACATAGAAAAATCGATCGATGGAATCAATGAAAGACTCGATACGATGGAAGGGAAAACTGATAAGAACAAAAAATCTATCGGAGCCCTCACTCAATCACTTACTGCGTTAGGTGGTGTTCTCGGTGCTTCTGCAATTGTAGGTGGAATCAAAGGTATTATCGACGAAGGATCCAAATTCGAAACTCTCCGGACTTCATTCAATGTAATGATGGGAGATGTGAAGAAAGGTGAAAAAGTACTTCAAGATTTAAAGAATTATTCAGATATAACTCCTTTCACTCCAGATCAAGTGATGAGAGCCGGGAAGACTCTTCTAGCTTTTAATATTGATGCAAAGAAACTCATGCCTACCTTAGAAATGCTAGGCGATGTTTCGGCAGGAACAGGAAAAGATTTCTCAGAACTCGCAAGAATCTTCGGACAGATTTCCTCTGCAGGAAGACTCCAGGGTGAGGATCTAAATCAGCTTATCGATGGCGGTTTTAATCCACTCACAATCATTGCCGAGAAAACAGGTAAATCAATGGTCCAGCTGAAAAAGGAAATGGAGCAGGGAAAGATTTCCATTAATGATGTTGAGGAAGCATTTAAAATCGCGACTTCCGAAGGTGGCAAATTCTATGAGATGACAAAGAAGCAATCCGAAACCGCTGCAGGAATGTTCTCCACATTACAAGGTGAAATAGCATCTATCAAAGTAAATATGTCAGAAGGACTTTTAGAGGTATTTAAACCTTTGGTTGGTGTTCTGATTGAAGCTGCGAAAGGAATCAATAATTTTGCAAAGGAGTCACCTAATACGTTTAGAGCAATGGTTTTTCTGACTACTGGAACTGCAGCGTTGGTAGCTGTTTTAATAGGAAGTGCAGGCTTAAAAAGTGCTATAGGTTTAGTAATACCAGTTATTCAAAAATTAGGAATAACTCTGAACGCATCACTTGGAACTATTGGACTTGTTGCAGCTGGTATTTCTGGATTAATTCTTCTATATGCTCAACTCAGTGATTCAGTTAACAAAGCCATGAATACTATCAAGACTATGTCTGATGAAGCGGCAAAGAAAAACGGAGCGGTCTCAAAATCGACAAAAGAGCAATTAGTAAAATGGAAAGAAATTTTGGAAAATTCTATGGATGGAGATGAAATAAATAGAATTGTTTCTGAACGAAATGCGATAAGCGCAATTCAGAACATGAAAGACCTCAATGCAGAAATGAAAGGTCTCCTCACTCAACAAGTTGGATCAGTGAGAGGTGGTGGAATAAAAGCACTTGAAGCTTTAGGTGTTATGATAGATTCCCTTACCGTAAAAACTAAAGAGTTAAAGAACGGAGTATCAGGTAAAACTGGCTTAAAGGATACCGTACTCACATTAGAAGAATTTATCGCAGCTTATACAAAGATGGATTCCATATCGAATCGGCCGATTGAATTCACAATTGATTATTCGGACATTGAAGATGCAAAAAAAGCAATCGATGAGCTTTCTAAAAAGGGAGTTCAATCCGAAATGAATTTTGTTGCTGATAAGAATTCTAGTTCTGTTGTAACGAGAGTAAAATTTACCGCTCCTGATGGAAGTAACCTAAATGATAGTACAATTCGAAACATTGCAACAAATGGAAAAAACTACGCTGGACCGATTGATGTAAAGATTGAACCAAAAATTAAAAACATAGACACTGGAATGTTTGAAGGTTTAAAGCAAACCCTTATGGATTCTTTTCCGGATCTGAAAAAATTTCTCGAAAATGAAGTAGTAGGCAAAACCATCCAAGGGGTTCTCGCGACTGCATCCAAAGGAATCGAAATTGTATCTGCTCATATGTCTGCAGCAGCACAACTAGCTGGTGCAAAACTGCAAACAATGACGAATCAATTGAGCTTTTGGACTGCTCTTGGAACCAAACAATTAGAAGACGGGCTCCGCTCGAAACAAGAAGCATGGGATGCAGAGATCAAAGGACTTCAGGCCCAAAAAGAAGAACTCTTACGAATCGAGGAAGAATATCGAAGGAAACGGGATGAGCAGCAAAGCGAAGAAATCCAAAGGATCAAACAAAGAATCCAAGAAGAGTATAATGAGAAGGCCGCCGCACTGCAAGCTGAGACAATGGCTAATATTGCCCACCAAGAGGAGAATCTATCCAATTCTCAAATAGCAGAATTAAATAAGGAGCTTCTTTCAGAAGAACATCTTGCACACCTGCTTGATTTGAAACAGCAATACGCTGACAAAGAGGCTGCCGAAATCGAAGCTATAAATGCAAGAATGTCGGAAGAAGATAAGTTAAAGGCAAAGGAAAAAATTGCTCAGGAAACTTCTCTAGCCGATCAAATTGCCGCAGTAGAAAAACGAAAAGCTGAAGAGCAAAAAGCTACAGAAACAAGGAAGGCAGAACTTGCAAGAGATTCGGCACGATTGCAATGGATGATGGGATTCAATGCCTTTCAACTCCAAAAGCAAGCTTCTATCATGCAGGCTAAAATTCAAACAGCTATGATGGTTATTGATATTATGAGGGCCGCTTTTTCGATGGTTCCTTTTACCTTACCAATTTTAGGCTTTCTTCCTATGGCATATAACGCAGGAACAATGGCGGTAGCTGCAGCTTCTGCTCAACAATACCCTCCTCCTCCTGCGACTGCTTTTGCCCGTGGTGGTATGGCCGAAGGTGGAATTCCTAACAAAGATTCTATTCCGGCAATGTTGATGCCTGGTGAATTGATCGTACCTAATAAAAATTTCGAGGAAGTAGTTGGCGCAGTTAGAACTTCTAGAGAATCGAGGATGGCTTCAAATTATACCTTTCAATTCGAAGCCATGCACTTCTATGGAATCGTGAATGCCGAAGCAGTTGCCGATGAAATAGAGCCTATTTTAGTAAAACGAATGAGATCTGCAGTTGAGGCTATGATATGATAACGTATCAAATTGAGAATAGATTTGGGGAATTCCTTACTTTCAGTCCTGATAGGAATGTTCGTAGAGGGCCACTTCAATTCACTGCAGAAAAACAACTATATTCCAAGCAAAATCAATTCGGTGTTTTATCACGTGGATCTGGAAAGGAAGCATCAAAAAAAATCAAATTGGATTTCGATATCGTAGTTGAGACTGCGGCTGAATACTATTTTGAACTGAACCGAATCGCTGCCTTCCTCACGAATAATTTTTACAAACCTTTCTATCTTCATTCAATCGAGAGAGGAGTAAGGGCAAAGATATCCATTGCCTCGATGAAAGAAAATTTTCCAGAAGGATTGGAAACAAAAATCTCTTTGAAAAACTCGATCGAATTAGATATGGAAGATGCTCTTTGGGAAGCTGTGGATTTTGAAATCGAAGGAAAAGATGGTCTCAACAGTGGAAGTTCAATTTCAATTGAACTAACTCAGGATACAATTGAATCTGCTCCGATAATCGAGATCGTTAATCCGAATGTTGATCCAATTACAGAATTTGCAATCTCGATAAAAAACGGAGATTTTACTGCCAATTTTATCATAGCCAATAACGGATTTACTGAAGGAAGAAAATTCACCATCGACTGTGCCAATGCTATCATCCAACTGGGAGATACATTTTCAAATCCATCTCTCATTGCAGGGAACGTTTTTTCTTTGTATGCTGGCACAAACCAACTAACGTATGAGAGTCCAAATGCTCTCCCTGTAAACATAAAAGTTAAGTACAGGAAAAGGGTGATCTTTTGAGTATATACCAACAAACGTATGGGAATGGATTCGGAAATGCTGTCTTCGGTCAGTTGGTATATTCATCCAAAAAACCAAGGATTGAATTCTCTGGCGGAAGGCAACCAGGTGCAACTGATGATGATCTTGTTTCCTTTGGTTTTTCAAACGGATCATTTTCTGAATATTTTCCAGTAAATATTCAGAATACTCTATTTAGTAATTTTCGTTTCAAATTGAATCGAGGCGGGAATTGTCTTTCCTTTGAGTTTGAATTGAATCAACTTCCCGATTCTCCAATCGTTCGTTATACTACTGTTCAAATCAAATTAGCGAATGAACAAACCTTTTATGGATACATCACAAAAAGACCTATCCCCGGTGAAGACGAAACTCTCAAATTTTCTGGGTACGGATTTGAAAAGAGAATCGAAAAAGTTAGAATCAAAAATCCAAACAAATTCTACATCCAATCGATATCTAAAGATGGTGACTATCTCACTCTCAGTGTTCTCCCGGGTACAATGACCCCGTCAGAATTCGTTGGATTTCAATCCATCATTTCAGATAACATCGAAGACAAAAACAATGGAATCTTCGAAGTATTATCCAATACAAACGATGAAATTACCGTTTTTAATCCTGCAGGAATTGCCAATACTTCAATATCTGGGGGAATCAGGATTCTTCCTATCGAATGGACTGAATCTGTCCGTTTTGATATTCTTTTCAAACAGATTTGCGGAACTTCTCTTCGGCCATCTAACCAAGTAATATATGATCCATTGGAAATTGAAGAAACCACAGGAATCCTAACTGCTGGAATGGTAGATTGGGAAGGAATGGAGTGGAATAAATTCCAAAAGATTGCAAACAACTTTCTTCAAGGTTTGTATTATGTGGGAGTCAATGGTAGCGGTCGAATTTTCCTTAAAAAGAAACCTTTGGAGCTCATCGACAAATACTTTGCTGGCTTCCAATTTCCAAAGGCCGATCTCAATACTGATGAAGAGGTAGCGGGGAACATCATTTCAATTTATCGCGCAGATGGAAAATCAGGATCTCGTAAAGGTGCAAAGGTAGCAGCTATCGCAGAGGATCAGACATCCATCGCAAAGTATGGAGATTCCCCTTATTCCGAAGATATTCCAGCATGGCTCTCCAATGGCTTTGCCCAAAGCTATGCGAATGCGATTCTTACAATGTTAAAAGATCCTAAAGTAAACGGATCCGCCAAGAACATGCCTTTCCGAAGATACCAATTCGGTAGCTATGGATATGTTACACAATCTGGTTATTACCCTTTCATCTTAAATGAATTTGATAACTTCACTGGTTGGACCACTTCCGAAACTATCACGAGAACACTATCCAATACAACTCTAATGAGTGGATCGCATACCCATAGACTCACAGTGAACAGTGGATCTTTGAATGGTATTCATGTGAAAGAGCTTCGATTTAGAATTTCGTCTCCTCAAAACATAATCTTTTTTATGCAGAATACTGAGCCTGTAAAAGTCAAATTCGGAATCGGTATTGATGCTTGGGATGAATATACATGGGAAATTGAATCATTTGGAAATGATCGATTTTTCCCTTACAAATTAAATTGCATCGATAAAGAAATTCCAAATTCAGAAATTCATTTTTTGGGATTTGAAATATTGAGTGAAACGGATTCAGATATTTATCTAGATTTTTTACATTGTTACCAATACGGAGCACTGCACTACGAATTAGATCTTGATGAAGTTGAATATGTTTATGAAAAGCATGCTCGCTATTGTAATTTAAAGTTTGGCGATCAAAGAAGAAACCCAGGACCAGCAGAATTCATAGCAGGAGTAAGAGCACAAGTTGAAATAGCAAAGGAGATGATCAGAGAAACATGAGTATTTCAGAAGGTAGTATTTTTACTGATTTAAGGTACGATCCAATTGATCGGGAACTTATCATCGAAGAAGTGGTTGGTTCCGATGGACCAGGCAATGGAGAAGTTCACACAGTGGAAGCCATTCCTGGTCTTCCAGGGAAATATGGATTTTCCCCGAATGAGATGCCATTTAAAGATTTAGATCTTTCAAATAATGGAATTTCAATAATGGAAGTGGATGATGAAAATATGTCCACAGATGGACCAGCGATGACATTAGTCCAACCACCTGTTGGAAGTGATCCTGGTGAAAATGAGTTCTTTGTGGATTTCAATAACCCTGAACCATATCTAAATACAGGACGATTCCTTTTTAATCCAACTAAAGCCGGAACCAAATACCGTATCAATTATAAATGTATCGGTGGACTCAATAGTGCTAGGAATGTTGAGAGAATTCAAAAAGAAATCATTTCTTCTGCTTTCGAAGAAATGTTCAATCAGGAAATCGTAACAGCATTTGAAACACATGGCGCAATCCAAAACAAATTAAAAAATCTAAACACCAAAGATGTTTCATGGAATGGAGTGACTGTTCATTTAAATGCAGGTGTCTACCAAATCAGAAATTTACTTGTTCAAGGTGCAGTCCAGCTTCGATCTACGGATACAAATTCTGAAGCAATCATCGAAGTCCTTGGAACGACAACATTTGCACCTGGTGCCTCACTCGAAGTCTTTAAGGTAAAATTAATTTTCCTTGGAGCTGTTACTGGTGACCCAACTACCCCCGGTGTCATTAGATCACCCAATGGAGCAAATGGAGGCGCTGGCGGTTCTGGTATTTACTCTGGCGGTGGCGGTGGCGGTGGAGGCGCTGGCGGTGGCGGTGGAGGTGGTAGAGGTAGTCATGAACTTGGATTTGGCACAGGAGGCGCGGGTGGAACTGCTTCGCTAGGTGGCGGTGGCGGCGGTGCTGGCTATGGCAGTGGTTCTAGTGGTAGTGCTGGCGCAGGTGGATCTAATGGCATAACCGAGTTAGGAGGTGGCTTATCCGGTACTAATGGAGGTAATGGTGATGCTGCTACTGGCGGTGGAGGTGGTAACGGAGGAATTGGTGCTGGCGGTGGTGGAGGTGGTTATAGTGGTTCTGGAACATCCTCCCCAGGTGGGACAGGTGGATCTGCTTCTGAGCAATTATGGGTTTCTGCAGGTGGTGCAGGTGGTGCAGGTGGTTTTAATGCGGGAAGTAACTCTGGCGGTGGCGGTGGCGGTGGTGGCGGAATTTGGATTAAAATTTTATTCCTATCTTCTGTATCAAACTTAATTATTCGAACAGGTAAAGGTGGCACTGGTGGGAATGGGGTCGATGATACCAGGAGAGGTGCAGGAGGTCAAACAGGATCTGTAAAAATTTTCCTTCGAAAAGATATGATTACAAATCTCACTGTTGATGTCTCTGCAGGAACTTCAACAGGAAATACCAAAAGAGATGGAACAGCAGGAGATATTCATGTGCATGATATCGTAACCGGCCACAAAACTACTGTATGGCCTGCAACTTGGTCTCTTACACAAGATAGAAGAGCTAACCTTTTAGGATTCCTAAATGAATCAGGCTATCACACCAAACATGCGGTAAATTCGTTATGATTAAAGCAGTCTACTACAATCGATCTTCAAATGAACTTTACTTTGAAGAAAATCCAAACCTTGAAGATCCAAACTATTTAACAATGATGGATGTATCGCAAGATCAAATGGAATTCGGCGAAATTCGATTTTCTCCAACATTGCATATTACTTTGGAAACACAAAAGTTTCTAATCCACAAAGCTACCAATATTGAATACAATAGGAAAAGAGTCCTTGATTTAATAGATAGTATTAGAATTGAAAAACTTGGGGAAAGGAAAGATGTCTTTTTTATTTTTGCAGATCGCCAATTTGACGGGGATCTTAAAGCAAAGGGAAACATTAGAGATTGTTACCAGGCTCTATGTATCATCCAATCGGAATCAGGCGTATTCCCTATCCGCTGGAAAGCTTTCGATAACGAATACTTTTCATTCACGTCCTTTGAGCAATTCGAAAGCTTTTACCACACTTTCTTAGCTTTCAGGTTTCAATTCGAAAACAAAGTAAATCAGGATACTTTTGATCTAAAAGACAATATTAATTTAGCACAATCATTGTCTGAAATATTTGGAATCGAATCTAAATGTTTGAATATTGGTGAAATTCCTGAAGGACCCGAATGAACGCCTGGGAATTCCTTAATGCTAATATTTGGAAAATGATTTTTGTCGCTTTGCCTATGGTGTTCAGTCTTCTGTATCTAACAATCTTGGGGACCTTTCTTCTTATCAAATCTCAAAAGTTATTTGTTTCTACAAAATGGATCCAAGTTAAACCGGAAGATCCTAAACTTCCGCTACTAGATTATATCGTAAGAGACAAACTCGTATATGGACAACTGCATCTACTCAGGGAACATTTTTCTGCACATGTTGCTTGTGTGATTTCCCTTCACAACGGAGGAAAATTTAACAACGGACTATCGGTTCAAAAGTGGACCTTAACTCATGACTGTGCTGCAGATGGCCACATCACCTTTTACAATAAGGGTCTTAAGTTCAAAGAGCAGCTTGTTTCACAATCCGAATGGATAGTTGAGTGTATATCAAAGGATGAGTTCTTTTTCTCCGTTGATACTATGGACGAATCTTCTGCATGGAGAAGGGAATTTGTTAGGAACGCGATACAACACGGATTCCTTCGACTCGTAGAAACAGACGATAATCCTGAGTTAGTCATTGGACTCTTCTTTCGAAACGAAAAGACAGAGAGTGATCTTAGACTCAACAAACACATCATCCGGGAATACTCGGATCGCATTTCTTCAATACTTAAAACAGGAGCAGAACCGTCATGGCAGCTGAACTAAAAGAAAATGAAATTAGACCGGACATACCTTCATATGTTTCGATTACACCTTGGATCACTTATGATTCCCAAATGGACAATGCTAAGTTTGTGGTCGCAAAGAAAAATGTAGTTCCTTCAAATCAGTGCCAAGGAACGACGTATCTAAACGCGGTAAAATGGACAGATTACAAGCTAGGCATAAACAAGTATCTAGATTGGACGGAAGAAAGGTATTACAAGGAACTGGCTCGTTTTGCAAAAACAAAGAGTCATGTAACTGAATACGAATACCACAACAAACTCTTCGATGATTTATTCGCAGGTAAAGCGACAATCAAAAGCAGGAAGTTCACACTGAAGAACATCAAAGATCATATTGAAGATACAAAGGCACCGGTCATTTTTTCGATCGATGTTCGAGAAGCATTCAATCCAAAAGCGAAGGCAGAAATGGGACATGTGGTGATGGCTGTTGGAAAGGATAATAACGGGATTTCAGCCCACGACCCAAGAGGAAAGTTTTTTACCAACTACAAGGATCTGGATGGGAATCAGTCCTTCTTCCCAGACAAGACGATTGATCGAGTCGGCCGGAAGTCCGTTGGAATCTATTGCGTAACCATTTTAAAGGAGAAAAATTAACATGGGAGAATTATTTACAATGCTTCTGGAATACGGAAGAAGTGAGGTGCTCCCACTTTGGGACCCACTTTTCTTTTTTGTCGTGATCCTCGGAGCAACTTTTGTCCTAAAGATCATCGAAAAGAACGGATTCAGTTTAACTGGTAAAGAGAAATTTTGGGTTGTTTTTACATTCGCAACAGTTGCTTCATTCCTTTACCTTTTACTTGGACAATATTCTGGGAAAATAACAGATCCTCAGTATGTTCTATTTAGGAACTTCCTTAATTATGTGGCTGCAATCCTCTTCTACCACGCAATCATTAAAACGTCGCTGAAACTATTGCGTTTTGGATGGGAATGGGGAAGCAATACGCTAGACAAGCAACTTGCCAAAAGCGCAGAAAAGAAAGCTAGGAGAGATCGTCATGGCTGAAGCTATCAAGTCATTTCTCGGAACCTGGAAACTGCAGTTAATCGTAATACTCGTCATTGCTATCTTAGTAGCTGGGTATTTCACCTTCAGAAGCATTAATAAAAAAATTGGAGATCACCAAAATGAAACCATTCCTCTCAATAAAACCAATACTCCTGGTCCTGATGTCTTTGATGACCTCTGCTTGTACCTCACCGATCAACCATGCCCGTAGCATGGTGAATGCGAAGTGTGCTGATTTAGGAATCCCGGATTCTATCCGGGCCACGAAACAAGAACGAATTCTGTTCGAAGGGAAGGACTACATCCCTCTATTTAGATACACGAATTCCATTTCGTATTCAAAGAAGTTGGCCGGATGCATATCAGCCTTTGAATGTTCCCAAAGGCAATCCGACCGGCTCCACGAATGTGATCGGCAGAGGTCGTTTTTTCGGGAATTTTTTCTAGGCCGGGACCACTGCAGAATCCCGGAAGTAGACTGCTGATCAAAAAATAAGTTTATCTTTTGAATTCGGTTAACAACCGTTAGCCGTTTTTATTCTTCTTTACCCAATCTTTTATTCCGCGAATTTCTTGCAGGGCTTTGAATTCGGGACGTTTCGAGTTAATGAAAGTCGCGATGTATTTTTCTGGCCCACCTGCAATCGGGAATCCTTTTGAGTAAGTAGACATTTCTGCAGAAATTTTTTGAATCTTATCTTTGTATCCTTGCTTGACCTCTTCTAGTTCTTCTTCTAATTTCAGGATCTTACTTTTCCTTTCCCACCAACTACGAATTTGGCGGTTCAAATTTGCAATTTTGTCTTCAGATAGTTCGGGATATTTTTCTTCTGACTCCGCTTTCAATAGTTTCCTAAGTATAATCAAATCGTATTTGATAGTCGCCAAAGGCCAGCTTGGAATTGCTTCATGGATGATTTCAAACAGCGGTTTTTTAACTATTATTTCACCTTTTCTGGATCCGCCGGAATTGATTTCAAGAATTGCAGCTGTTCCCCAACGCTCTTTGATGATTCGATATCTATCTTCTGGTCTGTATTTGAATGGAGTATCATTGTCTCCATAGATTGCTTCGTATAGTGAATTTTCATCCGAGAGTAGGTATACCGCAGGGATGGTATAGTTCGAAGGTAATTTTTCTTTTTTAATCCCTTCGCTGATTGCCTTCCATCTACGACGGCCACGGAGAATATAATGCTTTCCAGTTGATGGACTTTTCTCTTTTGAAATTAAGATTGGTTTGTCTGCCCATACACCATCTCTCCAAATTGATTCTTTGAAATTAATCCATTCATCTTTTTCTTCTTTTGTTACTGGTGTTCTTTCAAAGTTCCAAGGGTGGGGTTCTAACTTATCCGGCCTTACCCGGATCATTTCATCAGATATTTTTATTTTGCTTTCCATTTATGGAGAACAGTCCAGACAAAGAGTGGGATTGATTCAAGTAGAAAGGGGATTAATAAAGAGACATAATCAGCTTCCTATAATAGTTATTATGTCAATTTTTTACTAAGACAGCAACACTGGCAGCATAGGAGATGAGGAAATCTGAAACGGATGCGATAAAGATATTAAAAGTTTTAGTCATAGTTTTTACCCCTTTGTTTGTCTTACTTTGTGACATTTTTTTTGCCAAGACCCCGAAAAGAAATACGAACACAACCAATACCAAAAGTCTTACGAACTGTTGCCCCTCTGCTGCCAGTCTAGTTGAAGTATCTGCAATAGACCGTTATGATTATTTATTAGACGAATTAAAATTGAAATAGCTCAGAAGTTTCAAAATAAAGTTGGTTCAGGTTCCTTTTCTGGACCAGCGAGGATTTCTTTGCTTTCGTAAAAGGATGCGATTTTCACCACTTCGGTTTCAGAAATCAAACTTCCATTTAACCAGGCTTCTACATTCTCTGGCCTTACGATGACAGGCTGTCTACCCGGATTGTCTCCACCATTGTGGACTTCCTTCATTGTTTCATTGGCCGCTTGTGTTACCACTGAAAACCAATTGTTTTCACTATCCTTACTGTATATACCACCGAGGAAAAAAATTGGTGCATTTTTCCAGTGAATCTTCCAAGGACTCTTTCCATACTGATCATAATGAAATTCAACGAAGTATTTTACCGGAATGATACATCGGCTAGTTTGTATCATTTTACGCCAAAATGGCTTCTCGAATGCTGTTTCAATTCTTGTGCAAAAAATCAATTCCTTGGACCAATCCGGTTTGTAACCCCACCTAGCAGGAGTCACACCATTCCCCACAAAAATACTTTCAACTTTTCCAAATGGTTTCAATAAATAATCTCGATAGGTAGGTCCTTCACTTGCGTCCACTCTGCTGTCGTTTCTAATGAGCCTTCGCAAACCGTCCCTTCCTTCAACGAAAGTGTAACCCATTTGACCGCACATTTCCCTACTCCTTGAGTTCCTCGACTCTAGCTAAGAATCCTTCTATAAAATGGAACCTTAATATATTCCCATGACATGCGAACTCTACTCTTTGGGAATCCCATTCATGATATGAGACTGTTCGTTTACAGACCAAGCATTGCGGAATCTTAGTAGGATCTTCATAATATATCTCTGCTTTTGAAGTTGAAATAAATTGGTTTTTGCCTGATTGAGGGAAAAGTTCTATCAAATATAGAACATCCCGCATGTATTTTCCAGCGAATTTAAGAGATCAGAAAACGAATAACGACAACTAAGAGTAAACCAATCTATCATTTTCTTGGGATTCTCTCATTTTTATAGCATCGGAAATAGACCGAATATTATCGTTACTAGTCGCACTCTTATCTACTAAAAAAGTAATACGCTCTTTAAAATCAGAACGAACACTAAGATATAAAATTGCAAAAAGTTCGTCTGCATAAGAGGCAGAAATTGATTTAACATTCGTTAAATCAAAAATTATGTCACTTCCTTCCTCAAGATAACTCAACACTACCACTCTTTTGTGAGCTGCATTTTCCCGTGAGGACAAGTATTGATTTTCGAATGTTATTGTTTGAACTTTATTTTTCATAACTCATTCCCCCTTATAACAATAGACTCATGAATTGAGTCCAAAACTTGTCTATTTTGCACTATACTCCTTACGTCGGACAAATTGAAAGAAATACTGACAGAAACACCAGCAATTTTTTCTCCCAAATCAGTGTAGCACTCGAGTCCGTCATTTGCTAATTGATAATAACAGCTGCCGGAAGCGATTTCGAGAATTCCTCCAAATTTTAATGCAAGTTCATGCAATAAAAATAAACCAAAACCTTGGTGGTGATTTCCATCATTTCTCCAGGAATGTTTAACACCTGTCATTGGAGATTGTCCAACAAAATCAACTGGCAAGTATTGATCGAACTCATCCGATCTTTTTGTTGTGTTTCCTTTCTGAAGGCACCATTTAATGGCATCCGAATCCATAGTAATTTGTAGTCCTGGCATATTTTGCTTTAATTCTGCTAGAAACCCTTTGCCGAAATCTGATATAGAAAATTCAAATTTATCGTTACAAATTTGAGCAATTGAATATCCCGATGATCCTGAATGCGATGAAACATTGTCATGTAGTTCTCCAATAGTTTTGAACACTTGCGATCTATAGCCAGATTCTTGGTAAACATTCCCAGAGAAAAAACTTTCGAAACACTCCGCAATATTCCCTGTGGCAGTGTCAGTGAAATCTTTATTTATGATCTCTTGAATCATTGAATAGTTCTTTCCCATTTTTGGTCGTTCTACATTTTGCGGAAGAACGTTGGTACCAATAATCCTGTTGAATCCTATCGTATTTGCAAAACTTTGAACATTTTTGTTTTCTATTTGTACGTAGTTTAGATTCTGTCTTTTCGCTTGAGAGAGAAGATAAACCCAATGGGAAGTTGGGTAAAATGAACATTCCAGTAAATATCCATTTTGTATTCTTTCTTGTTTTGCAATTTGAATTGATTCGTAAAGAGACAAACTTATAACCTAACTTGCATATTGGATTTCTAACTACTAGTTAGCAAGGATTATTATGTATTCGGTCGCTGAATTGCCATTTTTCCCATATTTGGAATGCTTGCCCTTTTAATTCTTCAGGTTTTGTTACTTTTGAAATGAGGTCCCATGTAGTGGGTGTTACTCTTCCATTACTCCATTCCAAAAATTCATCCCAACTCTTTTGTACATTATTCTTTAATTGTACTATATTAATAGGAGGTTGCGAAATTGCAATGGCAGCTTCGGCACTCTCCCCTACTCTGCTTTTGGATGTTACCATCTTCTGCTTTGACTGTAATGCCTGGTTCTTTCCTACTATTTGGGTTTGCTCAAATGCAATATTCAACGGAATCAATACCCGTCTTCGGCCATCAAAACTCTTCTGTTTCAAGTATCCCATTTTTTTGAGTTTGGAAATTATTCTCGAAATGGAATCTGCTCTTACTCCTAGGATTTGTGCAAAATGTGCATTCGAGGCAAAGCACTCCCCTGCCCTATCGAGTGAAACCACTTCTGAAAGTAATACTTTTTCTGTGAGATTTAAAGGCAAAACCTCTATCTCTACAGGTATCCATAGTCCTGTCCGCATCTGATCCTCTTAGGTGGGTATGCCTACGGCCACGTAACATTTGTTTTTTTTGCGGATCATTTTGGTTGATCCAGTAAAGCTAAATCGTGCTGAGACACGAGCCTAGGGCATCTAGACGGGTACACGTTTAAGTAATGAGACATATTTCGTCAAGGACTTAATGTGACATAAACAGGATTGGTTTGGAGGGTTGTGATGCCGGGCTTCTCAGTTCCCGACATCGGGTTCGGTAGCTTTACTGAACATGTACTAAGTAGCACGAATTCGAATTCGGTACAAGAAAAATTTTATGGAATTAGAAATATTTATTCAGATTAGGAATTCATTTTCAAAGAGACGCGATATCTTCTTCAATAGCCATTATTTTTTTCTTAGCTATTTCCAGTATTTTTTGTTTCTCATTCCCGAGAAATTCTTTTAATGCAAATTTGTCTTTTGGGCTTAATCGATCACCGTTCCTAAATTTTTTATAGAGTATCTTTGGGTCCTGGTTTTCTTTCGGATTAATTTCTTTTTCGTCTTGTGATCCTTCTGAAAGAAATTTTATCGCAGATTTCAAATCGGCAACCGGTTGCCGATTTAGCAATTCTTTGTTTTTGTAAATGTTGATATAGTTTCTAGCTGACCTTTCTGAAAACGGAACGTTTTGCTCTATCCAGGGTAACCAATTCCCGTGCCCAAGCTTTTCTTTAATAATTGAAAGCTCTTCTCCAAGCACCATTGCATTTTGTAGAACATTTCGCATTCCGCCAATAATCGATTCATGCAGCTCAATTATTCTTTTTACGGTTTGGTCTGATTTATTAGTAGGTAAATTTTCTTTCTGTGAACCAGGTCTTTTGGCCCCCAGTGAATCAAATCGTCCCATCTATTTTATCTCCTTCGCAAGCTGTTCAAAGAAGATTGAATTCTTTTCTGTTAAAGGCTTACCTTGGTCGACCGCACTTGCTATTGATTCACTTTTCGGAATAAATGTTTTTGCAAAGGTAATTTGGAGTTCTTCAAGTTTGTCAGATTTTTTTTCTGATACCATTGTTCTTACTGGGAGAATTTTGATTTTTCCATTCTCTAGGGATTCGTTTGAATTAATAACAACATCTTCAATCTCTTGGAAGCCTTGTATGTTCCATCTGGAAAATCCAATTGGGCTTAAAACAATATCTGAAGCATGAATTCCTAAATTTAATTCTAAGCAAAGCGCAGGTGGAGTATCTATGATGATGTAATCAAAATTTAGGTTTCTTAAATGCTTTCTGAAGCGCGTAATTAAACCGGCATCCCATGAGAGGCCGACTGCAGTTTTTGAAAGTTTAGGTGTCGCAGGGATAATGAAAATATTTTTGAATGCAGTAGAAGTAATGATTGAATCAATATCTTTTACACCAGTTAGATATTTCGCAATTGAGTTACCTTCGATGAGATCTACTGGTTCGTCTCGTAAGTAATAATCTGTCAGGTTGTTATTATGATCCAAATCTATTTGAAGTATTTTAGATTTTGGGTAGAGTTTTGATAATGCCTGTCCCAAATAAATAGAGAGAGTTGTTTTCCCGACGCCACCCTTAAGAGAAGAGACAGTGATGATTTTCATTTATACTGTAATTTTCTCTTTTGGCTTTTGCCTACAATCAATTTCTTCTTCGCTTCCTCAATTGTTCGACGATAAGGATGTATTTCGCCAGCCACCAAAACATAAGGGAGTTTACCAGTTTTCATTAGGCGGTAGGCATCCTGTCTCGAATTATGAAGAATTTTTGTAACTTCTCTAACATGGACCACTTCGCTAACATGGACTTTGCTTGATTCAATTTCGGCTTTAAGTCTCATGTGCGCTTCCTCAATCTTATTGGCTGAAGTTCGGTTAAAAAAACCGTCTTTGCAGACTTTGCAAAAGTATCCAGTTAATCCGGTAACTTTAATTTTTCCAAGATCCTTAATATTGGATTCGAATGTTTTATTTGTTTCCAATACCATTGATCCTGCAGAACCACAAACCGGGCAATCTACCCATTTCTTGTCCTTTGCCATTTTGAACTCCTACTTTTTTTTGAACGAAATTATGATCGCATCTTTATTAATTTGTAATTTAATATAAGCTTCGATGCCTTTAACTTGCATTCTGTAAACATCCTGCCAAAGACCAGAAGCTTTTTGAGCTTCCATCGTTTTGTAGAAAAACGTTGAATCTAGCTTAGCAACTTCCGAAACGATTTCGCTTTCAAGAAGACCGAAATCATCTTTTGCAGATTGAATTGCAGAAAAAGTGATTCGGTAATCTCCCTTAGCAAGAAGTTCTTTAATTTTTGCTAAGGAGTAAGTCGCGTTCATACATTTATTTTTATTTTAAAATGTTTCCGTGTCAACAAAATAAATAACTTAAAATCACTTTTTTGTAAATGAATAGGGTAGGGGAGTTTCAATTTCGGCCATACATCTACTAGTTGAAAATCCCCCTATTTTTCCATTACAAGATTTTATGTAGTGGAAAAATTCAATTTCTGTAATTTAAGAAAGGCTGAAAATTAAATGTCTGTAATTGAAATATCCAGGGTTTTTCGGAACCATATTAAGAACTATTTAAGAATCATTATAAGAACATTAGAATCTGTGATTGAATAAATGATTTAAATTCGGATACAAGAAAGATTTAAGTTATGTCACATATATACTATATTTATGTATAGTATATTGTCCCACCTCCATGATATGGTGTTTTTTGTGTTGGTTGAGAAACAGATAGAAAAAATACTTTTAGACCTTCTAAGAGAGGTTATCCTACAAGGGGAAGAGCCGGATAAATCGGTTAATGAAAAAATTTACGAAATCCAAATTTTATTTCAAAACAATGCAATAAAAACGGAAGAAGTTCAAAATATGAGTTCAGGAATTTTACATAATTAATATGGAGATCATTTCTTTTTTGTCCAATTTGGAGGTTAGTTGGCGATAATATAACCAGTAACAAGTGGCATCTAATGACAGATTCAATTACCCTGAAGACCAATTATTCAATTAATTACACGACCAAAGGTCCAGTTCCTTTGGATGAAATTTTAGAGTCCTTAAGAGGCCTCAAAGATATTCTAGAAAGAACGCCTTCATTTATAGAGCATCAATATCAAGATATCAAAGTAAACGAAATCAATATTTTTATTCAATCAATTCAGTCCGGGAGCCTGAAAGAAGAAATTTTAATTGAATTGATTTGCGGGGGAAGGGAAAATTATGAAAGTGCAAAAGAAACTTTGCAAAAAATCTTCAAAGATAGTAAACCAGTGAAATCAATAATCGCCATAGGGGTAGGTGCTTTAATTGGTGGAGGGATTGTGTATTCGCTTGTAGGGAAAAACGAACCTACTACGAATGTTCAGGCATATAACAATAATATAGTAAACATAGGTTCGGGAGTAAATTTTACAGGCGATGATATTGCAAAAATTATAGATTCGATTGGAGATCGTGATAAAAAGAAATTAGCTCAAAGTGCGATCAGTGTTGTGAAACCAGCCAAAAATGATGAAAATGCAACAATTGAATTTGAGAATGATCCTAGATTAACTATTTCGAATGAATTCGTAAAAGAAACCCCGGTTGATTACACTGCACCTGTTCCAGATTTAAAAACTGAAACTTTTCTAAACCAACCTATTGAAATATTTGCAAGCGATCGTGATCGAACTGATTCAGTATGGGCAGGTATAGTTCCGGGTATTATCGATAAACGGATTCGCTTTGTTTTGGAAGAAAAAGTTGATGCTAAAAAACTTCATGCAGGGAAGAGAAATTTGAATGCAGACATCACAATTGTTAGCAGGCATAACCGAGCTAAAAAGAAATATGAAGTTTCGAGTGTTCAAATTCAAAAAGTATACTAGAACGTTTGTTCTTATCCTCGGCCAGACTCTCACTCGGTAGTGTGGGTGAGAGGGCTTGTTATTCCTCAAACCATCCTAGTGCTTTGTTCTATTTTTCCTGTCATAATTGTAGAAAATATCACTTTCTCGAGTTAGTTGGCATAAAATAACTGGAAGTTAGGCTAAGGTGTCGATATTTCAATCAAACGGCCATTTGGTTGTTTGGAAGAAAAATGAACAAAGAAAATCTAGGGTTTGAATTAGATGAAATTGGATATTGGTCTGAACTTAAGATCGAAATTCTAAAAAAACAGCTGATAAAATAGTGAGCGATATATTTAATAAATATAGGGATTACCAATGGCAATAAACTCAAAAATTGAATGGACTGAATCAACCTGGAACCCCGTCACGGGGTGCACGAAGATAAGTGCTGGATGTAAACATTGTTATGCGGAAACACTGACAAACCGGTTTGAGAGTATTTGGGGCGCATTCTCTGAAGTGAAGCTACATCCAAACAGACTGGAATTGCCTATTAAAAAGAAAACTCCGACCTTATATTTTGTGAATTCGATGAGTGATATTTTTCATAAGGATATCCCGGATGATTTTATATTAAAAATTTTCAAAGTGATGAATAACAGTCCGAGACATACTTTTCAAGTTCTTACGAAACGACCTGAAAGATTAAAGGAATTAAATAAAAAAATCAACTGGACTTCTAACATCTGGATGGGAGTAACGATTGAAAATAAATTAGCATACAAACGATTACTTCCTCTTATTCAATCAGATGCTAAGACAAAGTTTTTATCAATCGAGCCACTCCTTGAGAGTGTTTCTGATATAAATTTAGATGGAATTGATTGGGTGATTTTGGGTGGAGAATCTGGCCCAAATGCCCGGCCGATGAAAGAGGAATGGGCGATCGAAATTAGAAAACTATGCTCTTTGAAAAAAATACCGTTCTTCTTTAAACAATGGGGTGGCGTTAGGAAAAAGAATACTGGGCGATTACTTCGTGGAAAAGAATATAACCAGATGCCTAAAACTTATAAAAGTTCTGAATTTCGCCAGAACGTGGCATAAGAGAATCCATCATAAATCCGGCAAACAACCACGTGGTTGTTTGGCAGACTTTTTCGGTAGGGTAGGGGTGTGCACTGGACCACCGGAATAAAGTCATAAAATGGTTTATTAAATTCTTCTAATTCGCCAGATTTGTCCCATGAGATATATCACCATACTCGCGCTACTCTTTAACTGTGCTGTTTCCTCTTCCGATATAAAGAAAACCGAGGCCAAAAAAGAAAAAGTTCGAAACTCGGCTGTCTGGGGGACGGAAGAAGATGCGGCTTCATTGTCGCTTGAAGAATCAATTGTTTTCGTTAGTAGCAATTTTAGTACTATTAATCCATATGAAAAAATACAAACTAGTCTAAGTTACTACATTCATAATGGAGAAGTGCATTTAACTACTTTTCTACTTTATAATGCTACAGTTTTTTCCATTAGTTTTGACGACAATTCCAGAAATGAACTTTATAATTGCTTAAACAAATTTGATGAATGGGCAATTAAGGCAAAAAAGAATAATGATGAGTTCCGAAAGGAAGTTTGTCAAATTCCTATGAGTATGGATTTTTCCTTTTGTAAAGGAAATGGAAATATCAAGTTTTCATTCGATAATACAATTAATTCCGATGTAGTTTTAATTTTTGGGATTTCAAAAACTCCGTTAAACGGTGACAAATGTAATAAAGAAGAATTTTCCGGGGAAGATTTCAGATATTCATGGAACACTTGGAAGCCTTTAGTAAAACACTTTTCCGATGAATTAATTAAGAAATCTGTCGGAGCAGTTTACTTAAAGAAAAAGAAAATCAACGCAACTTATAAGTAATTATTTCTTCCCTAGAAACCTTCTAATCGTCGTTACAAGTACATTGTAATCTTCTTCTTTCAGTTTTTTAATATCTGGAAGAAGATCTCTAATTTCAGGAATAGAATCTAAATCTCTTCCCTGTTTTGCGATCCTGGCGACCTCGGCGAGTTGGTTTTTCGAATCTACTTTCTTCGGAAGTTCGCCGTTTAAAATCCAATCTTTCCTGTAACCGTAATTAGCCTCAAATAACATCGCGACAGGAATCGAAACGTCATGCTCGCCTCTAGAATAACTACTCACAGAGGCTTGAGTTATGCCTAAACTTTCTGCAATTTGCGTTTGGCGATGTCCCTCCGCTTTTAATTCAGCTAAGACTTCTTTAATTCTATGGCGAACATTGGTCATAAAAAATATAGCTCACCTGTAAAAAAGTAATTTGACAAAATATAAGCTACCTGTATTCTGATTTCGTTACCTAAATCAATTAGGTTCAGGGTGTAATCACATATGATGAGTGAAACAAAGCAATCGAATTTAGTAGAGATCCTTACTATGTCGCCTGTGAGGCCGTTCCCGGACGATCCGACGGCAATCAATAGGATTCTTGCCTATCTGGGCAAGGACCAGGCTTCAATTGCTTATGAATGCGGTGTGAGCCGTCCGGTTGTTTCTGAATTCATCACAGGAAAATGCCATTCTCCTAAAGTTGCACTCTGGTTTGAGAAGCACGACATCTATTTGGACCGGGATTATCCAGATCCGACTAAAGCCATCAGAACTTTGGAAAGGATGTCTGCATGATCGCAAGAGCAAAATTAATCATTTCTAGATTCGAACAACAATACGGATACAAACTAAAGTTAGGTGAAATCAAAAGTATTCTTAGAAGCGAGGGATTTTATGAGTGTTGAGACAAACGAAGTAGAAGAGAAACAAGTTCTGAATTTTCGAAATGAAATTGGAATCCTTTTGAAGGAATACGCCTTTCAATCGAACACAGGTCACCAATCACTTTGGAACCAACTATACAGTTTAGCAAAACTAACAATGCACCGTGACTACAAGCTTCTATCGAAAATCGAAAAGAAGGCAGCGATTCAAATTGTAGAAGAAGAAGGTCGTTTGGAAGAGCTCTATGACCTAGCGAAAGTTATCTTTGATCCTTCGAACATCACAACGAGGGAAGATTTCTTACAATCTTTGGAGGAAATGAAAAAAGGTGGATGATTCCTTTCATAAAATCCTAACGGAGCAACTCGAAGCAAACAAGAAATCTGAAATATTTCAGAATGGAAAGTCTCGAGAAGAACTTCATCAGGATTTTAAGAAAGTGCGATATTTTATGGATTCGACTTCTAAGAATCGATATGCGAAAACTTCGACCAACATGAATCCGCTAGGAGGACTTTGGTCTTAAAACAACAAACCCCCGATTGACTATGCTTGGCGGCTAACAATCGAGGGCCACATCAGGAGATGATAGGAACACCATAGACCTACCATCTCTTCTTTGCAAGTACTTTAGAAAAGGAGAGAACCAATGAATTCAGAAGATGAGACAATCACAGTAACGATTCCAGATAGATCCGACCACGGTGGATTTCCAGAACACCTTAAGAAATATACTATTTCCAACAAATGTCCGAAATGCGGTGCTAAACGAGCGCTCAAACGCTGGAAAGATTATTCCTACGATGGAAGCCGAAAACTTTTTTGCGACCGTTGGGATAACGCATGTAACCATTTCGATTTATATGAGGATGTTCGGATCGAAGCTGCAAAGGATGATTTTGATAAGCTCACAAAACTAGTAGACCAATCAAGATTTGAACTTTCGAGAGACTTGGGTAGAGAGCCACTTCTAAGCGAAATAACAGAACATCTTGAATCCCAAGGACTAATCCCACCAGTATACTGTGAGGTGAAAACATAATGGAATTCTCACTCGATGTCGATCAGGGAATATTTTCAGTGAGAAATGTTTATCAGATCCTAATTGATCTGAAATACCATCACTCCGAAGCAATCACAATCCTCCAGGGATACGGTTATGATACCTACGAACTGGAAATGGAATTTAACGGAAAAATAGAAAAGGAGCTACAACATGGCTGAATCAACAACACAAGAAAATTCGATCTTGCTTTCGAACGGAGAGATCAATCCCAGTGCGTATGCAAAGGACCCAATCGAGAAACTCAAAAACCTTAAGACATTGTTCCCAACAGAGAAATACAATATCGTAATGTTTTCGCAGTTTCTAATGAACTCCCTCCCGGAAGGAATCTCACTAAAACCACAGTTTGTAACAGTAAATGATGATGATTTGTGGGATGAAAAGAATGCCTCTGAGGTAAATCTAAAACCAGGTCACGTGATGTTGAAATCTGAAAAGGTGATCAATATTGCCCAAGCAATGGGAATCCGACTTGAGAAAGTTACAGAAGATGAAACCAAGCTCAATGGTATACCTCATTTGCGTATCGAGTATGTTGCCTCTCTACGATTGCCAGATGGAACAATTGTTAAATCATCTCCAGTAGGAAAAAGCCTTCCAATTACGACGTCTTCTGGAAAAAACCAAGCTCACATTTATGAGAGTGTTGATCGAAAAGCGAAACGAAATGCGATCAAAGAGATGCTTGCGATCCCTACTCAAATGAAGAGAGAGGAGGCTCAAAAGATGTGGGTTTGTGTCCGGGCCATAGTTGGCGATGGATCTATCGAATCGCTCGAGCAAGGAAAAACCATTGAGGCATCGGCAACTGTAGCAAAAGAAAGCCTTTATGGAGATACTGCACCTGCGATCGAAAAACCATACACAGCTGATGAATTCAAGAATTGGATCAAAGAATGTTCCACTAAGCAACGATGGGAAGAGCTACGGGATACTCTTTCGCAAGATATCATCGAAGACGAGTTAGTTTTCCTTGGTCTGAAAACTTTACTCGGGAACAAATATCGGGAATTGAATCCTAAGGAGGCAAAGCTATGATTAAGATTGGTAACATTGCAGACATCCATCTCCAAGGTGGATTCGAATCCAAGGAAGCAATCGCACTTCTCAAGGCAGGCGAAATCTTTCGGGAACGGAATGTGGACCTCGTATGCGTTGGTGGAGACATCTTTGAGGATGTTTCCACTGAAGAACAAAGGTTAGTTTTCAAACAGTTCATTGATGGATTTGCGGCAAATACTCCGATTCTTGTCATTCGAGGGAACCACGATAAACCGAAAGAACTCCTATGCTATCAGAGTCGAGTTTTTGGGAATGTTTATGTTTCGGAAACTCCTGAAATCTTTGATTTCTATCTAGGTCAGGAAAAAGAGCGTATCCAATTCCTTACGATTCCACATTTCTCTGCAGGTGCCCTGGCTCTCCAATCAAAGAGTGTCGAGCAGTTAGCGGAGAAAGGAACCAATGCATTTATGGATCTTTTGGATTCTTATTACCAAAAAATTCAGAATGCTGATTTTCCTTCTTTTGTTCCCTTTCACGGAACAATCTCGGATGCAAAATTGGATAACGACCGCATCCCTCGGATGAACGGAATTCACTTACCGCTCGGCCTACTCGAATCTTTTGGATGCCCGGTTGTTGGTGGCCACTACCACAAAGTACAAAATGTCGGTGGCAAGGTTTGGTATCCTGGATCGATCACTCGCCAAACATGGGGAGAGGCGAAAGACGATAAAGGAATTTTGATTTGGACTTGGAATGGAGGATTATGGGATGAAATGCCTGAATTCATTTCACTGAATCCAGAGCCGATGATTTCTATTTCTGCAAAGTGGAACGGAACCGAATTTATTGGGGAATCTGGTGAAACGATCGATCTGACAAAGATTTCGGAATCAAATGCAAAACTTCGATTTCGTTACACGGTAGATAAAGAACTCACTCACACAATTCCCACCAATCTGAAAGAGATTCTATCTGCAGTAGATCCAACGGTAAAAATCGAGAAAACTACAGTCACAAAAATTGCAGTTCGAAACGAGGAGATAGCAAAGACAAACGATATCGAAGAATCCCTTCGAATCTATTTCAAAAGCAAAGGGATGGAAGATTTTGATATCGAAATCCATCTCGCAGAACGTCGAGCTATCATTCAAGCTCAGGAAGTAAAAGAAGAGGTTGCGGCATGAAAATCTTGGAAATAAAAAACAAAGGATCTATCCCATTTCCAGACGGGATCACATGGACTCCCGGAGATGATTCAAAGATTGCCATCGTTGGCGATAACGGATCCGGGAAAACAACACTTTTAGACACTCTTTCGATGGCATTCTATGGAGTGACACCAAACAGACGTTCGGAATCAGGAAGAGAAGAGGGTGCGATTTACGGATGTTTCAAAGACAAAACATCCTCCATCGAAGTGAAAGCCGAATTCAATGGAAAGCTGATTCACGTAAAAAGACTCATCGATCCAATTGCGAAAACTCAAAAGCCTTATCTCTATGTCGATGGGAAAGCAGTCACAGAAGGGAAGCTCAAAGAATTCCAAGAAAAGTTTTTGGAACACACTGATCTTCCGGAGGAACTTTTCCTATCGGCTCTGTACCACAGCCAAAAAGGGAAGGGTCACATCGTGTCCCTGGACCAAGCAGGATCCAGAGAGCTTCTCGGAAACCTTTTGGGATTCCAAGAATACGATTCGGAATTCGAGCTTCTTGAAAGTGAAAGAAAGGCTCTTGAGAGTAGCATTGCTGCAGATGATGTATTGTTTAAAAATTTAAACTTTATCATCGAAGGCGAATCGAATGCTCAGAATAGTTTGAGTGATGATCTGAAAGAAAAAACCAAAGTGGAAGGCGAACTTCTATCTTTGGAAAAAGTTCTATCAGAAATCCAACAAAGGTTAGCGGATTACAAAGCAGGATCTACAGAAGTTCGAGAATTGATTGAATCTAAAAAAACTCTTTCAGCTGACAAAGAGGTTTTGGAAAAGGAAATCGAGGATCTATCCGAGAGACTCAGAAACAACGAGGCTTTAAAAGAAAAAGAACCTGAGATCAGAACTGCAGTCGAAAAGAAAAATTGTTTGGAAAAAGAGATTTCGGAATTGGATAAATCAATCCTAGAAATCAAAACCAAAATCGATATCGAAACGAAGGCAATTGAAAATTCAAATAAAGAGGTGACTCTTGAACTTGAAAAACTCGAAAACCAGAAGACATCGACTCGCAATGAATTTGATACTGCGAACACACTCCTTTCCGAGTATCGATCGAAGCTCGCAAAGTTGACTTCGGAAGTGACCGAATGCCAAAAGAAAGCAAGCCTTCTCGAAAGAGTTCCCTGCAATGGAGTTGAAGTATCAGGCAAGCAACTAACAGAAGCCTGCGAACTCCTGGCCGATGCTGTAAAATCGAAAGGTCGAATCGAAGAGCTACAGAAAGAATTTGATTCGATTACTCTACAAGTGGAATCGCAGGTTAAAAAAATTGATTCTTCTAAGTTGGAAATGCAAAGAATCGATTCCGAAAAATTGCTCACATCCGAAAAACTGAAAACTTTCGATTCAGTTAAGGAGCTAAGAAACAAAGAAGATGAAATCAGAAAACAAATTTCAGAAAAGAAAACTGAAATCTCTACTTTCGATGAAACTCTAAAACATCTTGCTCATTTAGATTTAATAGATGAACGGATCCGTGATTATCAGGCTAAAATCGATATCTCAACGAACAAGAAAAAGGATTTGGAATCGAAGCTTTCCGAAATCGAATCTTTGATCACCGCAAAACAATCCGATGTTGATGGACAACTTTTAATTGAGAAGGAACTGAGCGAAGCCCGATCCAAAAAGACAATTTTGAATCAGAGAAGAGATGAGCTTGTATCTAATATTTCCAAATTTGAATCAAAACTTTTACAGGTAAAAGAAGCAAAAGAGAAACTGGAATCACTTGGTACCAAGACTAAATTGGAAAGGCTTGGACGGATCAAAAATCTTTGCGAGGCCCTTTCTCCAAAAGGTGTTCGGGCCCTAAAGCTGGATGCGAGTGGTCCAGAGATTTCAGCAACCATCAATGATGTTCTTTCGGAATGCTACGGATCCCGATTTCAAGTATCCTTTAAAACAACAAAGGAAACTGGGAAAGGAACGATCAAAGAGGACTTCTCCATTGCAGTATACGATGAAGAGACCGGTGAGGAAACCTTCGTAGATAATAAATCCGGGGGACAGGAGGCCATCATCAAAGAAGGAATCTCATTAGGTGTGGCCGTATACAAGATTCAAAAAACAGGAAAGGCCATTGAAACTCTGATCCGAGATGAAGCGGATGGAGGACTTACACAAAAAAACGCCTACCTTTACCAAAAGATGTTGGATAAGGCGATGACGTTAGGTGGATTCAAACAGGTCATTTTCGTTTCACATAAACCGGAAATTCAGGATCTCGCTGACTGTGTTTTTCGAGTCGCGGATGGAAAAATAGAAAAAACACAACGTGAGGTAATTTCTCTATGAACGAAGCAATGTTTGAACTAGGTATCACGCTGATGTATCATTCGATTGTGTTAGGAAGTGTTGCTTGGGGGAGGCCATTCCTCCGAGCAATGAGTCAGCAGGTATTGAGGATCAATTTGAAACCAAAGCGTTCAGTTGAAGTAGTTCGTTACCTTCCATTAGGCGGTAAACTATGAATGATTTTTGGTCTAAAATGCCACTTGATGCACCATTGCGAATTCGTAGTGGTAGGAGACTTTTCATTCTCGGGCTGATCTACTTTCGAATAGGATCGAAAGAGTCATGGCAGGGTAGGATTAAACATATCGTTGATCTAGCGAACGAGAACACCCCTTTGGGAATGCCTCGGTGGACTTACGCAATGGTAGACTACGATTTAAGATGGCTTCGAAAGGAAGGTTGGGTTCACGCTTCTCGGCCGGCTCGGAACAAGGCCCTCGTTTATTCTAGAACACGGCCAACAGATATTCTTCCTTTCCCTGATATACAGGAGCCAAAAGTTGAAGTTGTAAAAGTTCAACCGATGGAATTGGTTTCAGATGTTTCATTCGATGAATGGATGAAGGAGATCAAAGTATATGAGTGCACCTAATTCTCTTAACCCAAGCGTTTCCTTTCGGGAACACCCGGAGAAGTTCATTCTCGAACATTGCGAGAACAAACAAGGTGATTTAGAACAGAACATTCTAGAGTTCCTTCGCAGGCTAACAACTGTATACAAGGTTAAAATGCCAACGTTGAAACTGGAAAACTTTCCTGTTTCATTACATACGGTTCAAATGAAGAGAGCGATGGAATATTTCGAGAAAAACAAAAACAAGGCAGCTTAATAATTATGACTCAGGCAACACTTACACAAAAAACAGAAGATCAAATCGATCGTGAAGTTGCAGAAAAAACATATACTGTAGTTTCAGCCGATATCAAAACATCTCTCAAATTAAAAGCACAAGTTCTTCAAAACTATGAAATTACTGTGGATACCGGAGAGAAAACCAATACAAACATCTGGAAAATCGTTGGATCTATGAAAAAGTTGATCAACGAAATCCAAGGGTGGGATTTGCCAACATCGAAAGATCTCGAAAGGGATCTAAATTCCCATCTTGCAAATCTCGCTCTTCAATTTGAAGCAACAGAATTGTCCCTTAGAGAAAATCGAATTAAAGATAAATACAGCCGGTTACCTTCTATCGAGAAAATTCAAATAAATTTTATAAAACAAAAGGATTTCAAATTAGCAGGTAGAGCTAGGCCAATATTCGAATTACAATTCCAATCTAATGATCCAGAAACGCTTTTGCCAATATCTCATAACATGATCATAACTCGTGCATGCTTAGATGAAATATTGCAATCAGTAGAGTCGAAGGAATTTAAAAAATTACGTTCGCTTTGTGAAAAGTTTTTCTCCGAAGCGGATCTACATCTAAGTAATTTCAATAAGGAAGTTGAAAAGAAGCAAAAAGAAATCAAGGAATCTACTCGAAAGGAAAATTCACAACTAAACCTTTCAATCGTTTCAGATACAGAAGATAACTCCGACGGAGAATTTGAAGATGAAGACTAGAACAAGATCAAGAACCAAGAAATCAATTCTTGGTGTCCCTTCTGAAGCACAAGAGCAAGCATCCCTCATTCACTTACTTGGCGTAACGTATCCAACGCTTAAGTTTAGGACTGGGATGGAAGCAGGTAAAAGGAATCCTCTTTTTGCAAAGAAACAAGGTGTTACTTCTGGTTGGTCCGACTTACATTTTCCGTACGCAAGAAAAGGGAAAATCGGTCTTTGGATTGAGATGAAAAAGAAGGATGAAAAACTATTCAAGAAGGATGGTAAAACACCAAAGGACGAACGAGTAAAAAACCAGATTGAGACTGGCCGTTTCCTAGTAGCACAAAATCACGAATTCCATTTTGCATTTAGCGCCTTACAAGCGTTCGAGATCATAAAAAACTATTTTTCGGAGGAAAAACCGTGAAGTCAGAACAGGAAGTCAGACAAAAAATATTCCTTTGGTTTTTGGAGAAAACGGCCTCAAAGGAAATAGCTGAAGGTGAAAGAGATTCACTAGATGATGGTGAATTGCTAGATTCCTTATGTTGTAATACCTGGGCTGATGTAACGGATCAAGATATAGAAGATCATTGTAGTGAGGCACTATCCTACTATGCAGAATAGCATTGTGATTAATATCACCCCTCTATCGATCGTTGAAAATTACAATGAGTATGCGAGATTAATGGGCCTTCCTGAATCCCTTTTCCTTTATCCAAATGGGAAACGTTTCTTTGGTGAATGGGATTACGGCCAGAACTTCAAAAACATTTCTGGATACAAAGGAGCCTACGCAGTTCAGGATATGGTCAGGTTAAATGCGGCCATTCCAGATATGGGGAACCTCCTTCACCTCTTTTCCGGTTCGATACCAGCTGGACCATATTGTCGTTTAGACAGTAATTTTGCAGTGATCGGAACCCAAGTTCCCGTCCGTGATGTAGTAGGGGATGCAACTGAAGTTCACCTTCGCTTTCCAAAGGAATATTTTGACGTTGTGATGGCAGATCCTCCTTGGAGTAAGTATCATAGTGAAGAAATATATAACTGTAGTTTGGTGGATAAAGCAAAGGTATTGAAATCAGTCCACAAAGTCCTGAAACCAGGTGGAATCCTGATTTGGAAGGACTATTCAAAACCTGTTTGGTCTGGAAATGAATATGACTACCTCGGAAGGATCTCTATTGATCCTTCTTCCGGCCATGATGATCGAAGTTTCAAGTTTTACAAGAAGAAGGGGGTTTTATGATTATAGGCTTCAATGAACGTTTCGTACCCAAGATTCTCTCAGGAGAAAAAATCCACACTATCAGAGAAGATGCACATAATCGTTGGAGTCCTGGACGAATTATGAACATGGCCACTGGCGTCAGAACAAAAAAATATCATGAGTTTGCTACTTCAATATGCACCCTTACAGTTCCAATAATCATCAATCCAGAAAAGGAAAGAGTTCTTATCGAAAACGGGAGTGGTCTGGTTTATCGATATGATGGTGTCTTAGCCTTTGCCAAGAACGATGGCTTTGATACTTTGGAAGATTTTTGGAAATGGTTTCATGAATACCAAGAAAGGAAGCTGATTTACTGGGCTCCACTTTCAACGATCGGGAGGGCTAAATTATGACACTTGATCCTCGCTCAACTCAAAGAGAATATGAAGCCTACTTCTACAGAGAAAAGAATAAAGGCAAAACACCGATGCCAAAGGAAGACTATGACCAGGAAAGGCTGGAAAGGGGTAAGTTCAGAAGTGATGGAACTTATGTCGGAATCGAATGGACCCAACGTCTCGGCCTTCCAAAATATCTGAAGGAATTTTATAACCCGGAAACAGGTAGGCTTGATCTGGAAGCGATTCAAATACGGATCTCAACAGTTCAAAAGATCATTGATACGTTCCCGATGAAGAGGAACAAGCGATTTAGTCTTAGGAAAAGAATTCGCGAGATTAAAAACTATATTGAGAACGAAGTAGATCACATTGGTAGATTGAAAACGTTCATTGGATGAGGATTGTATGAGTGAGAAAAATCACGAATTCGAAAAAGGTTATCTTTGCGCAACTGCCGAAATTATAAGAACGCATGGTGAAGATACAATTGCCTTAGACGTTTTCAAGGGGTGTCCGATGACAATAAACGAGATGAGAAAAGCTGGGATAGAAGAGTTCGATATAGAGGCGTTGAAACCAATAGTTAAAGAATGGCGAAGAAAGGAAAAATTGAAGAAATGAACCAACTAAATAAACTCATAGAGCAATATCACGGCGATAAAGTTATGTTATCATTAGTCTTAGAGGAAATTTTACAATCTAAATCCCCGAAGTTAATGATTGTATCTGATTGGATTAAGCAGCTCGCTTCCCGTCCTACTTGCGGAGTAGAACAAAGGAAGTTTTTGGATGAGGTGGAGAAGATACAGCTAAGATCCACCTCATATAACGATCCAGGCAATCCAGTTCAATACCGTGATTTAATAGATTTATGTAAATCCTTTGGTGTAAGCACACAAAAAGTAATTAAAGGAATGTGATATGTTTAGCACAAAAGAAAAACAATTAACTATAGCGAAGTTTCGTTTGAATTTTTGCACTATGATTTTAAAAAATCCATTTTTTGCATTATGGTATTTAGGAAGTGGAAAATATGAAGAGGATCTATATGTAATAAGGTCATCTATATTTCCTCCACCACCTGAATATTTCGAGAAAGGTGGAGTTGGGAAAAATTAAAATGCTATACACTACACAAAGGTTTAGCATCTCTGACAATGTGAATGTTCAACTTTATAACGACGACTGCTTTAATGTTTTCCCAAAGATCAAAGACCATTCCATTGATTTGATCCTTACCGACCTTCCGTACGGAACAACAGACTGTGAGTGGGATAAGGTTTTACCATTCAGTGAACTTTGGAATCAATATCACCGAGTAATAAAACCGAATGGCGCCATTGTTCTTACAGCCTCACAACCATTTACAACAGATTTGATAAACAGCAACCGGAAAGAGTTCCGATACGAGTTGATTTGGTATAAAACAAAGTCCAGTGGATTCCTTAACGCAAGGAAGATGCCAAACAAATCGCATGAAAACATTTGTATTTTTTACCAAAAGCTTCCTACTTACAATCCTCAGAAGTATGAAGTATCAAAGAACTTCGCTAAGAAAGGAAAACTTGTAGGAAACGCTGGGAGCCAACTCTTCAAAATCCGCGGCCCAAAATCTCAGGACTATCAATACATCGATGATGGATCTCGTTTCCCGGATTCCGTATTGTGTTTCCCATCGGAAAGCGAGAAGGGGATGCACCCAACACAGAAACCTCTTTCCCTTATGCGGTTCCTTCTCCTGTCTTATTCCAATGAAGGAGACTTAGTCTTGGACAACTGTATGGGCTCCGGGACCACCGGTGTTGCATGTGCTGAACTAAACAGATCCTTTATCGGCATTGAAAAGGACAAAGAAATTTTTCTAAAAGCGAGAAGAAGGATTCTTATGCCGGAAAACAATCATTGGAATTAAAAACAACCAGGAGTATCTCAGATGCAAATAACTAAACGGCCGACAATCTCTATCGAAGTTTCACTCAATGATCGACTATTTCGCGGAGTCATGCGAATGAACTCAGGGAACCCTTCCCGAATTCTATTCATCGTTTGGGGAAAAGAATGTGATGCACCTATGGCACGTGTTTGGATAAAAAAATCAGGTGCTTTTGTTTATCATGCGGCTACTCCATATTTAAATTATGAAGAATCGCAGGCCCTTCTTTATAAATTGTATAGATTCGCAGAAAAGCACATGGAAATTCTTTAGTTAGAAGAAATACACGCACTGACTACTAACGTTCCCGATCAAAAGATAAATTTATCTTTTGATCCAGTTCTAATTATATCCAAAACTGGAAAAAGCTTGAAAGCAATGCTATATGTATTTTTAAGCTGTATTGATGAGTAAGACACCTGCTAACAGGAAAAAAACAGGAGGAACAGCAAAGAATTCCAAGACGACTTTTAGGAAAGGTCAATCAGGGAATCCATCAGGCAGGCCTCCATTGCCAAAAGATATTCTAGAAATGAGAACAGCTTCCAAAGAGAATTTGATTCGAGCCTACTATAAATACTCTACAGCAGATCCAGATAACCTCCCTCTTCCTGAAAACCTACTAGAACAAGGTGTAATGTCTGCTTTCAAGGAATTTGGGAAAAAGAAAGGAGGAGGCCGAAACAAAAATATGGATTTGTTGTGGGATCGAATCATGGGAAAACCAGAAGCTAAATTGGAGTTGAATGGGAGTCTACCGTTGCCAACTGTCACACCAATCCTCGTCGTTCCAGACAGAATGGATTTTGATGAATGGAACAAACGATTCAACCAACAATCCTAAAACCTCAATTCAAACAGGCCCAGCTGATTGCTTGTCCTGCGAATGAAATACTTTTCGGAGGAGCACGAGGAGGAGGCAAGACAGCTGCTTTACTTTTAGATTTCCTTTCCCAATACAAAATTCTCAAAGGAAAAACTAGGGGTGTTATTTTCCGAAGAACTTATGCTGAACTAGATGATATCGTTTCAAAATGCCGTGAATTTTTGGAACCGTGGGGTTTCGTACGAAATAAAGGGGACAATGTATATACACATCCAAGTGGAGCATTCCTAAAACTTCGCTATTTAGAATCACCGGACGACGCAGATAACTATCAGGGCCATGAATACAGCTGGCTGGGCTTTGATGAAGTTGGGAATTTCAAATCTTTTCTTGGAATTGATAAGCTCAAGTCTACCATTCGTGGATCTGGACTTCCTCCTCGAATTGTCGTTACTGCCAATCCAGGTGGAAGAGGACACACATTAATTAAAGAAAGGTATTCAGTAAACAATCCTTATAAGATCGATACGTCTCCAATGGGTTGGTCCCGATGTTATATTCCTTCTTTGTTTTCCGACAATCTCATTTTAATGGAAAAAGATCCTGCCTATTTAGCTCGAGCAACAGAAGACCTTCCTGAATATTTGAGAAGAGCTTGGGAGTATGGAGATTGGAATATCTCATCGGAAGCAGGAATGTTTTTTTCCAGAGAAGATTTCGAAATCATCGAACCACACCAGGTTCCTGGTATCATCCAATCTGTACGATGTTGGGATAGAGCAGCATCGGAACCATCCGAATCATATCCAGATCCAGACTGGACAGTTGGTGTAAAAATAGGTGTGGATCATGCAAAAAATTTTTATATTCTCGATGTAATTCGTTTTCGAAAAAGAGCATCTGATGTGAAATCCAAAATCCTCCAAACTGCGCAGCTTGATGGTATGGGAAATAGAATATTACTTTTCCAAGATCCAGGCCAAGCAGGGAAGGACCAATCAGAAGATATGGCAAGATCTCTCTCTGGATTCTATGTGACAATTCAATCTGAGACAGGAGCAAAGCATGTTCGTTGGTCACCGTTCTCCGCTTCGGTACAAAACAAAATCACTAAACTTGTTCGTGCTCCTTGGAACGCTGCTTTCATCGATGAGTTAGTTATGTTAACAGATAATGATAAAGACTATGCTCATGATGACCAAGCAGACGGCGCAGCCGGCGCGTATAACTTACTAAACAAAAATTTGCTTGATGTTAGTCCCCTAGTATTCGCTAAATCGTAAAAGTGTCAATATTACGTCGCATTACAGCTTCGATCCAGGCATGGAGATACCCGAAGGAACCGGACTCCACCTCTGCTGCAGTCTTTTCGAAAGAGAAAGAGGAAAGGGAGCAATCGCTTAAATATGAGAAAGCTGTAAAAGCTATTCGTGAGAAGTATCATTTCATAGATGAATTAGGTGCTCTCGCAGTAAGGGCAATTGTGGACTTCCGAGCATCAGCCATTGCAGGTGGAGAAATTTCTCTATCAGGAGAGAAGAAGACAACTGATATTCTGAAGGATTGGTTCCAAAGAGCGAACGTTTACAAAAAGACTGTGGAATTCGCAAAACTTGCAGAACGCGAGGGCCGTCTTGCAGTTTGCTTGTATGTTATGGAAACTGGAGACATCGGTCTCAAAGCGCTTCCTTACTCTCAATACAAATACCGTCTCAAATACGATAAATATGGAAAAGTAGAAGGGATCGGTTACGACACAAAAGATGGTGAATACGAAATCTTTTCGCCTTACTTGGTTTATCTCACGTACTCAAACAATGACGAAATGACTGGAGAGCAACAGATCCCTCCCAAAGTTGCCTACTGCCTCAATGATATCGAAGAGATAGATAGGCAGATGAAACATTGGTCAAAAGTAAATGAGTATTTTGCGGATCCAACTCCTCATCTCGATACGGAAGAACAAAATTTCTTTGAGCCGTTGAGAAATATAGTATCAGGAAAGCCTCCCAATGGTGGCCCAAAAGATGAAGGTAGCAGAAAATGGAAGTTAGGTCAGGGCCTTGTAACCTGGAAGACTACTCTAAAATATGTACAGGCAGATCTTTCCGGTGTTGAATCCTTGGACCGAAACATCCAAGTTAGAGCACAAAGGATCTCCGTTATGTCGGGATATCCTATCTATCTTTGGTATCCAGAGCTAATGTCGAATCGAGCGACTGCAGTTGAGATAGCTTCTGATACAAACAGCGCAACTGTGATGGAAAGAATCGGACATCAGGAGCTTTGGACTCAGATTTGCATCAATGTTTGTGCAATCTCAAATCAGTTTTTTGGATCTGCTTTGAATCCAATTGGTCTTTATGCAACACTTCCACAAATCTCTGCTGCACAAATTAAACTTTTGATTGATACGTTCCAACCTCTCGTAAATGCAAAGCAAATCTCAGTTAGAACTTTCTTAGAAATGCTACCAAATATCGATTCAGAGGAAGAAATCAAGCGCCTATCAGATGAAAGAAGTGGAGAGATCGCAGGTATTTCAAATGCGCTTTTGAATACTCAAACAAATGAAGAAGAGGTGATTCAATGATCGTTCATGGCTATATTCAAGCAAACATCGATTGGAGATCCATAGTAAAGGATCCAGGTTCTCTTTCCGGAAAGGTGGTAAAAGTCTATCTTCTGGCAAAAGAAGGTTTTTCGAATCCAAGAATCCTCGGTGGACTATCTAAACCTTTGGAATGGACAGCGAATGCAATCAAGTCTTTGTACAGCACAGTTCATACTTCGATCCAAGCTTATGCGGGTCATGGTGAAACTAGAATCGATGAATCACGTCCAAAAGTAGGTAACATCGTAGGAAGCACACTCAGAGATATTGGAGGAAAGCTTCATCATTATGTGGCAGTTGCTTCGGAAAAAGATCACAGTTATGATGTGATATCGATGGAAGCGGATATTTCCTACGAAGATCTTCCTGACAAAGGCATTGTAAATTCCATCAAACAGCTAACTGGAGTCGCTCTCGGGAAAAAGGGAAAAGATGTTCCTGGAGTCGAGGGTGCTGAGCTCGTAGCTTCAATGCAATTTTTTGAACCAGAACCAGAACCGGATCTGGAACCCGGAAAACCAGACAACAAGGAGAATAAGAAGCCAATGACAATCGAAGAAGCGATCAAGATGATCAAAGACAATGGAATTCCTGCTACACGAATCTGGACTGTTCCAGAGTTAGTTGGAAAAATTTCCTTCAAAGAAGGGAAAATCGAATACGAACCAGGGCAAGATCATAGACTTGCTGATGCAATTGGACGGCATTTTGTCCATACGGCCCAATCGCAGATTGATACATTTGCACAGAAGGCAAAAGACGCAGATTCAATCAAAGAATCTTATCAGAAAGTGAAATCGGATTTATTTCAAACGCAATCTTCAAAACACATTGAGACGATCGTTAAAGAAAGATCTCTCACTCCAGAACACAAAACCTATTTGGAGAAAGTTTCCATTGGTTTTCAACCGAAAGAAAAACCAGAGGAAGAATTCAAACAGTTCGTTGATTCAAAATTAGATGAGTTCAAAGGACTCGTTGATGCAGGACTCGTAAAACTTTCTGCAAAACCACAAGGAGCTAATCCTCCAGAGCCAGGTTCCGAAGGAAAATCGTCTTCTTATGAAGAATTACTTGACGGAGAAAACGATGGCAAAGAATAATCAACCTCAGACAAATCCTGAATCTCAAGCAAGCTCTACGGAGCAACCAACAGTTACGACTGCGGAAGGGATTCAGGAACAACCAAAGAACGAGAACGCAGACGCAAAACCACCGGAGGAAACCCCTACCACAGGCGATGCGACACCATCTACGGATGGACCCACTGAATCTCAAGCAAGCTCTACGGAGCAACTTGAGGCTACGGCCCCAACTTCAAACACAAACTACCATACGTT
>NZ_RQHT01000010.1 GCF_004770905.1 Leptospira bandrabouensis | reverse complement strand
TTGCAGCTCTCCTTGCCATTACACTCGATCCTGCTTTTCGAATGTTATTTACTAGGATGGATCCGTTTACTAAGTTCACTCCGATTATAAATTCCATTCTAACCCATATTTTTGTTGGTAAATATTATTCAGAAGACAACCATCCCATTAGTAAAAGGTTATATTCTTTTTATGAACCGATTGTCAAAAAAGTATTAATCCATCCAAAGTTAACTATAACATTCGCGATTGGACTTTTTGTATTAACAATTCCCATTTATTTTAAACTAGGAACTGAATTTTTGCCTCCACTCAATGAAGGATCTATTCTTTATATGCCCACTACCTTACCCGGAATTAGCATTGGTGAGGCGGAACGAGTGCTAAAGCTCATGGACCAAAGGTTGTCTAGTTTTCCTGAAGTAAAATCAGTTTATGGCAAAGCCGGAAGGGCTGAAACTTCTACGGATCCATCTCCTATTTCTATGTTCGAAATAGTCATTACTTTGAAACCGGAAAAAGAATGGAGGCCCGGCATTTCCAAAGAAGGCCTTGTCAGAGAGATGAACGAGAAGCTTACGATTCCTGGTTTTTCTAATGCCTGGACACAACCGATTCGTGCGCGTATCGATATGTTATCAACGGGGATTCGGACACCAATTGGAATTAAAGTATTAGGTGAAAACTTGGAAGAAATTCAAGAAGTGGGAATCCATATTGAGAACGTGCTAAAAAACAGAGAGGGCGTTCGTTCTATATTTGCGGAAAGAACTTCGGGGGGATATTATATTGATATAAAAATAAAACGTGAGTTAGCTGCAAAATATGGGCTTACTGTCGAAGGAATTCAAAAAACAATTCTTTCTGCTTTGGGAGGGGAAACCATTTCCACCACGATTGAAAAAAGAGAAAGGTATTCAATTCAAATTCGTTATCCAAGAGAGTATAGAGATAGTTTGGAAATGATTTCTAAGGTTTTGATTCCTATACAGAAAGGGGCACACATACCTTTAAGTTATCTTGCATCCATTGAATACAATATTGGGCCAACGATGATCCGAGATGAAAATGGATTTTTAACCGGGTATGTTTATTTGGATACCACGGAGAGTGACTTACTCGGTTTTGTCGACCGAATGAAAACGATTGTAACATCGGAAATTGATTTGCCTAAAGGTGTTTTTTTGGAATGGAGTGGGCAATATGAAAATATCATTCGAGTTCGAAACCGGATGTTCATTGTGGTTCCCATCACTTTGGTTTTGATTTTCTTTTTACTTTATATGAATACTAAATCGATAACAAAAACAGCAATCGTTTTGACTGCGGTTCCTTTCTCCATGATTGGTGCATTCTGGCTTCTATTTGTTTTGGATTATCAGATTTCGGTAGCAGTTTGGGTGGGGATTGTCGCATTACTCGGACTAGATGCTGAAACGGGTGTGTTTATGTTAATGTATTTGGATCTTTCCTATGAAAAACATAAAAATTCTAATCGTCTAAAAACAATTGGCGATTTGAAATTAGCCATTATCGAAGGTGCGGTTCACAGAGTTCGTCCCAAAATGATGACTGTCCTTTCTGGATTTATAGGATTGTTGCCAATCATGTGGGCCACTGGTTCTGGATCGGATTTGATGAAAAGAATAGCAACTCCAATGGTCGGAGGGCTTGCAACAAGTTTTGTCTTAGAGCTTATTGTTTATCCTGCGATTTATTTCCTTTGGAAAAGGGGAGAGCTAGATAGAGAAAATCGTGTAATGTTAAGTTAAAAGATAATTATAATGAAGGCGAATAGCTGATCTTTATGATCAGCTATTTTCCACTTTTTTCTGAAACTTAAGAATATTGTCCCGGATCTCTTCTTCTTTTTTATGGAGTTCTTTTAGAAACTCGGTATCCAAAATCATTTCTGGTTTTTTGATAAACTTACTTTCGTCGTAGTTGTCAATTTCGTATAACAGATCTTCGATGTTCGATTCTACTTTGACCAAACTTTGGATAGATTCCACTACCTTTTTATTTACAAATAGGATTTCTTTGAATCGTAAAATATAATGTTGGAATCTATTTTCGCGGATCATGGCTTGGCGTTGCATTTCTTTTACGATCTCGCGTTCTTTGAGAACTTCTTTTTTCTCAACAAGGATCTGGTTTTTGAAAATACGGATTAGATTTTCTGTTTCTAGTTTATAATTTTCAAAACTGCTGTTATGGTTGTTTTGTAGGTCATCCAATTGTTTTCGGAATTCTATTTCTCGCAAACGGTCCTGTTCTTTGCGTAACTTATCGGATGCCTGTAACGCGTTTTTGACCCGTGTTTCGATGACAGCATCTAACATGGCTTTGTGCAGTTTATCCAATCGTAAGGACACTGCCATTGCATATAAAATGCGTTTCATAAAAACTCCTTTATTATTAGTTTAGACGAATAATAAAGAGAGAAAGGTCATCGTGAGGTTCTGCTTCTCCCACAAATTCACTTACTTTTTGTAAAATAGCTTGTCTAATGACTTCTGGAGGATCGTTGATATGAGATAAAATTACCGATTCGAGTCTTTCTTCTGAAAAAAGTTCCTCTTTCATATTCATGGCTTCTGTAACACCGTCAGTGTATAAAACCAAAAGATCACCCGGTAAATAACTCACTGTGTGTTCTGAAAAATCGCATTTCCCAATTCCCATCGGTTGGCCTTTGCCAGAAAGATGTTGGATTTTATGATGTTTTTTGCGATAAATGATTTGTAAGTTATGACCTGCAGAAGAATAAGTTAATTCTTTTTTTGTCATATTGATTCTCACTAGCATCGCAGTGACAAACATAAGAAATCCCGATTTGTCTTGTAAGATTTGGTTTGCATTGAAGAGCGCTTCACTTGTCGAAGTGGTTTTTGCAACCTCTTGTTGTAAAACCGTTTTAGAAAATTCCATAAAAAGAGCCGCAGGAGTTCCTTTCCCCGAAACGTCCGCGATAATCACAGACACTTCATCTTTACCGTGTACTACCATATCATAGAAGTCCCCACCAATTTCACGGGAGGCTTGGTAGTAGGTATCAAATTCTAATAGGGAGTACTGTTTCGGGATGATAGGGAGTGAATGTTTTTGAATCATCGCAGCAACTTGCATATCGCGATCTATGTTTTTCAATCGTTCACTTTGTATCTTTACTTGTAAGGCTGTATAAGCTTCACCTACTTGGTTTGTAAGAGTTCTTAAAATACGAATGTCCATCTCATCAAACCTTGTTCGAGATGTTTTGTCGGACACTAAAAGGGAACCAAGCCATTCTTTGTTTTTTAGAATGGGGAAGATGATCATACTATGTTGGAATAATCCTTTGTGTGTGAGTTGCATTCCTTGCGGAGAATTTGCCGTAATGATTTTATACCCTTTGAACATCCAATCGGCTTTGTCAGCAAATAATAAAGTTTCTACATCTTCATCATGGATTTGGTCAGAAAATCCTTTGGATTTTGTTCTTGGCAGGCCTTTTTTTTCAATCTTTTCAAAGTGAAGGGAAACTCTATCTACTTGTAAAACTTCGGAAATGGTTTTTACAGCAAGGTCCATAAATTCGTCGGAACTTTGGATATTGGCAAGTGCTTGTGAGATTTGGAATAAACCATTGAGTTCGTTGGCTCTTAAATTAAGGCTATCGATCAGAAGGCGATTTTTGACGGCAATGGCTGCTAAGTTAGAAAGATATTTTAAAATTTTAATATCGGTATGATTAAAATCACGATTGTCGAGAGAGTTGACTGCTTCCAGTACACCTTGTACTTCTCCTTGAGCAACCATAGGTACACAAAGTAAGTTCCTCGTGACATAGCCCACTTTTTGGTCAATGGCCTTAAAAATCCTTGGATCGTTTGCGGCATCGTTTACAATTTCTGGTTTGAGAGTTTCGAGCACCATACCTGCAATCCCTTTTCCCCTAGGAACTGTTAGGTGTGCAAGTGATTCCTCTTTTAATCCACTGGTGGTATTAAAAACTAACTGATCATTTTCTTTATCATACAGAAGTAGGGAAGAACCTTCCGTTTGAAGAACATCCCGAGTGATTCCCATGATTTCGCTAAGTAGTGTGTCCAAATCTTCATGAGAGTTGATACGGCTTGTAATGTCTGAAATCAGACCTAATGTCAGTAGTTTTGTAGGCATCCGAATCTATCCTTGTTCGATCAAACTTCCAATCCCTTGGTTGGTCAAAATTTCAATTAAGACCGAATGGGCAACACGTCCGTCAATGATGTGCGCTCTTTTGACTCCAGAGTCAATCGCACGCAAACAACACTCTACTTTTGGTATCATGCCACCAGAGATCTGTCCACTTTTTATATGTCCTTGTATATCAGCTTTTTTGAGACCGGTTACCAATTGGCCATCAATAAGGATGCCGGGTGTGTCAGTGAGTAAAATGAGTTTGTCTGCATGAAGTGCTTCTGCTATAGCCCCAGCCATTGTATCTGCATTGATGTTTAATGTTTGTCCCTCTTTTGACATGGCAACAGGTGAGATAATAGGTATAAAACCTTCTCGTTGTAAGGTGAGTAAAATATTGGAATCAACTTCAGTCACTTCACCCACAAGGCCCAAATCTACTTTTTGTACCTTCCCATCTTCTGCTTCCACTTCCATCAGATATTTTTCAGCGATAGCAAGCCCCCCATCTTTTCCAGAGAGACCCACTGGTTTTCCACCTTTTTCTTGGATGAGAGAAACAATTTGTTTGTTTACTTTTCCTGTAAGAACCATCTCCACCACTTCCATAGTGGCTTCGTCAGTCACCCGATGTCCACGAATGAACTGTGTATTGAGATTGAGAGATTTGATTAGGGCATTAATTTCTGGTCCACCACCGTGAACCACAACTGGATTGATTCCTAAATATTTTAGAAGTACAATATCTTCAGCAAAAGATGCTTTTAATTCTTCTTCCACCATCGCCGCCCCGCCGTATTTGATGACAATGGTTTTTCCAGAATATTTGATCAAATAGGGAAGTGCTTCCAAGATATGATTGATTTTTTCAGAATGGTGGTTCATAAAAGTCCTCATTTATGATAATGAAATTTAAAGCCGCCGCAGTGCAAGTCACAAGTACAGCAAGAGTCTCAAATAACCTAACTAAGTGTAGGCAACTTGTAGAGGAGGCGGCAAGTGCTGGTGCCAAGGTCATTGGTCTTCCCGAAAATTTTTCCTTTATGGGAAGTGAAGCTGAGAAAAAAAATCTTCTGGGGCAAATCGAAGAAGAAACAAATGTTTTTTTACAAGAAACAGCCAAAGACCTGGGGATCTATCTTCTAGGAGGAGGTTTTCCTACCCAAGCACCAACAGGAAAGGTCTACAATACCGCTAGTATGAGAGACCCTGAAGGAAAAGAAGTGTTTCGGTATCATAAAGCTCATTTATTCAACGCTGTGGTAGGTGATGGATTTAATTATAGCGAATCCAATTCTACGGAAAGTGGGGGAAAGGTTCCCGATGTCATCCAAACAGAATACGGAAAAATTTCTTCCGCCATTTGTTATGACCTTCGTTTTCCAGAACTTTTTCGTGCTCTCTCCGAAAAAGGAGTCGAACTTTGTTTTTTACCCGCAGCCTTTACCGTTCCCACAGGGGAGGCACATTGGCATGTACTCCTACGGGCTCGTGCCATTGAAAATTTTATGTATGTCATAGCACCGGGACAGACGGGAGTCCACGATCCACATGGGAACCGAAAAACCTTTGGCCATTCTCTCATCATTTCGCCTTGGGGGGAAATTTTAGATGAGATTCACAATACAGAAGGTTTTGCGATTGCAGAAATCGACTTACAAAAGTTAAGCGAAATTAGAAATCAACTTCCCAGTTTGAACCACCGTTTATTTTAGAAAAAGGATTTCTTTGTGGAAGAGACCTTTTTCATAAGAATAAAATCTTTCATAACTTTTTCCGCTGCCTGTTGTTTTTCCATGTGTACAAAATGTCCGCATTCAGAAAACAACACTGCTTTGACATGAGGTGTGGTTCTTTCCAGTTCCATTACATCTTTTCCTGGAATGATCGGATCCTCTTCTCCTCGCATAATGAGTGTAGGAACTTGATTTCCAAAGACTAGGGGACGAATATCGGTTCTATCTAACATTTCTAGGATCATTAGGATTTGTCTTGGATTCAAACATTCAAATTGTGGATTGTAATCTTTTAAAAATTGTTTGATGTCTTCGCGGGCATGGAAGGCTCTCGAATCATACACTCCATAGGAAAATCCGATTTGTAAGGCTTTGGGAAGGGCCTTTCCAATTTTGAATCCAAAGTCAAAAAAAGTACCCAAGTTGGCGCGGAGTCCCATCACACCAATTTTTAAAATTCCAGGTACGGGTCCGTGGACATAGGGAGCAATGGAAATCACTTGTTTGATTTTTTGTGGGAAAAGGGAAGCGATGGCAAGGACTGCCATCCCACCTGTCGAATGACCAACTAATGTGATGTCTTTTTCTCCAGCCGAAGCCCAAATTCCTTGTGCCTGTGTTTCTAAAAAGTCTTGGAGGGTTAAACCTTTTTTTTGATCAATAATTTCTGCAGGATAATGACCAACTAAGTCTAGTTCAATGACATCTCCGAACTGGCGAAAAAAAGGTATGTTAAGACCCCAATACCCAGCAGCAGAACACCAACCACCAATAAGGACAATGGTTTCTTTGGCCTTCGGATTGAGTGATTTATGTTTCACGTAGGTTAATCTATGATTTTTCCAATTATAAATTTGTCTCTCTGACATAAAATCCTCTAGTCTTCAATAATACGGGGAAACGATCCCAAAATTCTTGTTACCACTTCGTAGTTAATGGTCCCAGTCCAAGCGGCATGATCATCTGCGGAAATGAATTCATTTCCTGACTTACCCAAAATGACAACATCATCACCTAGTTTTGCATCAGGGATATGTGTGATATCAAGCATTGTCATATTCATACAAATCCGACCTAAAATTTTGGCTCGTTCCCCACGAATGAGCATATAACCATGATTCGAAAGTTTCCGATCCAGTCCCTCATAGTATCCGACGGGAACCACTGCCAATTTTGTATCATGTGTGGTTTTATAAGTAGATCCGTAGCCAATAAATGTACCTTGGCTTAGATTTTGAATATGTTGGATTTGGGTTCTCCAACTGAGAGCTGGTTTTAACATCCCCACATCTTTTTTCATAAGAGAAAGGGACAGTTTTGTTTCAAGACTTGGCCAAAGTCCATAGAGAGAAATTCCCACACGAACCAAATCCATCCTTGCTTCTGAAAATAACATAGCAGATGCAGACGAGGCGCAATGGCAAATAAGATCGATAAACCCGTGTTTAGCGAATGTGTCGATCGTATCTTGAAACTTACTCAGTTGTAACATGGAATAACTATGTTCTGTAAAATCTTCTGTGCTGGCAAAGTGGGTGGCGATTCCCGAAAGAGGGAGTTTTTTTTCGAAAATTTCTTTGGCAAGAGCATCCGCATCGCTTGCGGGAATTCCAAGCCTAGACATCCCTGTGTCCACTTTCAGATGGATTTTGGGTGTAGGGGAAAGTTTGGAGAGAATTTCCATTTCTACCACCCGAGAGACCATAACCCAAAAATTTTCATCTGCCAATGATTCCTTTCTTTCTTTCAGATCAGGAATGCTCCCCATAATCAAAACTGTGGCTTTTGGAAAAACGCGCCGAATGGAAAGGGCTTCTTCTAAGGAATTGACTCCCAAATAATCGGCACCTGCATCCAGAGCGATGGAGGCTGTTGCAAGAAGGCCGTGCCCATAAGCATTTGATTTGATAATGGCAGTAAACTTGGTTTTGGGTCCAATCAGCTTTCGAAAGAGGGCAATATTGTGGCTAAACGCCGACCGAGAGAGATAAATCCGAGAAGAGAGCACGGTCCCATTTTTTTTTACTTTTCTCTTCTGTCGCTTCAGATATTTCTATTTTTGCATGTCTCTGAATCCATCCGAACTTCCATCGTTTCCTACCTTTTCCCAATGGAAAGGGATCTCCCAGTATTTTCCCGTACAAAATGATTCCGTTTGGTTGAATTATTGTGGGACCACCCCTGTTTCTACTTATGCCATCGATATGATGAATCTCTACTTTCAGGAATATGCAAGGTATGGGATTTTTGCCCCCAGTTTTGCAGAACCTGTGATTAAGTCCAAAATCAAAGGTTATATTTCAGAAATTCTAAATTGTGATCCATCGGAAATTGGGATTGTGCATAACACAAGTGAGGGGATGAATCTTTATTCTCATAGCATTCAAATCCCCAAGGGAAAACGAATCCTTGTTTTGGAAAATGAATACCCTAGTAATGTATATCCTTGGGAACATTGGAAAGATAAGGGAGTTGGTTTAGATTTTATCCCAGTGGGAAAAACCCCCGATGAATTTTTAACAAATCTCAAAACCGAATTAGGTAAAGGGGATGTATACATTCTTAGCCTATCGCCTGTTCATTGGTGTACGGGAGTGGTTTTTGATATGGAAGCCGTTTCCAAACTTTGTGAAACAAGCTCCACCAAACTCGTGATTGACGGAAGCCAAGCGGTAGGTCATATCCCTCTCGATTTTGGGAAATTGAAAGTGGCATTTTGTGCTTTTGCCGCCTGGAAGTGGTTACTTGGACCATTGGGTTTGGGAGTTGTGTATTTATCTAAAGAAGAATCCAAAGGATTCAAACTCATCTTTAAAGGCCAGGCCAGTGTCGTCAACGATTCCAACTATTTCCCTTATCGGGACGAATGGAAACCTGCTGCCGACCAATTTGAACAAAGTACTATCAATTTCAATGATTGGATTTATTTTTATGCCTCTCTAAAGATGTTATCAACTCTTGGGTTTTCTCGGGTTAGGGAACGGATTTATGAAGTGGCAGGAATGTTTAAGGAAGCAATTCATGATCTCGGATTTACTTTAGAATCAGATGCATTTCCCCAAATAAAAACAGGGATCCTTGCCATCACAGGCCATAAAGATCCGTCCAAATTCCAACCGGAAGCCATCCAGGCTTTTTTAAAACAAAGAAAAATCACAACAGCGGTGCGACTGGGCCGGTTACGAATGGCTCCTCATATAGCCATTGAAGAAGAACATGTGGCCCGGGTGAAAAAGGCGTTAACCGAATACTTAAACCAAAGTTAGGCGGACTTTATTTCTTAAATTTAACTATGTTTACTCAAATTTCGAAACTCCTTGTCAATGCCTTTCCCCTTGTGCTTCTTTTGATTTCGGGGATTGGTTTTGTATTTCCTGAAAAAATCATTTGGTTCCAAGGTCCTTGGATTACGTATAGTCTCGGTGCCATTATGCTTGGGATGGGACTCACTCTGGAAGCAGAAGATTTTATTCGTATTTTAAAACAACCAAAACCAATTCTTATTGGAACTGTATTACAATATACGATTATGCCCATCCTTGGATATTCCCTCGGATATTTGTTCCAACTACCGCAAGCCTTTGCTGTGGGACTTATCCTTGTCTCTTGTTGTCCCGGAGGAACGGCCTCTAATGTAATCACATTTTTATCCAAAGCAGATGTGCCTTTAAGTGTTACCTTAACTTCTGTTTCCACTATCCTTGGAATTTTAATGACTCCCTTTCTTGTTGCGATTCTTATTGGCAGTCGATTGGAGATTGACCGGTTGGGACTTGTGTTTACAACCTTCCAAGTGATTTTAGTTCCCGTTGCTTTAGGATTATTCTTAAAATCCCTTTTCCCCAAACTTACCAGAGAAGTTCAGGATTTTTTTCCCGTACTTTCTGTACTCTTGATTGCAATGATCGTGGCTTCGATTATTGCCAGTGGGAAAGAAACCATTTTAAATTCTGACTTTCGAATCTTTTTTGCAGTGATCCTTTTGCATTTAGGTGGGTTTGGGTTTGGTGGAATTTTTAGTTGGTATTTGACAAAGAATGCAAAAACGTCCAAAACCATCTCCATCGAAGTAGGGATGCAAAATTCGGGGCTTGGGGCCGTGCTCGCCAGGACCCATTTTCTCGACCCGAACACCGCCATTCCTAGTGCTTTATCGAGTTTGACCCATTCGCTTCTGGGAAGTCTATTTGCTACCTATTTCAGAAAGGAACAGAAAAAACCCTCTATTGTCGATTGACTATATATGGGGTCGGTACGTCATGGCATAAATTATGAGAGAAATCATAAAACTAACCTGTGTCCCATGTGCGATACCTGGGCGGTCAAATTACTTCCAGACTAAAAACAAGAAGACTAAGTCGGAAAAACTTGTGACTAAAAAATATTGCAAATTTTGCAAATCACATACGGATCACAAGGAAACCAAAGTCTAAGGGATAAGATGCCTAAACCAGCTGCAAAATCTTCATCGTCAGAGAAGGGAGTGGACAAAAAGTTCATTGAAGAGGTGCGAGAGCTCCTCCAAGAGAAAAAAGAGTCCCTCTTAATCAAACTCAATCAGTGGGAAGACACCAGTTCTCCTTCTGGATTGAAAGAGATGGGTGATATTGCCGATATCGCATCCGAACTCAATTCAGAGGCCTTAACTTCTGTTTTGACTGAAAACGAAATTGAAACTCTACGTGAGATCGAACTTGCGTTAGAAAAGATTGAAAACGGAACCTACGGGATTTGCGAAGGAACGAAGAAAAAAATTCCACTCGCAAGGCTCAAAGCCATCCCGTGGACAAGATTTACTGTGGAATTTGCGGAACAAATGGCGAAGAGCCGTAACCGTGCTGGTGGATACCGTATGGATTCTTTATCTGCATACCCAGTTACTGGAATGGATGTGGATTCTCTGGACTAAGAGAGTCCTTATTTCTTTTTTCAAAACCGATCTCGAATTCTCCCACTTCATAAAATTTTACAATTGATTCACCACGTAAGCCACTAAACTCTTTCTATCGTGAGTTTTCTAGGCCGCCTTCGTTCGTTACCGATTTCTGACCTCCTTTTCTTTTTTTTCTGTACCTTCTCCTTATGGAGCCTCCACAGGTATGTGGAACCTGTCCCCGGACCTTCCTTCTATCCATCTTTTCTTTTACAATTTGCTTTTGGTTTTTTTCCTCAATTCTACCAGAGGAAATGGGGTAGGATTTTTACCGCTCTGGGAGTGTTTACGTTTTTACGCCTTCCGTATCTTTCAGGATTGCCGATGTTGGGTTCCTACCAGTTGGTAGGTTTGTTTTTAGGAGCCATTTTAGGAATTTGGACTAGGGAATTCATTTTAGTCCTTCTCGGTAGAAATGAAATTGCCTTACCTAAACAATCCGATCAAATCCTAACCGACTGGATGATCCGCAATCCCACGGGCAAATCCAACCTTCCTATTTGGTATTCTACTTATTTTGGTTTTATATTGTTTCTTTTAATCCTCATTGTGCTTTGTTTTTTCCAATACCAAGGTCTTGGTTTGGTAACAGGACTGGGAATCCAAGAGTATTTGTATTTTCCATCTCTTTCTTCAAGGGAGGCTATGGGCCTTTCTTGTAAAATCTTAGTTCCAGTTTCACTTGTAATATTATATCTTTTTTCAGAAGAAAGATCTATGCCTACACCATCTAAGGATAGTTTGTCGGAACAACTTAGATTCGGGATTTTTGTAGGTTTTGGTATCAATTTACTTGTGATGTGTATCCAATTTGTTTGGAGTTTGGAATTTTTTTCCGAAGGAACTTTAGAAAGTGTGAGTGCGGGCCGTACAACAGGTCTTTTACAAGACTCAGGTTCTGCTTCCTGGATTTTGCCAGTCCTTTCTTTATTATGGATTTCAAAACTTGTCAATACTTGGCGTAAATCCAAAGAAAGATTTAGTTTGGTTCTAACCATATTCACTTTCTTTTTTGTCACTTGGCTTGGATTAAAACAGGGAAAAGCGTTTTGGGTTATCTGGACAATTTCCATTGCCATTGGGATGATCCACCTAACGACCGATTTATGGATTGTATCCATTACAAAAAAAAGAATCACTAGGATTGGATTGTATTTTTTAATTCCCATAGTTGGTTTTTTTACTTTGTATGGACTTAGTTTTTTACAAAAAGATTGGGATCTTGTTGAGTTATCCAAAAGAACTATGACCGCTATCCCTGTTTGGAAATCGGATCCATATTTGGCACTAAAAAGAATGGATGTTGTCCGAGCAGAACTTCTTACCATTTGTATGGAAGGAATCAAAAACAATCCTTGGTTGGGAAATGGAATTGGATCTTTCCCACTGGCGATGCTTGACCCCTTTCGCATTGGTACAAAAACATCTAGTCCTCTCATCGACTTCCCACCCAATTTTTATCTTTGGTTGGTGCATGATTTGGGAATTTTAGGTGCCATTGTATTTTTATTTTATATCGGATTGTTTCTCTGGGAGAGAGGGCTTTGGAAACAAACCTTACTTCTAGTTTTGCCGCTTTTTTTTGGAGTTCAATTTCAAAATTCTGATGGTGCCTTTCTATGTTTTTACTTAATCCTTTTTGGTGAAAAAGGAACAGGGTATTCTCTTTCTTTTGATAAACTGAGAAAAACCATTTGGTTTTCTCCTTTGCTCCTGATCCTTTCTGTGGGTCTTCCTCTAAACTACGCTTTATTTTATTCGCAAAGGTACTGGGATTTTGGAATTGGTTCTGAGTTTCGAAAAACTCAACTTAAAGAATTCCAAACGGCAGCTACATTACCACCAAGAGCGCCTAACTTTGAATATGAATTCCACGGGAAGGTTTGGGAATGGAAACTTTCAGAATATGGATCTGCCAGGTCAGGGAAAATTTATTTAGAAACCAACAACAGAAGTCCAGTAGTTGAAATTTTATTTTTAAACTCTGATCGAACTCTCATTAAACAAGAGTTATTTACGGAATCGAAACTAGGATATAGTTGGACAGGAGAATGCCCTAAGGGAGCATCCTATATCCGACTAAAATCTAGATCAAAATTAGAATTTCGGTTGCCCAGGTCTCAGTTTGATGCGAACAACCGAATTCAATTTTAAATACTTAAACCAACCTTCGAATGTATAAATCCTTGGTGATTTTGGCGACAGTTTTCCCATCTTCACCAACCACTTCGGTTTCATAGGTCCGAACGGTTTTTTTCTCTTTTTTTAAGAATTCTTTGATATCTTCAAATTCACTGTTGGGAATATGAAAGGTGGCAGTAACCGTACCTTCTCCTGGTTTGACAAAATCAATTTTTGCCCCTTTGTCCCAAACCATATAATCTTTTCCAAGATTCATCATTAATAAAAACATAAAGAAGGGATCACACATAGAGTAAAGGGATCCACCGAAATGAGTGCCCACATAATTCGTGTTTGATAGAATCAGTGGCATAGAAACCACCATCGTATTTTTGTCTACGAGTCTCGGTAGAATATTTGCACCTTCATAGGGTTTGAACATGCGAAAGGCTTGTTCGAACCCGTAAGTTTGTTCTAAAAATTGCCATAATGGATGGACTTTGTATTCCAGAAGAATTTCCCTGTGTCTCATAAACACAAGGTAAATTTCCATAGAACACTCGGTCTACTATTTCTTCTTGGTTTTTTCTAAGGAATTGATAAAATTTTAGATTTTGGTAAACTAAAAAAAATTGTTTGTTTCGTTTGAAATTTCACTTAATTTCTTTTTCATCGTAGCACTCAGTTGGAAAATATCTTGTTGCCCGTCACGAATGTCCTCACATTCTTTTTGGATGGTATCAGATAATGTTTGAATGTCTTCTAAATTCGTATGGATCGTAATGATTTCGCCGTAGACTTCACCAGAGGTATCTCTTACTCTTTCTGCTACATCATCAAGAGTTTTTGCTTTGGAAAGGATTGCACCACCTCTTGATTTTAATTCTTGAATGGATTGGATGACCTCTGCAATTGTACCGTGGACAATATGAATTTCATTTGCAATAAATTGGAAGGCATTACCTGATTCGATTCCCAATTTTTCTGCTTTTCCATAATCACTTACGTTTTCTTTAAGGATCTTTGTAATTTGTTTTGCATTGTTTGCAGTCATTGTTGATAACTTACCAATTTCATCAGCGATCACAGTAAATCCTTTTCCTTCTGAACCCGAATGAGTTGCTTCAATGGCTGCATTAATCGCAAGTAGGTTGGTTTCTTTAGAAACCCCATTGATCAAATCAATGAGTTTTAAAATACTTCCAGAAGATTCACTAAACTTCTTTATAGTTTTGTTTGTATCTTCTACCTTCAAACGACCGTCTTTACTTAAAAAAACCAAATTCTCCATTGTTTCATTTCTACTTTGGATTTCTGCAATGACGATGTTTACAATATCAAACATGATATTGATTTCTTCAGATGTTTTCCCAACCGCATCCATTAGCTTTACTTCTTCTAAGGCAAGTTGCGAAACAATTTTATATACGTTATTTATATCTTGTCCAGTGGTGTGAATTTTATCATTCAAATCCAAAATATGGTTTGTGATTGTTTCCATACGTTCCTTAACTGAGGAACAGTGTTGTAAAAGAGTATCAGAAAAATCGTTAATATCGATTCCGCATTTTGAAAGTAGAAGAACTGGATCCACCGTTTGGGACTTTGGTCCTACCCATTCTTTTATCATTTTACGTTTTTTACGTAGCAGATAAAAGGAAAACCCTGTAAGCAAAACCATCCCTCCCGTGATTAAAGCGGAGAAAAAAGTAGGGAAACTACTCATGGTAGCAAGAAGGAAGATTGTAATCGAAAAAACAATCAGGACAAATACTAAGTAAATTTCTAAACGGACGAGTTGTGGATAAATCTCGTAATTTTCGTTTTCTATTTCTTGTTTGCGTTTATTATTTCCCATTGGTTAGTCGAAATTCACTTTTTTTATATTTTTTTTAGAGAAATTGATTCTTTTGTCCATCTAATCTATTAGACCATGATATTTACTAAAAGGGAAATTGACGAACACTATCCGCTCGCCGAACGTTTGCGTTTGGAAAAAGCAAAATCTCAAAACTCCGTCATCTATTGGATCAATGAATTGGTTCGTAACCAAGTGCGTGGTGCGGAAGATGTTACTAGCTTGATTGAAGTGACAAAAGATTTGATTGCTCAGGTGGAAGCTTTGTACGCAGAAAAAGAAAATTCTGCATCCGATGAAACTACAATCCAGTCCAATCTTCCAGAAGCAGAGTTATTAGAAAATCAACTTATTAGCTTATATGAAGAGAAGGAATTATTGTTTTCGAAAACCAAAACGAATTCCATGGAAGAGGTAATCGCTCTCATCCAAGGAATGGAAGAACAATTAAATTCTATGTATTCTGAATACGAAACGTAAAAAAAAATTAGGAACTAAATTGATGAGCAAATTTATAGACACAAATACTCTTGGTAAACTCGGAACACTCACACAAACAGAAGCAGATGCTGCTCCTTTTGGAATCGTAAAGGTAGATAATAACGGAAAAATTTTATTATATAATAAATATGAGTCAGAATTAGCCAATGTACCGATACAAACGGCAGTCGGTAAAAACTTTTTTACGGAAGTTGCTATTTGTACAAATAATCGAATTTTTTATGGAAGATTTAAAGAAGGAATGATTAACGGAGATTTAGACATTGCCTTTAATTATGTATTCACTTATAAAATGAAACCTACTAATGTTGTGATCCATTTGTATCACGATAAATCATCGGATTCCAATTGGATCTTTGTCAAACTAAGGTAAACATTACTTTACTTTAATAAGTAGAGTTTTTCCTGAATATACTCTTCAATCCCAGAGAGACTTGCAAAGTAACTGGTTTGTTTGTCTTCTTCTGGGATTTTATGTTTGATTTTCCTTTCTAACTTCAAAATAAGTTCTGTATATTGAATCGAATCCATCCCGTAATCATAAACTAAATGTTTATTTTCATCTGGTTGTACACCGAGGATTGATTCTAAAATTTCCATAACACTAGAATGTGAATCGATTTGTGTATCTTTTTTTAGAGTCACAATTTGATTTTGAATGCGCCCATATTCTTCGTTACAAAGTTTGGTGATGGTTGGGTAGTCTGGTTTGCCATTCGGAAGTTTAGGAATCAAATCTTTTTGTAACACCACTCTTGGAACATGGCTATCGGGTAATTCCTTTCTTAAAATTTTTAAAATTTCTGCAGCAGGCAACTGACTTGTACAAAAAAGACCAATTGTTTCCCCGAATCCAAACTTGTCTGCTACTGGAACACAAAGAAATTCACCTTCAAGAGAGAGTCCCAAAATTTCTGATTCGATGCGATCTAAAGAAACTCTTTTCCCGTTGTGTTTAATGATTCTATCTTTTCTTCCAAACAGAAACCAACCAAGATCAGACCAATTCCCTAAATCTCCGGTCGCATAATATGCGTTTTGTGGCAAAATGTGTTTGGTCCATCCTTCCTTTTCTAAAAGGAAGGACTCGTGTGAAAGAAAGGGACTTTGCATTTGGAGTTCGGTTTCCTCTGATCCAGATTCAGGAACAAAGTTTATTTGGACCACTTGAAGGATTTGGAACCGATTTTGCCGGAGAGGGTCCCGGTAACCGATTCCCCCGGTTTCGGTAGATCCGTAAATTTCAAGAACGGAGATCCCACCTTTTTCGCGTAAACTCCGAGACAAAGGAACCGGGAACTTCATCCCTGAAACAACAGCAAATTCAGGAAGTGGTTTTCCTAAAGTAAAAGTGGATTGTAGTTTTGGGGCCGAGGTGATCCAGAGTTTCCCATTTTCGGAAGAGGGGGAACAGTCGATGGAAACACCGAACCGTTTTGGTAATAAGTATCCCCAAAGTAAACCGTAGAGATGGCAAAGTGGCACCTGCACATGAACAGTGTCCGCATTCTTGTAAAGCGATTGGATTTCCGTTTGTTTTTCCCAAAAAAGGATTTCCTCTTCGATTTCGTTCCATTGTTTTGAGACCATTTTAGGAAGTCCGGTAGATCCCGAGGTCACAAGGCAAAAGGAGCCTTGAGTGCTGAGGGTAGGGAGGGGGAAGGTAGATAAATGTTCCTCGAGTTTAGTCCCTTTCCAGAGAGGATCTACGAGGATAGGATTTTGGGATTTTAAATCGGATTCGAAGTTTCCTGAAAGAAAATATTCGTTGTTTGCGAATCGAAGGACAGAGGCCATAAAACAAAAATCCTTCCCCCAGCGAACTTGAGGAAGGATTTCTTAGGAAAGTTAGATTTATATTTAAGCTGCTTGTTGTTTTTCCAAACGTTTTTTCATTAGAAACCCAAGTGCTGCTCCCACGACGATCAAACTTGCCGAAACCTCGAAAGCATTTTTTCGAACTGCTTTGAGAAGGTAGGCAGAAAAACCATTGTCTGCATAAAAGTCACTCACTCTTACTACGTAAGAAGGACGATTTGGTGCTGGGATTTGGTCTACATGCAAATACCAATCTTTATGTGCTACTCCATTGGAATTCATCCAAGAGTTAAAGAAGATATAACCAGAAGTAGACGGTTTACGAATGTCTGCCCCTTCTGTTGGGTGATTAAAAACTCCAGGAACTACAATGGCCCAAGGGAAACCATTTTTATCTAAGTAGGAATCTTTACCTTTATCGTCTTTAAAATAACCTGGACGGTAAATTTGTCTAAACACGCCGTCTGTCTTTTGGTTGATAGCAAGGAAATAATTTAGGTGTCCACCCACTAAGTTTTTAGTTACATTCAAATCCACAGGTTCTTCAAATGTAATGGTAACTTGAGCAGTCACTCCACGTACAAAGTCATTGATAGAAAAAGTGGTTCCTGCACTAGGAGCATTTTTTTTACCAAATAATGTTTTGTCAGAACTTGGTAGAATGAGAACTCCTCGTTTGAGTTGTGCTGAGTTTAAATTCCCACCAGTGCAGTCACCTGCTACATTTGCTGTGTATTTGGGTGCAGACGCACAGCCATTCCAAGGATTACCACTACCATCTACGTAACTCACTTGCACGTTTGCGTTTGTAGGAACATCTAAAGAAAGTCTTAATTCGTGGTTGTAACCTGCACCTTTTGCAACGTGAGTGTAAGTTCCACGGATCGTCTTAACTTTGTTTGTTGGAGTTTTGTCCATCTCTGTGCTGAAGATTGTGGAGTGGTCATTTAAGTCAGCATCTCCCGCTGATGGATACATATCTTCGAATGCAATTGTGTATCTTCCAGACCTAGCTGTAGAAGCAAGGCTTGGATCTTCTGGAAATTCATCATAAACATTGGCAATGCCATCACAATCGGTATCAACTGCTTGCACACAGCCATTCACCGGTTGAAAGTTAGTTGTATCGACATTGACTACAGGAGCCACTACTACAGTTCCTTCCGATCCAGAACCAGTAGAAGGCTGTTGTACAGGAGCAGTTCCTGTAATTTCTACCACTTCTCCTGTGGTTGGATTCACACCAATAATACTAACATCTACCGTGGTGACAGTAGGCGGAACGCTGATAGGGATAGTGACGGAACCATTGGAATCTGTAGTTCCTGTTCCCACGACATTTGGGTCACCTGTCGTTGTGGATTCGGTCACTGTAACTGGCGCATTAGCTACTGGACCTGCTTCGTTTTCTACAACTACAGTAACTGGAACCGTAATATTGGTTTCAAAGTTAAAGTTTCCACCATTGGTTTGGTCTACAACAACTACTGTAGTTTCATTGTTCACAGTGGTAGGTGCAGGAGTGGCAACTTCTGGAGTGGTGGAAGTTTGGTTCCCATCCGTAGTGCCACCGGTAGTATTTCCCTCGGGTGTTGTGACTTGTGTTGGATCCGTAGTTTCTAAACCGACTACAGTAAATGTGCCATCGCCAGCGTTTGCCGCTTCGGCTTTGGTCTCTGTGGAACCGTCTCCCAGCCCTAAAAAGGGAAGGAGTAATAGGCCTTTCTTTTTATTGGAGCAATCCAAAATTAAGAGAGGAATTGATAAAAGAACTAACCATCGTTTCATATTGAAATTTCCTATTTATATAGGGAATTAAACGACAAAAGACGGAAAAAATCAACGGGTATTTGAAAAAAATTAGGGAAATCCATTGGATTTATTGGGGGAAGTACGAACACGGATCAAAAAAAAGAACAAAAAGGCAAAGAAATCAGACATAAGTCCTGATTTATTGCCTACTAACTTTAATTTGTTGCAATATGTGCTACGGCATTGCCAAAAACAAAATTTTGGAATCGAACCTCTCTATATCCCAATTCCATTAAAATTTTTGCCAAAGTTTCTTGGTCGGGGTAAACCTTCGAAGAATGAGGAAGGTAATCGAACATTTCATTTGCTTTTCCGTAGAGTAGATACCCAAAAATCGGCACAATTTTGAAAAAGTAAAAGTCAGCAAAGAATTTGAGAAATTTGGGTCTTACGCGTCCTACATCCAAATTGACAAAGACCCCATCTTTCTTTAACACTCGTTTGATCTCAAGAAGGCATTTTTTTAAATCGGAAACATTGCGAAGACCAAACCCCATAGTCACAATATCAAAACTGTGATCAGCAAATTGGCTAAGGTCCATGGCATCTCCGATGAGGAGTTGGACTCTAGGGTCTTTGGGGATTTTATGGAAGGCAAAGGACAACATTTTTTCCGAAAAATCAAGACCTACCACTCGGTCTAGGGTTTGGTCCTTTGAAAGTCGAAGTGTAATGTCACCAGTCCCACAACAGAGGTCTAAGGCTGATTTTGCCCCAGGGACTCTCTTTTTGGCCTCTCTCACTACCCAATCTTTCCAACTCCGGTGTAGGAAAAAACTATTCCAATCATTGAAACGGTCATAGGCTTTTGCGATTCCATCAAAATTGGATCTTACATATTCGGGTTTCTTTTCCTGGGATGGGAGTTGGTATTGGTTCATAGAGGTCGATACATCCATGAATTGGACATTTTCAATTCCCGCAATTTTGATTTTTGTTCTTCTTTTTTGTTTTTCCCTCACTTCGTTTTATTTTTTCTTCCGAATTTTCTTTGGATTAAGAAAATTAGAGGACAAGGATTTTCGTTTTCAATTGTTCCCCAAAGAACCGACGGAGGCTGAACAAGAATTGTTTTTTTCTCCCCTAGAAAGAACCATCCGTTGGTTACCTACAATCGCCTCTCTTTCAATGCTTCTTGGGCTTCTTGGTACTGTTATAGGAATTAACTCTGCTTTTGGTGCCATGGAGGCACAAGGGAAAGTAAGTTTAGAGGTTCTTGCAGGTGGAATTAAGGATGCGCTAAATACCACCATTGCAGGGCTACTTGTGGCCATTCCTTCTTTGTATTTCCACAGATTTGCAGAAAACAAAATCAGATATATTTCCGAACTTATGGTGAAGGATTTTTCTACTAAAGGTCCATGAAACTCCGTAAATCAAATCCAGATTCATCGATTGATATAAGTAGTCTTATCGATGTATTGTTTATATTATTAATATTTCTGATGTTAGCCGTTAGGTTTACAGATACAACTTCGACTCTGCAGTTGGACCTGCCCAAAACTCGTACAGAGTCGATAGGAGAAGAATCTCCCGCATTCAAAATCCAAATCAATCATTTAGGAATGATATTTTTTGACGGTAAAGAAACGCCTAAGGATTCGTTAACAATGATGATTCCAGAAAACGAAGGTGGTAAATCATCAATTGTTTTGGAAGTGGATAAAAAAACAATTTTTGAAACTTTTGTTTTTGTAACAGATCTGTTAAAGTCAAAAGGGTATCAAAAGATAAATATCATCACTCGGAAGGATTAGAAGATTGAATTAAATCGATTAAGAATTTGTATTTTTTGTTTTTCACTTTTTGTTCCAAGATTTTTTTCCCTTTATCCTCAGTTTGTATTTTATCCAATAACCCGATCAACTGACCAAAGTTTTGGATTCGAATTAATTGTAAGATTTCTTTCTTCAATTCAGGAGTGGATGCGTTTAGAAATGTTTGTACAAATTCTACTTCGGGTTCTTCTAATCTTTGGCTTTGTTCTAATTGGTTTGTATGAGTAGGGCCAATTTTTGATTTTTGAATTAATGATTCTGGAATGACGTCTAGTCTAGTTAAGGGAATTTCAAACCAGAATTCAGAACCTTTTCCAAGAATACTGTTTACACTGATGGTTCCACCTAAAAATTCAACTAACTGGTGACAGATGGATAGACCAAGCCCTGTTCCTTCCTTATAGGAACTACCTTGTTCTGTTTGTTGAAAAGCTTCAAAAATAGAATGTAATTGGTCATTGGGAATTCCAATCCCAGTATCTCTAACAATAAACTTTACCATATCAAATGAATGTCCTGGATCACTTTCGATTTTTATTTCTAAACTCACCGATCCTTGGGAGGTAAATTTTAATGCGTTTCCGAGTAGATTAACGAGTATTTGGCGTATTTTCTGTAAATCAGCAACGTAATAAGAAGATTCAATAGATGGGGCATTCAAAAGTTCGAAATTAATGGATCTTTCCGAAAAACGATAGGAGAACATAGAGAACAAAGTGTCCCAAAGTTGCACTAAAGAAAATGGTTCCCTAGTTTCAGTCATTTTACCGGCTTCAATTTTTGCTAAATCCAAAATATCGTTGATCATTCCAAGTAAATGAACTCCATTTTCATACAATGAATCAACATAACCTTTTAGGTGGTCAGGTAAGTTTGGATCCTTTACTAAAATTTGCGAAAATCCGATAACTGCATGAAGAGGAGTTCTTAGCTCATGTGTAATTTTCGAGAAGAAAACAGACTTAGAACGGTTTGCCTTGATTGCGGCTTCCACTGCTTTTTGTAACCTTTTGTTCTGTAATTGAATCTTTTGTGAATAATCGTTTAATTTATCTTCTGCCAATTTTCGATCAGTGATATCAAAGACGGTAGATTTACTGATTATAAAATTGCCGACTTTATCATAAGTTGCTGTTGAATTTAAACTTACAAAAAAAGTAGTTTTGTCTTTTCTTACAAATTCTAGTTCTACGCCAGTTAGGTTTTCATTGGGAAAGGAATCAGTAATCAGTGTATATTTATCTCTGCTGCTTTCGGTTAGTAGATCACTGAATTTAAAATTACCAACTATTTCTTCTCTAGAGTAACCTAACCAGTCGAGTTCCGTATCATTTATCGAAACAATAGTATCATCTTTGTCTAGTGAGTGGTAACCGCAAGGTGCGTTGTTATATAGATCCAAAATCCTTTCATAGGATTTCATTAAATTTTCTTCGGCTATTTTCCTGTTTGTAATATCATTCCCGATCGATAAAACTTCGTAAGGATATCCAAACTCATTTTTTAAAATTCGATTCGACCAAGTGACCGTACGTTTGTCATTTTCTCCAATGAATACATCATATTCTTGGCGGATGTTCTGTTCTGGCCTATGAAAGATATTCCATAACTGGGACTTCACTTCATTTGATTTTTCAAATGGGATATGGAATAAATCTAAAACTAAGTCTTTACCTTCAGCTCCTTCCTTAGATAATTGAAAAAATTCTTCGGCATAAGGATTGATGGAATGGATTTTGAAATCGGGACTCCAACGTATGATAATAGAATTTGCAGTATCATAAATATCTTGGTATTGTTTTTCTTTTTCTCGAATGGTGCGTTCGATTTCTTCTGAGTTGTTTAAATTTTTTCTAAAAAGAATTAATCTAAGTTTTTTTTCTCTCCTGTACGCATTGTGATAATAATAAGCAATAAACAACAATCCAGAAGCAATGAAAATCGCTAAGATTTCAGCAATCATTTGATTTCCAATAATAACATAGTCATATCATCCGCCACTTTCCCATTTGAATAAATCAGGACTTCATCCTGAACCGATTCGAGAAATTTTTTTGAAGGGAGGTGGATTCTGTTTTCAATGATTTCTGCAAATTTTAAATCACCCAGGTATTCTTCGTTTTCGTTGGGGACTTCAAACATTCCATCGGAGAACAAAAACAACCGGTCTCCCGAAACTAAAAAAATGTCTTCGTTTTCTGTGTTGAGTTGGTCAGGAAACATCATGAGACAAAAACCCTTCGTCCCTAGTTTGATGATCTTTTGATCTCGAATTAAGAACATATTATGGTGTCCTGCCATTGAATAGGAAAGCAGGTTTTCTTCCGCTTTGTATCTTAAGTAGATAGCGCTGATAAAATGAGTGCTAATCAAAGGTGTGAGAGTATTGTGAATCCAATATAAACTTTCGCTAGGTGATAAAAAAGATTTATCCATTGTTTTAAATGTGATTATGGCCATTAGAGATACCATTGCAGCGGCAATTCCATGGCCAGTTACGTCCCCAAATAAAATATCTAAATCGCCAGAAGGTAACAGATCATAGGTGATAAGGTCTCCACCAACCAATTCCATGGGTTTGTAGGAAGTATAAATTTGGTATAGTGGAGAAGGTGGGAACTGAAAGGTAACTAAATTTTCTTGGTTTGATTTTGCAAGTTCCAAATCTTTTTGGATTGCCTGTAGTAAATCAATTCTTTCCTTTTCTAAAGTTTTGATTTTGATATGAGTTTTGATCCTTGCTAAAATTTCTGATTCTTGAAAAGGTTTTGTAATATAATCAACAGCACCAGTTTCCAATCCTTTTACAATATCACTTGTTTCATTTAAGGCAGATAAAAATAAAATTGGAGTGTTTTTGGATCTATCTAAACTAAGCAGTTGTTTGGCGACATCAAGTCCACTGATTCCAGGAAGTAGAATATCGAGTAAAATTAAGTCAAAATCGAGAGCCTCTGCCAGCTCTAAAGCATACTCCCCGTCGTAAGCGACAGCCACTTCATAACCTTGGTTTAGTAAAATATGAGTTATAATTTCAATATTTGTTTCGTTGTCGTCGACAACCAAAATCTTTGCAGCTTGTTTTGTGTGCACAATTCATGAAGGATTCGAGAAAAAAAACATTTGGCAAGAGATTTTTGATTTTGTTTGATTCTATAAGACAAGAGAAATGAAAAAGATCATCCACATTGATATGGACGCGTTTTATGCGTCAGTGGAACAAAGAGATTTCCCCGAAATGCGAGGGAAACCTGTTGTTGTGGGTGGTTCTCCGCATTCAAGGGGAGTGGTTTGCGCTGCCAGTTACGAAGCAAGAAAGTTTGGCGTTCGATCTGCTATTTCTTGTTACCAAGCCTATAAACTTTGTCCTGAAGCCATTTTTACTCCTCCAAGATTTGAAGTTTATAAATTGGTTTCTAAAGAAATAAGATCTATATTTTTAGAATACACAGACCTAGTAGAACCACTATCTTTAGATGAGGCATATTTAGATGTAACAGTTAATAAATTGAACATCCCTCATGCGAGTACCATTGCCAAAGAGATTCGAAAAAAGATATTTGAACGAACAGGACTCACTTGTTCTGCAGGAGTTGCCCAAAATAAATTTTTAGCAAAAATGGCTTCGGAAAAAAATAAACCTAACGGACTATATGTGGTTCTTCCTGGCGAAGAAGAAAAATTTTTAGATGAAATCCCTCTTTATAGTTTTTTTGGGATCGGGAAAAAAACCTACGAACGGCTTTCCCAATTAGGATATACAAAAGGATCAGAATTAAGAAAAGCGGAAGAGTCTTTTTTGATTGGGGAATTTGGAAAGATGGGTGCTGTGTTTTACCGAATGGCAAGAGGGCTTGATGACCGCGATGTGATTCCGTTCCGAGATCCCAAATCGATTGGAGTGGAAACTACCTTCTCCCATGATTCTGGAGATTTTTCTTTTTTGATTCTTACATTAGAAACTCTATCTAAGGAATTAGAAGAGAGAATGGGTCGTAAAAACAAACAGGGAAAAACACTCACTTTAAAAACAAAATTTGAAGATTTTACAGTAAAACAAAAATCTATTTCTTCCGATTCGGTTTTCTACTTGGCAGACAACCTTTTCCAACAATCCTCGAATTTGTTGGCAAATGTTTGGAAGGAAAATACAGATCCATTCAAAAAAATCCGGCTCTTAGGAATTTCTGTTACTAACTTTGTTTCAGAAACGATAGACCAGGACCAACCATCACTCTTCGGTTAAACTATGTTAGACAATGAAAACGAATTAGAACCTCTTGGACCTTTACAAGTACTGCGAGTCAAAGGAGACCCTGATGCACCGACAGTAGTACTATTTCACGGTTATGGTGCCAGTGCTTTTGATTTATATCCCATTCATGAAGTTTTAGTCACGGACCAAAAATTCAATTGGGTTTTCCCTCATGGACATTTGAGTGTTCCTCTTATGCCAGGGTATTCAGGACGTGCTTGGTTTCCCATTGATATGGCCGCTTTAGAAGAAGCAATCCGCAAAAATGATTTCAGGAATTTTGCAGATAAAGACCCAGAAGGAATGGATGTAGCAAGACAGGCAGCCTACTTGATGTTAGATGCTCTTGGAGTTCCTTGGAACCAATTAATCCTTGGTGGATTTTCTCAAGGTGCTATGCTTGCCACAGACTTAACACTTAGAAAAGAGGAAGTATCTAAAGGACTGATGATTCTTTCTGGTGCACTGGTGAATGAATCTCTTTGGAAAGAATTGGCTCCTAAAAAATCTATTTTACGATTTTTCCAATCCCACGGAGAATTTGACCCTATTCTTGGTTATGCGAATGCAAAAAAATTAGAGAAGTTACTTCGTAACTCAGGCCTTTTGGGAGAGTTCATCGCATTTAATGGTGGTCATGAAATCCCTGCACCTGTGATCCAAGGAATCAGCCGTTATTTGAATAGTTTGTCATAAATTTTCCTTGGTATAACCAATTCGAATCAGTCTAAGAGTTTGGATGGTGTTTATGAAACAATTTCTCATTTCGTTCCTTTGTATTGGTTTATGGCAAGGCATATCAGCCCAGAGTTTTGATCATAAACATTCTGTTTGGGATTCTATCTTAAAAAAGAACGTGAAGAACGGACTTGTTTCCTATAAAGGAATTCAGTCGGAAGAGGGTTCATTTCGCCAATATTTGGAATCACTTTCCAAGGTGACTGAGGCCCAGTACCAAGGTTTTAATGAAAAAGAAAAAATAAGTTTTTTAATCAATGCCTACAATGCCTTCACTGTGAAACTCATTTTGGATCATTATCCTGTAGAAAGCATTACAGAAATTGGGTCTCCGTTTTCCAAAATAAATTTAGCGCGCGGAATCCCTTGGAAAAAAGAATTTTTTACTCTTCTTGGAAAATCCAGACATCTAGATTGGATTGAACATGAAAAGTTAAGAAAGGATTTTAATGAACCAAGGATTCACTTTGCGATTGTTTGTGCTTCCATTGGTTGCCCCATTTTAGTTTCCGAAGCTTACACACCAATTACGTTAGAGAAACAACTCCAATCTGCTAAACTTGGATTTTTAAAAAATCCCAAAAAGAATTCCTATGATAAATCCACTAACACTTTGTATTTGAGTAAAATTTTTAACTGGTTCCAAACGGATTTCACCAAAAAAACAACTCTCATCCAATATGTGCAGGAAGGTTTTGAGGAAAACATCAAACCAGATGCCAAAATTGTTTATAACGAATACAATTGGGATTTAAACGAATTAAAATAGGAATATAAGTTATCCTGAACACATATTTGATCATCTGCACCATTTTGAAAATATTTAAAAAATTTGTAGAGAATGATCATGTTATTGGCTGATTTAGGATGGAATTCTTTTTTTGAACTGAATTTTGATCAATATAAAAATTTAGGTCTGTCGGCGATGCGTATCGTTCGAGAGAACAGAGAAAAATATATAGCTTGCGGTGAACTTGGAGAATTCAGCTGCGAAGTATCAGGAAAATTCCGATTTAGTACTGAAAGGAAAAGTGAATTTCCGGCAGTAGGTGACTGGGTGGTAACTTCGGTAATTCCAGATGAAAAGAAAGCAATCATTCACGCACTTTTACCTAGAAAGACTGTCTTCAGTCGAAAAGTTCCTGGCCAGATGACTGATGAACAAGTCATTGCAGCTAACATTGACATAGTATTCATTATTACCGGCTTAGATTTAAATTATAATTTACGACGTATCGAACGTTTTTTATCAATCGCATGGGAAAGCAAAGCGTTACCAGTGGTTTTGTTGAATAAATCCGACCTTTGTCCTGAGGCTGAATTAAGAAAAATCGAAGTGGAATCTATAGCGATCGGAGTAGATGTGCATACACTCAGTGCCACTCAAAATACTGGAATTGCTATTTTGAATCAATACATTCAAAGAGGGAAAACCATTGCTTTTCTCGGTTCTTCAGGAGTTGGAAAATCTACGATCATCAACTCTCTCCTTGGGATGGAACATCTTAAAGTAAACGAAGTAAGTGAATTAGGAAGTCGAGGTCGACATACAACAACTTATCGTGAATTAATTTTACTTCCCAGTGGCGGTATGGTCATTGATACACCTGGAATGCGAGAATTACAAGTTTGGGGTGATGAAGAAGGATTGAAGTTTGTTTTTGATGAAATAGAAAACTTAAGTTTAAACTGTCGTTATCGCAATTGCAGTCATGAAAACGAACCTGGTTGTGCTGTACAAAAAGCGATAAGTGAAAATTCTCTTGATCCGAAACGATTGGAAAGTTTTTTAAAATTGAAGAAAGAGTTTAAATATTTAGAAGACAGACAAACCATGAAAGCAAGTGCCATTGAAAAAGCAAATTGGAAATCAATTAGCAAACTTGCAAAAAACTTTAAAAAGAACCAATTGTAAATAATATTCATTATTTGAATGACTATCTTTTCCGTAAAGGCGGCGATAGGACTTCCGCAAAAAACAGAAAGTAAATTGGTATTAAGTAACTAACTCAAATTCGTAGGTGATTTTTGCTGTTTTTTCTAATGTTTTGGCAACAGAACAGTATTTTTCTAAACTAAGATCAATCGCACGTTTTACCTGTTCTTCTTTAAAATCACCTTTCACTTTAAACTTCATATGGATGTTTTTAAAGAGATTGGCTTCTTCGATTTTTTCCCTATCGGCATCGACTTCTACAGAATAGTCTTTCACTTCGATTCTGTGTTTGTTTAAAATCATCAAAACATCAATGCTACTACAACCAGCAAGTCCCATAATCAAAAGTTCCATAGGTCTTGGACCAGAATTTTTTCCACCAATTTCGGGAGAGGCATCGATACGAATGGAATTACCGGATTCATTCGTTGCTTCTAAAACATAAGGGGTTTCGATTCGGTTGAGTTTGATATGCATAAGTAGAAAATAGGCGGGTGGGAGAACCCGCCAAGTTTAAAATTTACTTATTTGGTTGTGGTGTGTAACGCAAATAAGGTTTGATAGTTCTAAAACCCTTAGGGAATTTTTTCTTAGCATCTTCATCAGAAACAGAAGGAACGATGATTGTGTCTTCGCCATCTTTCCAGTTTGCAGGAGTTGCTACGCTAAACTGTGAAGTGAGTTGTAAAGAATCAATCACACGCAAAAGTTCATCAAAGTTCCTTCCAGTGGATGCAGGATAAGTAAGAGTTAATTTTACTTTTTTGTCAGGTCCAACAACAAATACAGAACGAACAGTTGTTGTTTCACTTGCATTCGGGTGAATCATATCATAAAGGTTTGATACTTTACGATCTGCATCCGCAATGATAGGGTAGTTTACTTTGGTTCCTTGTGTTTCGTTGATATCAGAGATCCAACCTTTGTGGCTGTCTACAGGGTCAACGGAAAGTGCGATTACTTTCACATTACGTTTTTCGAACTCTGGTTTTATTTTTGCCACGTACCCTAGTTCTGTTGTACAAACTGGAGTATAGTCTTTTGGGTGAGAAAATAAAATCCCCCAACTTTGTCCTAAATATTCATGAAAGTCAATTTTGCCTTCAGAGGTTTCCGCTTGGAAATTCGGTGCTTCGTCGCCTAAACGTAGTGCCATCGTTTGTCTCCTGTAAGATGAGTGATTCCAATTCTAAAATTGGTCTCTGGGAATGCAAGAATTTGTTACACTTTATTGGACAAAATTTCCATTTTATTGAAAAATTTCGCAGATTTCCTACTTCTTTGTTCTGGTAAATGCCCCATCCCAGTCAGGTTCTGGAGGATTTTCCAGGTAATATTGGCACCTTTCCCAAAGGAGTTTACAGGCTTCGTCCCCATTTGTGGTGAGGAGTGTGTAGAATTTTTTGCCTGCTTCTTCAAATTTGCGATTCAAATAAGAGAAAAGGGCAGATTCATAAGCTTCCACGAATTTATGATCTTCTTCTGTTTCATCGCCTTTTTTGGTTCGGATTTCGAATAAAGTAACAGGTTTGGTTTTTCCTTTCACTCGCACTATATCCAACTTTCTTGTGAAAAAATGGTCTTTCACTTCATCATGAACAAATTCAGAAACCAAAATACAAACTCCATAATCTTTTCCCGCCGCTTCTAACCGGGCAGCTAAGTTGACAGTATCACCCATCATTGTATAAGAAGCTAGGGCATCGGTTCCCATAAACCCAACTTTCGCATAACCCATGTTTAGTCCAATGCGGAACTTCATCGTATGGGCTTCTGGAATGTATTTATTCTTTTCGATCCATTCTTTTTTTAAAACTTCCAGTTTATCTCGCATTTCGACACTGGCAGAAACTGCTTTTAAACAATGATTCTCCACATCAAGCGGTGCGTTAAAAACTCCCACGATGGCATCCCCAATGTATTTATCCAAAACTCCATCATGGTGTTTTAAGATAATGGTCATGGCTGATAAATATTCGTTGAGAAGATTGGCAAGTTCCTTTGAATTTAATTTTTCCGAAATGGTGCTAAACCCAGCAATATCAGAAAAGAAGGCAGTGATGATTTTTTCACTTCCTTGTTTTAGTTTTTCCAAATCTTTAAGAGCTTCTCCGACCACAACGGGATCCACCATACTTCCGAGGACTCCACGCATTTTTTCACGTTCCTTTAACCCGGAAACCATTTGGTTTAATGCAACGGTTAAGTTTCCAAATTCATCATTTCCACCATCTTCAAAATGTACATTAAGATTTCCTTGCCCAACGTCCTCGGCACTTCGAATGATATTTCGAATTTTTTGAACCACCACTCCTGAGATAAAAATAGCAAATAAAATTGCCACCAAACAGATGGTAATGGCAGTGAATACAATTTGATTTCTATTGTCTTTGATGGCAAGAATCCCATCGGTTCTATCAACTAGTGTTCGTATCAGACCTGAAAAATTATCACGTAACACAAGATTGGGAACATTTTCTGATTCCAAAAGATGAGTTCCATCTAACTTCCACATAATCTCTTCTGATTCACTTCGGGAATGACCAAAACTTCCATCGGGGAATAGTTTTTTTAATTCTTTTGTGGGAGTTTCTTGTTCTGCACTTAAAATCCATTTACGAATGGCTTTCCATCGATTCCTTTGGATTTCCCGAGCCTCTGGATCTTGGTAATAACGTTCGTATTCTGTGGGATCGGTTTTGAATTTCATCAATACCCAATCTTCCAAGGTTACGTCTCTCAAACTGCGCAAAGCCTCAATTTTTTCCCAAGTTTCTACGGGAATGGGGTAGTTTTCCGTTACTTCATCAAAGATTTTGTCTCTCTCTGCGATGAGTTCGCTGTAAGATTTATAGAAACTAGTAAAAAGTTTGTCCTTTGCGGGTGGAATCGGTGGTTTTGCATTTTTCAAAAACTGGATACGTTCTCTCAGTTTTGGAATGAGTTCTGATAGTTCTTTTGTGATTCGGTAATCTTCCTTGATGACTTCTCTATAGTCTCCTAAACTTGATTTAACACTACTTAGGTTAAAGGCTCTTTTGGTTGAGTTTTGGTGTCGAAAGAGGGGAGAATGAAGGGCTTGGATTTCTCGATCTTCCCATTCATAAACATATTGTTTTTCGTTTTCATTCAGAGAAGAAATATCATCAGATAAACGTTGGAAGGATTCGACTAAACTTTCTTCCATTGATTCAAACTGATCCATTTTGGCGAGGGGAGATGTGTTGTCTATGATCTGTGTATCAAAGGAAGCAAGAGATGTTTCTCCTTGGATCATTGCCGAAAGAGGAAAGGTTTGGATGCGGAAGAGTTTGGTATCAAGGCCCAGTTCTTCCAGTTTTCTTTTTTTAGAATCTGCGTAGAACTTTGCGATAAAAAGATCTAGTTGTGATTTATGGTTTCGAATTTCTTTTTTTATATTTTTTAGATTCGTATCCCAATTTGTTTTGGCTTCTGGGTCTTCTGGTGGAGTTTGTTTTTGAATTTCTAAATACTTTGCTTCATTTCGAACATACGAAGCGGCTAAACCAACAAGAGTATTCCATTCTTTTTCGCTAATATTTCGGTTAGCTGCTTCTCGAAGTTGGTGACGAATTTCCCGTTCCAAAACATCCACATCATCTTTTGTTAGATATACGGAAAAAAAAGTGTCTACTTTCTTCACTACTTTGGAAGTGCCAAGAGAACCAAAAAGATTGGTTCGGAATCCAAACACTGACACAGTTTTTTTCTGTGTTACTACTTTGGCAGTGCGATACTTTTTTAGTTCTTCTCTTTGTTTTTCGATCCTAGATTTGAATTCTTCGATCCGGATTAAGTTTTGCGAGATATTCTCAATCTCCATCACCAAATTGGCGATAAAATTTTTGGAAACGGCAGCTTGTTTTTCATAACTCTCAGAGAGGATGGCCGTCTGCTGGCGGACAGTGATGATGGAAAGTAAAAGAATGGTCAGCGCAATTAGGGTACCAGTAAACCATGCAAGTTTGGCTCTAATACCTCCAGAAAGGATTTTCCAGACAGAAATAAGTCCGGATTGGATCATTGTAAAGAATTCCATGAGATGGATGAAACATGAGATCATGAGTTTTCAAAGCAAGATTTTTTGTATTTTCCATTTTACTTTGTTAGGTGAAAAATGTATGACTAGGGTATACCATTGTCCTTGTCAATTTTTCCTTGCTATTTTTCACTTCGTCGGTATTGTTTTTTTTAGCAAATGTCCATCAATCGTTTCGATTTACTCGCCATCGGGGGCGGTCCTGCCGCACAAAAAGCTGCTATCCAAGCAAGCAAAATGGGAAAAAAAGCAGCCATTATAGAAAAAGACCCTTACTTGGGTGGAGGTTGTGTTCACTACGGAACCATCCCTTCTAAATCCTTACAAGAAACAAGTAGGTTCTACCGTAATTTAAAATTGTCCAACCTCCACGGATTACAATCTCCTCAGCCCGCAATGCTTACTTTACAGGAACTGATGTTTCGGGCAGGAACTGTGATTGAAAAAGAAGAAGATGTCACCCGCGAACAAATGATCCAAAACCGAGTCACAACTCTTACTGGTTGGGGGACGATTGTGGATGCCCACCATGTAGAAGTGACAGACTCTGCCGGTAGGAAAAAAGTATATGAAACCGAGAACATTCTTATTGCCACGGGCAGTAGCCCTCGTAGACCAACAAACGAAAATATCCCTTTTGAAGATGGGTTAGTATACGATAGCGATGGGCTTTTTGCGATGAAAAAGATGCCCACTTCTTTAGCTGTTGTGGGTGCCGGAATCATTGGATCAGAATATGCCACAATTTTTGCTCATATAGGTGTGCAGGTTCACCTTTTCGATTCCCAAAGTCGAATCCTTGGTTTTTTAGATGAAGATGTATCAAGTGAAATGACTCGGATTATGCAACAGTCCGGAATTTCCATCCACGTGGATTCATCCATTACAAAATACAATAAACTTCCTAATGAAGATGGATTTGAACTCACAACTAACAAAGGAGAGGTGGTTCGAGTCAATCAAGTCCTAATTTCTCGCGGGCGTTTTGGGAATGTCGATAATTTAGGATTAGAATCTGTTGGAATCACTCCCAATGATCGAAAACAAATTTTGGTGAATGAAAACTACCAAACCAATGTATCCAATATCTACGCTTGTGGAGATGTCATTGGATTTCCTAGTTTAGCTTCTGTATCTATGTACCAAGGTGCTTATGTCGCAAAACATATGTTTGGTCACCCGTCTACCCCTGTAGATGCAGAAGAATTTCCGATTGGAATTTATACACTTCCAGAAATTGCCACGATTGGCCCCACAGAAGAAGCACTTAAGGCACGTGGAGTTTCTTATGGAGTCGGAATGGCTAGGTTTGATACGATTACCCGTGCTCAAATCAGTGGGGACCAAGTGGGCCTATTAAAAATCCTTTTTGATAAACAAACTAGACGAGTTTTGGGAGTACATATCATTTCTGACAAAGCAACAGAGCTTATTGCCCTTGGGCAGTGTGTGGTCAATCTGAAGGCTCCCATTGAGTACTTCACCGAACACATTTTTAATTATCCGACAATGATCGGTGCTTATAAAAATGCTGCCAGTGACGCCCTTTTAAGAGAAAAATAATCTGGTTCCTTTGAGAATCTGACCTTTCCCGTTTGTTTACTTTTATAGAGAGGAACGGGATTTTACTTGTCAGAGACTCGGTTTTACCAACACATACAAGATTGTGTCAGACAAAGCTGTCTCTATGAGTCAAATTTATGAAAGAAGCCATAAACGTATTTATGACTTCCTTTACAAGTACACTCAAAATGCGGACACGGCAATGGATTTGATGCAAGATAGTTTCTTAAGTTTCCATAAGCACTACGGCGAAGCCGGCCTTTCGGAAGAGAAGTCCGTTATGGTTCTGTATACAATTGCCCGTAATTTATCTATCAATTATGCTAAAAAATTCTCTACGACAAAAGAGATTGTTTCCGATGAAATCGAGTTTCATAGCCACAATCCAAAACTGGAAACGAGGGCTGAATACCAAGATTTAGAGGATAGGCTCTATTCTTTTTTGGGAGAGCTTTCGGAAGAAGAACGCTCTGCTTTGTTACTTAAGAATGTGGAAGGATTTCAGTTGGTGCAAATCGCTGAGGTCTTGGGAGTTTCGGTTTCTACGGCATCTCGTTTGGTCATAAGGGCCACAGAGAAAGTGTTGGCCATTGCCAAAAGAGAAAATTTGGTACCGGATTAGAATCAATGAACGAATTTGAGAAACAACAGACATTCGCGAAATGGGAAGCACTCTTACGCAAACCTTCCAAGGTAACAGAGTCTAGAGAATTTCCTACTTGGGAAGTTGTTTCCAAACGAAACATCCAATTCGAATATATTCCCCAAAAAAGTTCTGTTTCTAATGTAATTTCTTTTTTCCGCAAGCCAATTGGTCTCTCGTTAGTTGGTGGGTCTGCCTTATCCCTGGCAGCTGCACTAGTCTTTGTTTTTTTACTAAATCCATCCAATTCAAATCAGTCCGAGGTGGCAAACGCCTCTGTGGTTAAAACCTCGAATGCAATCGTTTCTCCTTTAAAAGTGATTGTTTCTTCTGTAAAAGGGAAGGTTTCCGTTTTGCCCGAAGGAAGCTCTCATCCTGTGGCACTTGTAAAAAACTACCAATTGGTTTCAGGGGATATCATCATCACTGATGGAAATTCACAAAGCGATATAGATTTTGAAACTGGATCTTGGATGCGCATCACACCAAATTCAGAAGTAATTTTGGATCGAATTGAAAAAACAGAAGATGCCCAAACCCAAAAGTTTTCTGTGAAAAAAGGCAAACTTTTTGCTTCTGTTTCCAAACTTTCTAAGGACAGTCAATTCATTGTGCAAGCCGGCGAACATCTTACGCAAGTTAGAGGAACGGTTTTTAGTGTTCAATTTGATGGGACGTTAGAGGTGGTCGCAGTGCGTGAAGGTTCTGTCTCTGTGGGAGATCTGATCCTCAGTTCGAAGCAACAGACCATCGTAAAACTAGGAGAAAATCCTATCTCTGTTGCTTCTTTGAGTGTCAAAGAAGACAAAGAACTCAAAGCATTTCAAACGCAAAGCATTCTTGCTCGCGAGTCCAAACTGTATGAAGAACATGCAAGATTAGAACTTGTACGATTGGAAGATGGAACCGAATACCGAGGTGTGATTCTTGGACAATCAGAAACTCACCTTCATTTCCAAGGATTGGATGGTTTGATCGAAATCCCGATTCAAAAGATATTAGAAACAGAAAAAATTCGTTAATCTTTATAAGTTTTTGACAATATAGACTTTTCCTGAGAAGGTCTTTCCTAACACCCTAGGGGAATACCTTAAAAGAAGCCATGTCTCAAAATCACAAAAAAACCTTTCGTTTTCATTATCTCATCGATAAGGAATTCCAATTAAAGTTTTTAGCGCACTATTCGCTTTTGTTTATATCCGGGGTACTTGTGACTTTAGGTTTTCTCTATTGGTTGAACCAGGCAAAGTATGACGGTGGTGCCGTATTTCGACTGCGCCAAGATGCACAAACTGTGTATTGGAAAGTAGAGAACGAAGATGCGGGTCCAAGCGAGGCAAAAGAGAAGTTTGTTCCCAGAGAAATTTACCTTCCTAACTACGACCATCAATTAAATATGTATACCATTCAATTCGATGCTGTAGTGACACTTTCCATTCTTTATTTACTCTTAATCACTGTGTTCTCCGTTTTCAAATCTCACAAAATGGCAGGTCCCGTTTTTAGTATCAAACGGTCTTTGCAGCGAATGGCTTCGGGCGAACCCATTGAAACCATCCGCATCCGGAAAGGTGATGAGTTCCAAGAGCTTGTGCAAGTGCTGAATGAAGTCATTCAAAAACGTGTGAGTGACGGGTCAAAAAAGTAACTGTAATTAAACTATGTCGCATTGCTTCCATGTAGGCCCCCGCCCTGAATTGGGTGGTGGAGGCGGGCTCGTGGGCTTTGTTGAACCACGCCTAACAGAAAATCCATAAAACCGCAAGAAAGTTCCGCGATTCCCCACTTTTTATTCTGAATGGTTCATGTTTTTGAACTCTTCGAATACTTTTACTTTTGAAGCATTATTTTGATTTGAGATACCATGAATTATGAGGCAATATGCAACTTCCCATAATTGATCTTATGTCGCATTAGCGCGAACCATGTATTGAGTGTACTCGTACATCGGTAACACATTAGATCACTCCCATGGGTGACAGGTTTTGGGCGCCTCGAATGGGTTTGCTGTTTGAGGTATTTTTCTAAAAACGACCGCGCTATCCGCTGCAATCTTTCCCTAAATTCAAAGATACTCATAATGTGAGTCCATAAGGGAAAGGATTTCCGCTACTATCGCTTGGCGTGGAAATTTTTGGTTTAATAAGGTTGAACGACGAAATTTATTTCGTACCACAAGTTTTTTTCTTAATGTCTTCACAAAGGTACGAGCCAACGAGCCGCTCCGCATCACACTGAAACTTTGCAGAAGCTTTGGCATCTGTCGTACCGGAAAGCGTAGATGATCTTTCTGAACAAAAAGCATACGACTGGTAGACAACAAGGGAACATGCTAAGTAGTCTAAATCGGCCCTTTCGCAAGCCTCGTAAGACGGGTTGGTTTTTGTACAATGGGATAGTAGAACCAAAAAGAATACTGAAACAATCAGGGAACGCACTGTCTCGTTTAGACAAATTTGGCCTTCAATCAGTTTTAGTTTTTTTCTCCAGTTTGGCATTTGCCTCCACATAACGAATCTGCGGATTCAGTTTCATCTGCAATTTCAATTTCTCCAATCCTGGATCACTAGTGAACTGAATTATGTAAGTAGGTTTATTTTTGATAATCATTTCCAAATGGTAGCTACCAAAACCTTTCAGGAGTTGATTCCATACTTCACTTGTTAACTCGATTTCCGTACCAACAATATATTCCCCATTCCCGTTATATTGCGAAATCGTCACTGGACTTGTTGGTTTTTTCCTCTCTTGCATCTCAGCTCTCATCCCTTCTGAACAACTAAAAAAAAGAATGAAGATACAAAATAGAGAAACCCTATTGAAGTGTAGCAGTAACACCTGTCACCTGATTCAGATGTTTCACCGAAGCATTTGCATTGATTGACTTACCATATTTAGAATTAGAGGCAATGGATGCGGTTGCAGAGCCTCCATCAATCAACTTTTGAATAACTTCAGTATGGTTTAATAAAGGGTTATAAGCGCGGATGAGTGCAACTACTCCAGCTACGTTCGGAGTGGCCATCGATGTTCCATTATAGAGACCATAGTTATTATTGGAAGGTGCCCATGCATAGAAAAAAAGTTTACTGACAAACATTCCACCCCAAGTAGTCTCATCTGAATTTGAATAATATCGGTATCCAATCGTACAATGAGTATTCCCAATACAGTTAGTTAAGAAATCGGTTTCATAATAGCTTACGAAAGGTTTTTCATCTTTTTCACAAAAAAACGAAGTGGCATTGTCATTTGGAAAAACCTGATTTTTGAAACTTAGATAAGAACTAAGGAATGGATGAGTATTACCTGGACCATACATTGCAAGTCCGTAGTCATTGCAGATATTGCTTGATGAATTTCTTTTAGCCTCCGCTACAACTTGGTGAGAAACTGTAATGTTAGTTGCTCCACTTGGTAGAGCGAAAGTTTTGTACGTACCTATTCCCATACTAGGATCAAGTTCAGTTGCATAAACATTCGTTTGAGTAAAAGCCCAATTAAATAATGTACAATCATTTGGGATCGTAAGAAGATTATAACCTGAACAATTTCTATTAACCCAAGAATAATTGGAAACTCCTCCGCTACCAGTCATTAACCAACCAGAATATCCGTTAGCGGCTTCATCAGACTTTAATTCTGTTCCAAATATACTATAAATATTTGTACCAGGGGCACCAAAGTCTACGGAACGATTATTCTCATTTGTTGTTGTATCGAAATTAGAAAAGTCAGCAAGTTCATAATTCTGGTCTAAGGCAGCAATGCAGATTAAGTTTGTATTCGTATTTTTACAAGGATACGAAGCACCAGTTTTTAAGTCTCTGGTTTCGTTACCCGCAGCAACCACAACAAGTACATCGCGAGTTCTTGCAAACTCAATCGCTTCATTGACTGCAGAGCTATCGTCGTTCCCTCCCAAACTCATATTAATTACTTTGGCACCATTGTGGACAGCAAAGTGTATACCTTGAGCAATAGAAGCGTTTGTTCCGACTCCACTCGCATCTAAAACTCTAACAGACATCAGTTTTGCTGATTGGCAGACTCCAGTAATTCCTTTGTTATTATTGCCAACCGCCCCTATTGTACCAGCAACGTGACTACCATGACCGTTTTCGTCTTTGGGATCATTGTCACCAGAGACAAAATCCCATCCATGATTTTGGCATCCACCACCAATATTGATCCCATCTTTATCCTTACAACTTACTGAACCATCCCACATATTCGCAGTTAAATCTTCATGGTTGTAGTTGATTCCTGTGTCTAACACAGCTACAATGATGGAACTACAGTTTGTAGATATATCCCAAGCGCCCAGAACATTCATATCTTTTCCAGAAGTACCAGGGTTATTGGTTGCGTAAGAAGGGCTCGAAATAGGTTGTCCAGAATTACTGAGTCCCCATAGTTTAGCGAAGTCAGTATCATTTGGAGTCGCTGCATGTGCATAATAGTAGTAAGTCGGTTCTGCATATTCAACTGACGGATCACGATTTGCACGAACCACAGCTTCTTCTACTGTTTCTGAACTCGCAATTTTTACCTTCGTAAAGTGTGCCCTTTTACTGACTTGTTCTACATTAAAACCTAGTGATCTTGAGCGAGAAAAAAGTTCATCATTTGGGATATGTTGTTTAAATTTGATAACAATTTCATCAGGTGCAAAGTGAGACCGACGGGATTGGGCTGAATTTGACACTAGGTTTGCTAATGAACTTTTAGATCGAAACGGTTGAGATAAAAAATTTTTCTCAACTGGATCTGAAATAATGACTGTTGATCCAACTAGGACAAGGATACCTAATATTTTTAATTTAGAATTGCGACTTATTATTGTTTTCATTTAGTTTTAACTTCCATTGCATTATGTAGATGGCACATTTATCGAAATTTGTGATGAAGGAATTCCACCCGTTGTATTGTATTTCCCGAAAGCATAGACTTTGATATACCAAATCCCATAAGTATTTACTGAAATGACTTTTGTGGTAGGTGTCGTTCCACCAGTATTTGCAACCGTATCACAGAAAATTGTTGTTCCATTCACATCGGAAGGGTTAAAGTCAACGGCCTTACTATAACAAACCTTATATCCACCATCAGTATCATTTGGTGCCTTCTCTTTTGCTCCTATCCAAGATACAGAGACTGCGGAACTCGCTTTTCCCGTTCCTTCCACTGTGATATCTGCTGAAGAAGCAACCCCATTGTTTCCATTATTACTTGTTACTCGCACTACCGCTGTTTTCGCACCATTTGCGGATGGTGAGAAGGTTACAGTAAAGCTCGTACTTTGTCCGGGAGTGAGTGTTGTCGATCCAGGAGCACTTGTAATGAACTGGTCCGTATCTCCGCTTTGTTCGTTTACTGCAAGCCCAGTCAGAGTTGCCGTTCCATTATTTGTGATGGTCACTGACTTTGCGTTGGAAGTTGTACCTGGCCAAAAAGCTCCAAAAGTTGGAATCGTTCCACCAGAAGTAAACGAACTAGAGTTATGCGAAATCGCGATGTTAGGCTCTGGTTTTATAGTAGCAGTTCCATTGAGTGTAAAAAGGAAATTGGATGGAGTCGCATTCACTGTAATCGTTGTTGATTTCGCCGTTGGAGTTGAATTGGCAGGTGAAAAGGTAACATTGAAAGTAAACGAACCATCCTTTGCTAAGGAAGATCCGTTCGCAGCTGATACTGCGGAAACTGTAAATTGTGTGTCTGAACTTTCCACCATAGGATTTCCCAGTGTAGAAGCAAGGCTTCCTGTATTGCGAACGGTAAATTGGATTGCCGATCCGGAAGATTTTTCTTCTACACTTCCCATATTAAAACTTCCATTGCTTACTATTTCTGTGGCTGATTGAGAAACTTCTAACCTAGCAGCAGGCGCACCTGCAGTTGCTGTAAAAGTCAGTTGGAATGCCGAAAGAGCTGGATCTGAAGTCTCCAAACGAATATTTGCGGTCTTTGATCCTTGAGTTGAAACAGGCTTAAATCGTAAAGTAAATGTAACGGAAGTATTTGGAGCTAACGTACTTTGGTTCGGTTGGGTTAATTGAAAATCATCCTTATCAGTGCCACCTAACGTAACAATCGGTGATCCAGGGAGCGACAGAGTGGCAGTGCCTTTGTTGTGAATGGTAAGTGAAGCCAATTTTCCATTCGTTGTATTCATAGGCTCTGATCCTAAGTTAATGGTTGCCCCACTTTCACGGACAACACCAGAATAAGTAATTTCTAACTTGGGGGCAGAAACATCTGTACCTCCACCACCTAATCCCATTAGGGCAAAAGCAGCTCCTCCACCCCCGCCGCCACCACCAGGGCAACCGATTGTCAATAATGGAATAAATGTCAGGAATATTAGTAGATTCAAGTTTTGATTTATAGGCAAATTACGCATACTGGTTTATCTATACTTTTTTTATATGGAATTCTATCAATCGTACCTTCAGTTAGCTGGTGACTGCAGACCGCTAAAAATGTTTTTATAAGGGATTTAGAACGTTCATTCTGGTTTGTAACAAAAATTTTTTTTTTAGGCCCAGAGAAGTCAATTCCGTCGCTCAAAATGGTTACTTTTGAATGGGAGTTCAGTCTTCTTCTGGAGGACTGACAATTCCTTTTTTAGGGATTTCCTTACGATGACGAATGTCATTTTCGCACTCCAAATGCCTGTAAGACGAGAGGGAGGGAATGGTTTTGTCAGTCATTTCGCTATGATCGAGATCGTATTCCCAGTATTTGGTGCGATTCCCTTGCCAATCATAAGGAACTGTTTTTTGAAATAAAAACTCACGATTAATTAACGTCTTTGTATGATGAATTTCTAATATTAGATTACCTCTAAAAAAGTTTGGGATCGGAAAAAAATACAAACATCCAACCAGTAACATTTCTTCGCGATATTCCGATTTCGAAGAAAGAGGCAAAAAAAAAGGTTCCTTTGGTTTTGCGAGTGGAAGTGGATAGATACGTAACCGTTGTTTTGTGGATTCTTGGTTACTTTCGAATGTTAAGTTCACAGGAATTTCTTCAACATTTCCTATCGATTGGTCTTTTCCTCGAACCAATCTTAAAACTAAATAACTCTCTTTATCTTCTAAGTTTGTGGGAGAAATTGGGATACTTTTCTCTTTCTCTAATATAGAATACGTTATACAGTTTGAGTCAAAAAGAAATAGAAAAAGTAAAAAACCAAAGGAGAAAGATCGATTCATCCAACTTACTGATTGCATTCTCTTTTGTTTCATGTTAAAATCAAGTATGGTATACTACTTAATTCTCACAACCATTCCTGTAGCCATCATTTCGGCATTTTTAATCCATTGGTATACGTTACAAGGGGAAACAAATCCACTCAAACGTTTAGAACATTCCCGTGGAATCTATCTGGGATTTTCCTTTCAAATCCTACTTTTTGCATGGTTATTATTCCAACTGGGCCATGCTAAGTTTTCTTATCCTTTATACGCCATTGGATTTTCCTTTTTGGGAGATTGGTTCAACCTTCAATTTCCAATTGCCAAAAAACAAATGGAAGACCCAGTCCTTGGTGGAATTTTTAGTTTTGCCATTGCCCAAGTTTTCTTTTTGTTATCCTTTTGGAAATTAGCCACTTGGAATGAAATTTATAATGGTGTTTTGCCTTATGCCGTAACCATTGTTTTATTGATTTTACCTGCACTCATTTTTTATTTTAGAGTCTACAATCCCAATCGTTCCAAATGGGTCATGGCATCTGCTTTTGTTTATGGATTGGTTTTGTGTTTTTTTGTATCTTTATGTTTTAACGCCTATCTAGTGTTTGGTGGAGTTTGGATTTATTTAGCCATTGGAGCCGGTTTTTTCCTCCTCTCTGATGCTGTAATGGGAGAAACAACGATCAATGGAACTAGGCACCCTAGGTGGGAATTTCAAGTTCCTTGGGTCACCTACCTGATTGCCCAAAGTTTTTTACTCGTGGGATTCTTTTTGGTTTCTCATACAAGGCATTTAGCTTAGAGAAAACGAAATTAGGATCTATTTGTTTTTTAGAATTTAATTTCAGTAATTACGACAACTCATTGTTTGGTGAAACAAGTTTGGATTGTTCCCAGGCAATGATCATTCGTTTTCGGTTAGGATTCCACCTATATCCGCCAAACAAACCTGAAGTTTGGATCACTCTATGACATGGAATTAGGTAGGCAATGGGATTTTTACCGATTGCGGTTCCCACAGCCCTTTGTGCAGATGGTTGTCTTATGGATTCAGCTATATCTCCATAAGTACAAAGATTCCCCATTGGAATTTTTAATAAAGATTTCCAAACTTTAAATTGGAATTCTGTTCCATAAAGATAAAGGGGAATGGGTGTTTCTGGAATTAGAAATTTCTGAAAATAGTCTTTTATCTTTTTGTGTTCCTCTGAACTTCCTTCTTTCCAAATCGCATTCGGAAATTCTTTTTTTGTATCTGAGATTCCTTGTTCTAATGTATCAATAAATTGAAGAGACTGAATTCCTCGTTCCGATGATACTAAAAGAATTTCTCCAAAAGAAGACGGAAATACTTCGTATTGCAAAATCAATCCTTCGCCTCCTCGTTTGAATTCACCAGGAGTCATTGCTTCCAATTTAACAAATAAATCATGTAACCTTCCTGTGCTTGACAATCCGAGAGAATACGTTGTATCCAAAAGATTTGATTCTTTTAACAGATGTTTGGCGTGAGTTACAGTCACAAATTGTAAAAACTCCTTTGGTGAAACACCGGCCCAAGTCCGAAATACTTTTTGAAAATGAAAGGGACTTAACGAAACTCGTTCGGCCAAAACATCTAAATTCGGTTGTTCTTCAAAATGTTCCAAAACATATTCGATGGAGTTTTTGATGATTTCGTAGTGTTTGTGATTGGAATCCACAAGGAAATCTTAACGAATTCGATGGATCTTGGAAACCCGATTCTTGTGATTTCAGAAAATAAAATACAAATTGTTTGATTTTTTCTTTAGGAATCCCATCCTCTTCCATAAGTATAAAAGTGTCACCTCCTTTGGATCCATTCCCCGTACTCACCGCCTTACAATCCATTGTCGATTCTATCCAAACAAATCCTGTCACCATCTTAGATGCTCCGCCAGGGACAGGAAAAACAACGGCTCTCCCGATAGAACTTTTGCGAGCGGGTGTTTCCTCTGGGAAAAAAATCTGTATTTTAGAACCTAGACGAATTGCGGCAAAAAGTGCCGCAAAAAGGATCAGCCAAACTTTAAACGAAAACCTAGGTGATACTGTCGGTTACAGAGTTCGGTTTGATACAAAAATCGGGGAAAATACAAAAATTGAATTTCTGACAGATGGGATTTTAACTAAAATTCTTCTCTCTGACCCGGAAATTAAAGATTACGGACTCATTGTCTTTGATGAATTTCATGAAAGGCGAATGGATTCTGATCTTTGTTTTGCTTTGGTTAGACGAACCCAAGAGGTCTTTCGCGATGATTTAAAAATCCTTGTAATGTCAGCCACTTTAGACGGACAAAATTTTGAATCACTAGGGATCCGGTCCAAACCAATTGAAGTTCGGGCGACCACCTACCCTCTGGAAATTTTCCACATGGGAGATTCCAATAAAAATTCAAATCAAAGATTATTGGATTTAATTCCTAAAGCCGTAGAACAAACAGAAGGTGATATCCTTGTTTTTTTATCAGGTAAAAAAGAGATTCGCGATTTAAGGAACAGTTTGGAATCCATCCCTGGAATCAAATCTAACGCAACTGTATTAGGATTATACGGTGATATGGATTTAGCCGACCAAGAAAAAATCTTTTTACCTTCTTTGCCTGGGAAAAAGAAAATCATTCTTTCGACAAATATTGCCGAGTCTTCCGTTACCATTCCAGGTGTCCGCGTTGTATTTGATTCCGGTTATGAAAAACACCTTCACTTTGATTCTGAATCAGGTGTTTCTCATTTAATCAAAGAACGGATTAGCTTAAGTAGCGCCAAACAACGTGCCGGGCGAGCGGCAAGAGAAGGAAAAGGTTTGGTTTACCGACTTTGGTCAAAGGAAGAAGAACAATCATTTTTAGATCGGACCAAACCGGAGATCCTATCTGGAGATATTGACCGTCTGGTTTTAGAAATTAAGTCCTGGGGCGAAGAAATCCAACAGTTATCTTTTTTAGATCCGCCAAACAAAGGATCGGTGATCCAAAGTACAACCAGATTGAAACTTCTAGGTTGTTTAGATTCCCATGAAAACCTTACCAATATAGGAAAAGAATGTTTAAGATACCCTCTACCGATACGGCTAGGGAAAATATTGGCCATCCTACCCCAAGAAAAAGAAAATCTAATCGCCGACGTAGTCTCGTTAGTTGGAAAAGAAAGTTCAGGAATAGAAGCAAAAAACTTTTCAGAAGAGACTTCAGCCTATCCCTTTTCCTATGAGTTAAAGGCAGTTTATGAGCAAATTTTGCGTATTTACAGGGAAAAAACTGACTTTTCTGTGATAAAACCAGATCAAAATCGACTTTATTATTTGTCCTCTGGATTCCCGGATCGGATTGCAAAAGGAAAAGTGGCAGGAGGGAAAAGTTTTAAACTTTCTAATGGGAAACTCGCCTCCTTAAACACAACGTCCATCCAAATCCCAGAATATATTATAGTTTTAGATACTTTTTCTTTCGGCCAAGAAATTTTTATCACTCAGTATCTGCCAATAGAAGAAACAGAAATTGAGAAATATTTTTCCGAGATCATATCAGTGAAGGTTACTTCAGAAAAAAGAACCAACCAAAGAGGAGAATCTTTTCTTTTAGTCAAAGAGGAAAGAAGATTAGGAGATTTGGTTTTAGATTCCAAAGAAACAAATCATCCAAACCAAGAGATACTGGGTTTGGCACTGGAAGAATATTTAGTTAAATCTTCCTTAGAGGAAGAATGGAAAAAAAATCCAGAATTAATGCAATTCTACAACCGTGTGAAATTTTTAGAACAACATGGAGTTCTAAACACAAAAACAGATTTCCATCATTTGAAAGAAAATTTCAAAGAATGGTTATTTCCTTTTATTAATTTTGATTCAGGAAAACTGTCATTAGACAAACTCCCTTTTTTGGAAGCATTCAAAGCCTATGTGGGATATGAAAATTTGAGTTTGATTGATTCAGAGGCACCAATCTCCATCCAAGTTCCTTCCGGTTCTAAGATCCAATTGAATTATGATGGAATCGAACCCGAACTTCACGTCAAATTACAAGAGTTATTCGGTCTAAAATCCTTACCAAAACTTGCGAATGGGAAGGTAAACATTCTCATTCACCTACTCTCCCCTGCAAGAAGGCCTGTACAAATTACCAAAGATTTAGAAAGTTTCTGGAACCAGGGATACCATGAGGTAAAAAAAGAATTAAAAGGAAGGTATCCGAAACACCCTTGGCCAGACAAACCTTGGGAAGCGGTTCCTACCAAACATTTAAATCACACCAAACGTTCGTAAGTAGAGACCCAACCTTTTTTGTTCACAAAAAATTTGATTTTGCAACTAGGACAGAGATAATCTCCCGCTAGTTTCCAACGCAGGAGAGTTTGGCACTCAGGGCAATGGATGGTTTTTTCTTCCGACTTGGGGGTAAGTTCATTGGCGGGAGTTTCGTTTAAAATCAGAGATTCTAAATAATGGATACAATCAGGTTCCGTTGGATGTAAAACGAGAAGGGAAGAAACTTCCTCGGAAACGGGAGCTGCCAGCCCAAATCCTGCCACATGGGAGCCTGTTTCTTTGCAACGTTCGGTAATCTTTCTGATAAATTCCAGACCCACTTCCGTTACTTCTTCGACTTCCGAAAAATCAAGGCAAAAAAGAGAGGGGGAAAGAGTTTCCTCCTTCAGTTTTAAATAGAGTTCGGAGCCAATTTCCGCCGAAAATGTTCCCGCTAAGCGGAAAAGAAGTGATTTCAAACAGGTTTTTCCTCTTTTCTATTCTTCGGAAGAGATTCTGTATTTACAAGGAATTTTGTTCCAAATACCTTTATTTATCAGATATGAAATCGATTCCGAGACGATACTGGGTTTTTCCTGTAGACATACTCTTTATGTTCTTGTCGTATTTTCTCGCACACCTTGTGCGTTTTGAAAATATACGATTTTTAGAAAGTTATCCAGACTTCTGGGTTTGCGCCACAATCGTTGTGGTTTCTCGCAGTTTGGTTTTTTTATTTTCCGGAATTTACAGATCTCTCTGGTCTTATGCTTCCTTACACGATCTACTAGCGATCATCAAGGCAACGGTTCTTTCGTCTCTCGTTTCCACTCTTGCCCTTCTATTTTATAACCGCTTCTACCAACTCTCAAGGATGGTTCCCATCTTAGATACACTCATCTTACTCGGATTCTTATGTTTGCGGAGTTTGAGTTGGAGAATGTTAAGAGAACAAATTTTTAGCTCTGAAAAATCTAAACATGGGACTCCTATCATTCTTGTGGGTGCTGGTAAACTGGGAAGTTCTTTCTTAACAGAGATCAGGCGAAATGTTGACTTAGACTACCAACCCATTGGATTTTTAGATGACAACCTTTCCAAAAAAGGTGGGTACATCCAAGGGGTTCCCATTCTTGGGTCCACAGATGAAATTGGTAAGGTTCTTGTCCAATACGGTGTCAAAAAAGTGATTATGACCGTTCCTCAACCTGACGGACGTGTGGTGAGTAAACTGAAAAAAGAATGTGAAGGTGCCGGTGTTGATTTTAAAATTTTACCAACGTTTGGTGAATATCTATCGGCAAAACCAAACATCACACAACTTCGTGAAGTACAAGTAGAAGACCTTTTGGGTAGACCCACGGTTGATTTAGAAATTGAATCCATTCGGTCATATTTGGAGAAACGAGTCATCCTAGTCACAGGAGCTGGTGGTTCCATTGGTTCAGAAATTTGTAGGCAAGTGGCGCTTTTTAAACCAAGTGTACTTGTCATTTTGGATGCCGCCGAAACTCCGTTATACGAAATTGATTATGAACTTAGAAAAAGTTTTGCCGATTTAAATATTGATATTCGGCCTGTTGTGGCAGATGTAAAAAACCTATCTCGTATTTCTGCCGTTTTTGAAGAACACCGCCCTTCTGTAGTGTTTCATTCCGCTGCATACAAACATGTACCAATGATGGAAATCAACCCATCAGAAGCCGTTTTAAACAATGTAATGGGAACTAAAAATGTAGCAGATGTTTGCCGCCTTATTGGTGTCGATCGTTTTGTTCTCATTTCTACAGACAAAGCTGTGAATCCTGTAAACGTTATGGGAGCCTCAAAACGTGCCGCAGAAATTTACTTACAACATATTTCTCAAAATTCTAGAACCAAATTCATTACCGTTCGCTTTGGAAACGTACTCGGTTCCAATGGAAGTGTGATCCCACGTTTCAGAGAACAAATCAAACGTGGTGGTCCCGTGACTGTGACTCATCCAGATGTCATTCGGTATTTTATGACCATCCCAGAAGCCACACAACTCGTGTTACAAGCTGGTAGTATGGGTGAACATGGCGAAATTTTCCTTTTGGATATGGGTGAACCGGTCAAAATTTTATCTTTAGCAGAAGAGATGATTCGTCTTTCCGGTTATACTCCTCACAAAGACATTGCAATTGAGTTTTCTGGGCTACGTCCAGGAGAAAAGTTATACGAAGAACTTCTCTTAAACCAGGAAGGAATTAAAAAAACACACCATCCAAAAATTCGGATTGCTGCCCCTTTAGAAAACTACAACCTACTTCTTTTCCAGAACAAATTAAACCGATTGTTTTCTCTTGCAAAAGCCAATAAAAATAGAGAAATTTTCGCTGCTTTCAAAGACATTATCCCTGAATATAAAATCCACGACGAATACATCGAGTGGGAAAAAACTTCACATGGTAAAAGGAATTTATGAGCCAAAACCTCACGCAGGAAGAAATCACAACATTACGTGAGTTTAAACGAGATTTATTCAATCTTTATTGGGAACGGTTTGGAGTATTTTATATCCATGTAATGCCTCATCCAAAATTAGAAATTGGAAAACGTGGTTTACTCAATGCAGAAAAAGAATCTGGCATCGTACTCGTGTTTGGTGACAAAGCGGTAAAAGTATTAGATAGCAAACCTGATTATTTATTTGCAGAACTTCAATTTGGATCGGCTTGGGAACCTACTGTGATTCCTTGGGATGCTGTATTTCGAATTTACGACAAGTTTCAAAATTCAGCAACGCAACTCAGATTTTTACAAGTGGAAGTGGCACCTGGTGCAGAAGAATCCAATGCTAAACCAAAAGTGACAAAACCTGAGATCACAGGGGATGGGAATGTAATACGTGTTGATTTTGGAGGGAAACGAAACGAATGAATTTTTTTACCATCACTAGAGGAGACCTCGACGGTTTTTTTGGTCTCATGGTAGACAACCTCATCCAAATTTTGGTTCTTTCTGCCCTTTGTATCGGAGTTTGTGGTTTCCCCCTGATTTTTGTTACCTCTGTAGTTTTACCGGGAGCTGCCGTTTCCTTACTCGTTGGAAATGTATTTTATGCATGGCAGGCTTGGAAATTAGGGCAAAAAACGAAACGAACAGATGTTACAGCAATTCCTTATGGAATCAATACAGTTTCCCTTTTTGCTTTTGTGTTTTTTGTTATGTTTCCCACCTATCAAGCTACAGGTGATTATATCTCTGCTTGGAAAGCGGGTCTACTCGTTTCCTTTATCTCTGGCTGTATTGAAGTCATTGGCTCTTTTGTTGCTGCAAAAATTCGTAAATATACGCCTAGAGCAGCATTACTCTCTGCTTTAGCAGGAATCGCCATCACTTTTATCTCGATGGACTTTTTACTTCGCACCTTCGAAAGACCGATCATCGCCTTTATTCCGCTAGGTGTTATTTTATTACAATACTTTGGGAAGGTACGTTTTCCATTTGGCATTCCCGGCGGATTACTTTCCGTTTTAATTGGAATCCTATTATCTTTCCTTTCTGGTTTTTGGGGAGATCCCATTTACAAACCGGGAGCCATCGAAAGTGGATTAGAAACTTTGGGGATTTATTTCCCAAAACTTTCCCTAAGCCCCCTACTCGATACACTAACCTACGCCAATATAAAAGCCTATTTTTCAGTCATCCTTCCTATGGGAATTTTTAATGTGATTGGTTCTCTTCAAAACATTGAATCAGCGGAAGCCTCAGGAGATAGTTTTGATACGAAGACTTCATTACTTGTGAATGGTCTTGGGACACTAGCGGGCACTGCCTTTGGTTCTCCATTCCCCACAACCATTTATATTGGTCACCCAGGTTGGAAGGCACTCGGAGCTAAACATAGTTATTCGATGCTTTCTGGCGTATTTATGACTTTCGTAAGTTTATTTGGACTTATGGGACTCATCCAAGCTCTCATTCCCATAGAGGCAGGAATGGCCATTGTCCTCTGGATAGGAATTGTGATCACAAGCCAAGCTTTCCAAGCAATTCCCAAACACCATTCTCCTGCTGTAGTAGTGGGACTTTTACCAGCCTTTGCTGGTTGGGCAGTCCTTATCATCCAAAATGTTTTTATCTTTTTAGATGGGAAATTACAATCAACCTTGCAAGAGTTAGGTGTAAAACAAACCATCCATTTTTCTTTATCGGACATTCCTCCTCATTTGACTTTTCTTCCTTATGCGTTAAGCGGTGTACTTGCCTTGTCACAAGGATTTCTCATCACTTCCATGATATGGTCGGCGATGGTAGTTTTTGTTTTAGAAAGAGAGTGGAATAAAGCTGCCATTTGGGCAACGATTGCCGCAATCCTTTCTATGATCGGCTGGATCCATGCTTACGAATTGCAAGGGAATGCCATTCTCAACCGGTTTACAGAATTAGCAAACTTTGACTTTCCGATTGCCTATTTATCCCTAACGACCTTATTTTTATTGGTTTGGTTCCTGGATGCAAAAGGAAAAGCAGGAAAATTAGAACATTAATTTGCTTGTAATCTTTTGATGAAACAATTACTGTTTCAGTCTAAAGAGTAGGTCTTACAAAGGACCATAAGGAGAACAATTTCCTATGACTTGGATCAAACGAATCGGTTTTTTCCTGTTAACTAATATATTGATTATGACTACTATCTCCATCGTGACCACATTACTTGGTTCAATGGGATTTAGTATCCGCGCCTATGGTTTAGATTTAACTAGGCTCATTGTATTCTGTTTAATGTGGGGTATGGCGGGATCTTTCATATCCCTTTTACTTTCTAAAATGATGGCAAAATGGACGATGGGTGTGAAAGTCATCGATCCTAAAAAAGCTTCGGCTCCTGAGATGGATGTATATCGTCGTGTGCAATCACTCGCACAAAGAGCCCACCTTCCTATGCCGGAAGTAGGGATTTACGAATCTCCAGAAGTGAATGCGTTTGCGACAGGCCCAAGTAAATCGAGTGCACTCGTTGCTGTTTCTTCGGGACTTCTGAATCGTATGAATGCGCAGGAACTAGAAGGTGTACTGGCACACGAATTGTCACACGTTGCCAACGGTGACATGGTGACACTCACTCTCATCCAAGGTGTTGTGAACTCATTTGCCATGTTCTTCTCTCGTATCATTGCCTACATCGCATCAAATGCAGTGAAAGAAGAAATGGCACAAATTGTAAGAATTGTTGTTACCATTGCACTAGACATTGTATTCTCCATTCTTGGTTCGATGGCGGTGGCTTACTTCTCACGCCAAAGAGAGTTCCGTGCTGATGCTGGTGGAGCCAAACTTGCGGGAAGAGAGTCAATGATCTCTGCATTAGAATCCCTTCGCCAAATGGTGGAGATGCCAGAAGATCCAAGAGGAGAGGCTTTGGCTTCCCTTAAAATATCTTCCAACAAAGGGGGGTTCCTTTCCCTATTTGCAACTCACCCTGCTTTAGAGGAAAGAATCTTAGCTCTCAAACAAATGAGATAAAAGTTTCAAAAGATACAGTATTTACGGTATCTCTGAAGGAAAGGTCGGCAATTTGCCGGCCTTTTTTTATTGCAAAGCCCTAGTCTTCTTTGGTTTCATCCTATTATGTCCATTGTTAAATCAAAGATTCGTACCATTCCCGACTACCCAAAACCAGGAATTCTTTTTCGAGATATTACTTCCCTTCTCATTGATCCAGAAGGTTTCCAACTCACCATTGGAATGTTTGTAGAACGATACCAAAATGCTAAATTGAATAAAATCGCTGCCATTGATGCGAGGGGTTTTATTCCCGGTGCAGCCCTTGCCTTCCAACTCGGGGTAGGATTTGTTCCGATTCGGAAAAAAGGAAAATTACCAGGAACCACAATTTCTGAATCCTATGCTTTGGAGTACGGGGTAGACCACGTAGAAATTCATACAGATGCGATTAGTCCTGGTGATAGAGTTTTGATTATGGATGACTTAATTGCAACAGGTGGGACTTTAGAAGCATCGATCAAACTCATTCAAAACCTAAAAGGTGTAATTCATGAATGTTCTACCATCATCAACTTGCCAGACTTAGGTGGTGCGAAACGAATTAAAGATACTTATGGGATTGATGTATTTTCGATTTGCGAATTTGAAGGACACTGATTCAACGAAGTAAACTAAAAAGATGATTCATTACAAAGAGTTTTGGTTAGGTTATGTAGACTTCCAATCAGAACTCTTTGTTTTATCCACTCGAATACTTACCTCGTTACCTAGAAAATTCCACCTTACCACAAATAATTTTTTTAAAATATGAATTCCCCTTCCCCCAGTGATCAATTTCCTATCTGATTCCGTGGGACTGGGAACATGCCGTGGATTAAATCCTTTTCCGCTATCGATCACATAAACATCGATATATTGACGTGATTCAAAAACATGAACGGTAATGATATCGTCTTCTCTTTTGCCTCCGTGTTCTAAGGCATTGTCTAAGGTTTCATCCACAAGAATCTGAAACCAAAAACTATCCATAATTTGGCGCCAATTCCTTTTGTCATACAAACTCCAAAGTTTTTCTTTGATGAGTCTTGAATGTGATCTTGTCGCAAGAATTTGGTCTTCAAAAATTTTTTTGGATCGTTCAAAAAGAAAGGAAAACGGATGAGTCAAATAATTTTCTGTGAACGAATAATGGAACATAAAGACCACGAAACAAGAAAGGAATAACAAATTTAAGAATAGGAAAAAGTGTAAAAAATACTTGGTAGTTAAAGGGATCCAGGTTGGGAAAAAACAAAGAAGTATAAAAAATACACAAGTGATAAAAGTAGCAAAATAAATATACTCCATAAACTTTTGTATGGCGGGGAAATTGTATTGGAGTTTAGCAATGATTAAATAAGCGAATGCCAAAAAAGCCAACACATAATAAGTGTTATAATAGTATTTTAATAAGATTAAACTAGCCATTGGATATACTTCGTTTAGAAGCCCCAAATCGATAAATAATAACATAATTCCCATTCCTAAAACAAAGGAACAAATAACGACCAAACGAGGAAAGTTACGAAAAAATGTGGGAAATTGTAATCCAAAATACAATAGAATAAAAGATTCAAATACAAGATAGGTAGAAATGGTATGAGGTTGGTTTAAGATTGAGTTTTCTAAGAACAAAGTGTCGCCAAGAATTGTCAAATCACCGATACAGAAAAAAGCTGCGAGAACTGAAAAACTTGTTTTCATCCTGGTCCGAGGATTCTTTCTAAAGGAGACAATACCGGCTATCAGTGAAAAAAAGGCGGTAACTCCGAATATAATGGATTCAAACAAACTCATGCAAAAACAGAAAAAAATTTTCCACTACCCGTCTCTCTTTGCGAGTACTATTTTATTTTTTATAAGTTTATTCCTAAGCCCACTGCAAGCCGAAGAATCCAGACAATCCATTGACGAAATCAGGAAATCTGTAGTTCAAATCCGAGTGTTTTCACAAGCGAAAGATCCCTTCTCTCCTTGGATGTCGTCTGGGATTTCCGCATCGACCGGCTCTGGTTTTTTAATTTCCAAAAACCGCATCCTTACCAATGCCCATGTGGTTTCCAATGCCAAATTTATGGAGACCCAACGGAACAACCAAACAGAGTGGTACGAATTAAAAGTATTATTTATTGCGCATGATTGTGATTTGGCGCTACTGGAAGTTTCTGACCCAGAATTTTATAATGATAGCAATTACTTAGAACTGGGAACTTTACCAGAACTTGCAAGTCCTGTAGACATCGTGGGTTACCCTATTGGTGGGAACAAAATCTCTGTTAGCCGAGGAATTGTTTCGCGTATTGAACAATCAACCTATGCTCATTCCCAAATTGATAGTCATTTGGTTGTACAAGTAGATGCTGCCATCAATCCAGGGAATTCCGGAGGCCCAGCCCTTCAGAATGGCAAGGTAGTGGGTGTCGCTTTCCAAGCATCCACCAAAGGAGAAAATATTGGTTACATTATCCCAACAGCGGTAATCCAACATTTTCTAAAAGACATTGAAGATGGAATTTATCACGGTTATGTTGAATTGGGAATCCAAACACAATCCTCTTTTTCTGAATCGCATAGACAATTCTATGGAATCCCCAATGGAGAAGAAGGTGTATTTGTTACAAAGGTATTAAACCAAGGATCTGCGGATGGATATCTAAAACCAAGGGATTATTTAACCGCTATCGATGGACGTAAAATTGGAAGGAATGGAAATTTATTAGAATCAAATTCCATAGATTTTTTAGAAGTTGTGGATAATAAGTTTGCGGGAGAAGAGATCCAGTTTGATCTAATTCGTGATAAAAAAAAGATGAAGGTAAAATTTGCGGCAAAAAAAATGCCACAAATGGAAAACCAAAGAGCACGATATGGAGTCAATTACGACTATCTTGTGTTTGGTGGCCTAGTCATCCAAACAGTCAATAGAGATTTACTGGAAGCATGGAGTAAAAATGGACAAACCCAAGGGGGGAGTCTCCTAGTTTATCGATTTTATGATGCCACGACTCTTTCCGATGGTCAATCAGAGGATGTTGTATTATATAGAAAGTTACCACATCCGATCAATTCCAATTCCGACTTTTATTTGAATATGGTTGTGGAATCTTTAAATGGTGTTAGGATTAAAAACTTAAATCACTTAAAAGAAATGGTGGCATCTTCGAAAGAAAAAACCTTACGAATCCAATTTTATGGGATCCAATTGCCTTTGATTATGGATCGAGAAGAAGCTGAACGTGCCGATCTTGAAATTAAAAAATTATACCACCTAACAGGAAATTGATCTAATGTTGTTTATAAATCGAATATCTACATTTACTTTTCTATTTTTTCTCTTTTTTACTGGAATTTTACATGGAAAATCGAATCCCGTTGCACCAACCGATAGCTCCATCCTTCAAGTAAAAGTAACAGTCCAATACCCCCATTTCATCCAACCCTGGAGGTTTAAAAATCCAGAGATCCGCCAATCCACAGGCATTTATATCGGGGAGAATAAAGTTTTAATCCCTGCCCAAGCGATTTATTTTTATACAAACATTGAAATTAAAAAACCTGATACTCTTAAAGTCTTTACTGCAGAATTAGAACGACTAGATCCTGATTTAGGTCTTGCTATTTTAAAACTCAATGATCCCAATACGGCAAAAGATCTCAAAGCAGTTACCTTCCCTAGTGAAATTTTTTTACCGGGGAATGGCCTTGTGATGGAAAGTAAAGACCAAAGAGGTTTGGAAGAGAAAAAAATAAGAATGATTCGTTTGGATATGGATTCTTATTCTAGTGGATATATAGAACTTCCTTACATCGAAGTACAATCGGAAGACAAACTAGATGGTGTGGGTGAACTCGTCGTAGATGCAACCGCCCGCATTCCGCAAGGTATCCTTTACCAATTTAAAGAAAATAATATGGGTAGAGTGATTCCTTCTTTTGCAATCAAACATTTTATCGAAGGTAAATCCATTCCATTCAAAGGTTTTCGTTTCAAACCACTGATCGATAGTGCTTCAAGAAATGATTATGGATTAAGAAAAGATGACCTCGGTGTTTTAGTAGCAGAGATCTATCCAGGATCATCAGCTGATGGAATTTTACAATTAGAAGATATTTTACTCGAAGTGACCAATTTTAAAATAGACCCTAAAGGATATTTTGAGCATCCCAAGTTTGGAAAACTTAATCTATCTTATTTGTTCCATAATGTAAATGATACCGAGTCTTTTTTTGGAAAAAAAATTAAATTAAAAGTATTCAGAAACAAAAAACCAGTTTCACTCGAAATGGATTTAAAACCGCTACCGGAATCTGCTATCCGCATTCCTTATGGGAATTCTAGATTCCAAACCCCCAAATATCTTATGTTAGCAGGAATGATCTTTCAAGAATTATCAGAACAATACCTAACAGAACATGGAAACCAATGGAGAAATCGCGTTAATAAAGAGCTTCTTTTTCTCAATGATTTTTACCGGATTAAAAGGAACAGCAACGAAGGGAAAATTGTATTTTTATCCCAAGTACTACCCCTTTCCGGAAACAAAGCCTACCATACGGCAAACCAAATGATTTTAAAAACAATGAATGGGGTACAAATCCAATCATTGGACCAATTGCGAAATTTGGTAAAAGAGTCAGATTCACCTTACATCCATTTTGTGACAAATGATGGTTTTGAAATGATCTTTAAAAAAGAAGAAATCCAAAAACTAAACGCAGAGGCAAAACAAAGTTTTCAAATCCAGAAGGATTCTAATTTTTAGAATCCAACTTGGTAATTTAACTGTCTAGAAATCAGTAATACTTTTATTAGAAACAAAACTAAAATCAAAAGAGTCATTAAAAAATATTCTTGTTTTCGAATGGTTCTATCTTCATTGAGTAACAATAGTAAAACGGGAATCGACAAGGTAAACATACGCGATACATTTTCATATACAGACCAAAAATGATAATACCCGGCGGTTCCCACCATAAACATGATAAACAAAAATGAAATTCGGAATTCCCAACCTTTTCGAATTTGTCCTGTAAATGGTAAAAACAATCCCAAAAAAAATAATATAACTAACGGGAATCTGGATAATAAACGCGCGAGATCTTTCCAATGAGACCCGCTACCTAACAACCTCCAAATTGACTCCATATAGGAAATCAAACCTTCCAATGGCAAAATAAAATCGGTAAGTCTACCGGGTCTCCAATTTGGGAAACGATATGCCAAGTACAAATGCCAACAAACCGGGATCAAAAGAACTGATCCGACTACAGCCATTCGTTTCCAATCTTTACGAAACAATGCGGCAAGGCCCAAAGGAAATAACAAAAACAAGGCTGGTTCTTTGGTTAAGATTGCCAAACTAGAAAAGAGAATAAAAGGGATATAATTTTCTTTTACATAATAGTAATAAGCGATGATTAAGATAGAAACCATCACAGAATCACTTACTAGTACATAATAACTTCCTAAAGCAAAAGGACTTAACAGATATAAAATCGCATAGGGTTTTGTATCTGCATTTAGCAGTTTACGTAAATAAAAATAGGAAACTAAAGTAAGAGAAATATTCCAGAAATACATACCAAAAATGGCGGATGTTTTTCCAAAAAAACCAAAAATTGCAACTAACAAAGGATAGCCGATTCTTGGGGCCCTGTACGATTCATCAAAACCTTTTGGCCAATTTAAATTAAACTCAGAAAGGGGCCTCGAAAAATAATAAAAAATCTGGCCATCATAACCCGCACCTAAATCTCCTTCTTCTCCTTTAAATAAAACAGCTTTCTCTGGAGTTTCTTTTTGGTTTTGCAAGGCAAACTCGTATCCGAAGTTCACCATAGAACTCGGGTTCCATTCATATTTTTTCCAATAACCTAAAGTGGCAATTCCCCAAACCAGAAAAAAAGAAAAAACCGTTAACCATTGTTTCGAATTGAAAAATAAAAAAATTGGGGATAAATGTTTTAAAATCATAAATTGACTCCAAATTAAGGATGTAGTTGAGAAATTGAGGGTTCTAAAGATTTAGAAAAAATTGAATTATAAAAATGAGCACCTTCGTATGTTAAATGGTGCGGATCAAAAAAATACCGAACATCACTTACTGCTTCCGTATGGTCGATCAAAGTCTGGCCCCTACTTTCTAAATGTTTTTTTAAATTAGAAATCCAATCCTTTCTCCACTTCGAATTTTTATAAAAATCAAATTCTATTGGATTCTCGGGACTAAGGATCAGTACAAATGGGATTTTGTTTTGATAAAAATAATCAGAAATCTGAAGAATGCGATTAAACTCCAACCAAGATTCAAAGGTGACTGAATTTACATTTTTTTTAGCTTCGCGAACAAAATGTAATCTCCAAAGTTCGTTTCGCGAACCGGAATCTCGGATCATTCGTTCATAATAATCCTCAGTAAAATCTTCGGTTGTCATTGTCACCAAACGAGTGTCATCCCAATAACTTCCACGTGAGTAAGATCGATTTTTTACATCCGAAGTTTTACAAAAAAAATGAGATAAACGAATCCCAACAGATTCATCTTTTCCATACCGAATGAGATTTACTTCTTTTGCAGAAGGTAATTCTGACAGTACTTGGATTTTTACCACAGACCAATTTTGCGTTGGATCGATCAAATCATTCCAAATTAAATCATTCCATCCTGAGCGATTAAAAGTTTTTTCCAATTCCAAAATAGGCTGTTTGCGAGTTAGCGAATCTTGATCAAAGTAAAAACTAAATTTTAATTTTGTATTTGGTTTTTGTGTGAAAATAGATTCTTTGGATTTTTTTTCCGAACAAACAAGTGTTGCTGTCTCCTTTGTCCATCCCTTAGACCAAATTCCTTCCCTTGGTTTTTCCCCTTGGTATAAATGATACTTTCTTCCACTTCGGAAATGATTATCAATATAAACTTCAATAGGATCCAAAAAGAAAACTCTAAACCGGCTCACATAAAAAAGGGATTTTGTTGCAAGTTTGGAAATGGTTTTTCTAGGTAATTCCTTCCAAAAATCTTTTAAATAGGCAGTTGGATAAATTGTTTTTGCAGGATAACGATCCCCAAATTCACGAACCCATTTTGTTTCATCAAATGAAAATTTACCGTCTTTGGCTTCTAAGTATTCCCACTGCAAATCAGCAAAATTATGAAGGTAAACCACCAAATCGGGGTTTGATGCCAAAAGATTTTCTTTGTAATAAAAAAGATCTGTGGGAGCCATCGCCACATGAGAAAAAAAGGAAAACTTTGTATTTGAATTGTACTTTTCGTTTAATTCATCTGGCAAAACAGAATATAAGGCAACGGAACTTCCGGTGATGATCGTTCTATGTTTATCTTTTGAAGATTGTAATTCTTTGGTTTTATGAATAAAGTTGTACCAAGGAGAAGAATCCCATTCCGTCTCATTGGGGAACAAAAAATAAAGTTCAAAAAAGAAAACTCGATCCAATAAAAAGATAGCACCTAATAAACTACAGGTGATGACAAAAACTTTCCATTTCAAACTGAAACGGGATTTGTTTACGGATATTGTGGGATCAGTTTCCATTTTCGTAACAAAAGTTTTTTCGCAAATTGAATTGCCAGTTTCAATACCTTACGGTTAAAGCTGCTATTGGAAAAAATATACCGGATTGGAAGTTCTTTGATAGTTCCATCATGATTTGCCACAATCGAGAGAGCTTCCATATGAAAATCAAATGCCACAGACTCTAATGGATACGTTGCAATTTTTTGTACCATCGGTTTCGAATACCTTCTGTAACCACTTGTGCAGTCTCGTAAATTGGCACCAAAAAGATTAAATATTCCTTTGGACAAACAATAGTTCATAACCTTGGCAGCAAGCCAGGAAATAAACTTACGATACAACGGTACGTTTACAGTGGATGTCCTGGAACCAATAACTAAATCACATTCAGGGAAAGATTGAAATTCCTTCAAATAACCAGCATCATGCGAAAGTCCCGCATCCATCGTAATCACCCAATCGTATCCCTTTTCCACCGCATACTTCATGCCGTCTTGAATTCCTTTGGGGATATGAGTGTTTTTTTCATGCCGAATCACATGAAGCCTTTGGCCAAACTCTTTCTGAAGATTGGCCAAAATGGTTGGTGTGGCATCTTTACTGGCATCATCTGTTACAGAAACATCTGCATAAACAATGGCACCCCGTACCACCTCTTCAATTGTTGCGGCTTCATTGTAAGCAGGGATGACAACCAGTGTTTTATTAGACATTCTACTTCCCAGAGATATTGAATACGTCTTTGTTCGCTTCAATCCATTTGAGAAGTCTAGTGACTCCTTCTTTAGGAAGAATTTTAGGATTAAAACCGAATTTTTTTGCTTCCGTGATGTCGCAAATAAAATAACGCATGTCACCTGGTCTTTCTACTTCAAAAAGAATCTCTTGTTTTTTACCGAGAATTTCACCAATGAGACCTATACATTCCAAAAGCGAAATTTTATGAGGGCTAGCACCACCAATATTATAAACACCAGGGATAGGATTCTTAAAGAATTCTAAATAAGATTTTGCACCATCTTCGGCATGCAAAATATCGCGAGTTTGTTTTCCCGTTCCAAAAATACGGAGTGGTAATCCAAAAACCGAACGAATCGCAAAGTTTGCAACCCAACCATGATCTTCACCACCAAACTGACGTTCACCGTAAATTCCCGTAAAACGAAAACTAGCTGCCTTTACACCATACATATCCGTGTAAGAACGGACATAGTGTTCCGCACTCATTTTCGAAGCATGTAGAGGAGAAATTTGACCCACCATTGTTGGTTGTGCCACGGAGATTTCCACTGGATTTCTTTCGTATGATGTTTTTCCTTCCGTCAAACTATCATTAATTGAGTTTCCGTAAACGTGAATGGAGGAAGTATTTACTACCGGGATTTTATGTTTCCTTGCTGCTTCCATTACGTTAAAAGTACCAATCACGTTGGTTGAAAAATCGAGCTCCGGATCTTCCCAAGAAATAGTCATTGCAGGTTGTGCCGCTGTATGAATGATATAATCACAATCAACAGAACGATCCATCAAATGTTCTAGGTTTCGAATGTCACCTTTTACCATTGTGACACCAAGTGATTTTAAATAATTCCAGTTATAATCACGAGTGGCATCACTTCCATAACCAGTACGTTTTAATTCATATTTTGTCATGTTGTCAAAACTAACAACATCCCAACCTTCTTTACGAAATAATTCACAAACATGGGATCCTAAAAATCCGCATCCGCCTGTTACCAATACTTTATTCGCCATCGCGATCTTCTCCTAGGTAAAACTTTTTAGATAAAATTAATTTCAATATGTGGATAGAATCAGAAATCATATCACGTAATCTGTATTCCACCTGGCCCACAGGTTTGAAATAAGATACAGGGATTTCAATACAACGCATATGAGACCTTACTATATCAATCATAAGTTCTACAATGAACTTACGGTCTTCTACAACAAGTTGGGGTTTAACTCGTTCATAAGACTCTCGCCAAACAGAAAAAAACTGACAATCCACATCGGTAAATCTTGGTTCTTGTCCCCACCAAAATACTTCTACCAACTTACCCATAAGTAAGTTCACCAAACGATACAAAGGTTTTAAGTTAGAACCTTGTTCGATCATCTGTCTTGTGGTGCGAGTTCCAATTACCATATCCGAATCTTTCATGTATTCGAGTAGTTTTGGAAAATCTTTGGAGCGAAAGGAACCATCGGGAGAAACGACTACGATGATATCACCTGTTGCGTATTCAATTCCCCTTCTCACTTGTTCTCCAAGCCTTGTAGGATCTCCATCACCAGGGAAGGTATAGGTTTTTACCTTTTCTTTTTTACTAAGCGTCAGAGTTTCGTCAGTAGATTCGTTATCGATAACAATGATTTCATTAAATTTATCTTTGAAATCAACAATCACATCTGTGATTGATCTTTCATTGTTATTTGTGGGGATTACCAAACTGGTTTTAAATTTATGAAATAAATCATTTCTTACTTCATAAACAGCATGGTAATAATCCTGCATGGAGTTGATGTTGAAGTAATCGCAACTGAGCTTGGTTGCATACACTCCCCCCTTGGACTCCTTTGCCATCTTATCGATAACATCCGTTATCTCTATCACACCTGATTTGGAAGATACTGGCGTTTTTTTAAAAAACTCAAAATACTCTGGTGTAAAAAAATAACTGCCCAAACCCAAAAGTTCATTGGGTGGGTTTTCTGGTTTTTCAACCAAATTTAGAATTTTATCATTCTCTAATACAACTGAATAGTTTTTACGAATTCTGGAAAGTAAGGAAGTTTTCACAACACCGATGGAGGCTGCCATTTGTGGGTGTTTTTTTAAAACTTTTAAAAAGATTTCATGATCAGTTCGGTAATAAAATTCATCACCGAGAATGGTTAAAAAAGGTTCATGGATGGTCTTTTCAAGACTGGCCACATCAGATGCCAATCCTTTCTCTGTCCAATTGACTGGTTCAATCACAACTTTGGGAAGTGCCAAACGAATATGATCAATTTCTGCGATGATTTGTTCTTTAAGATGGCCTACGAGAACATAGACTTTTTCAATCCCAAAGGTTTTGACCATAAGTTCCACATTGCGGTGGAGGATGGATTTACCTTCGATGACGAAGAGTGGTTTTGGAATGAAACTGGTTCGGGGAAATGCTCGGGTTCCTTTTCCGGCAGCCGCAATGACCCCAATTCTGATCTTTTTCAATGTAAAAGGAAAGTCCCTGAAACGGACCAGTGGGTCAATTAGAAAAGGTTCGTTTCCAACGGTAGAATTCCAATCCTTCCCCTGTTTTGTATCCTTGGAATGGTTCCCAGGTTCGCTTGGAAGGATTCCAGGTCCAGCCTGGGTTCTTTCCCCCAAGTCCGTTCAAATGAAAGCCCCAAATGCCTTCTGTTGTCATCCCACCTGCCTCAAATCGAACTGCCACAGGATTTCCCACAGAGTGGTCCAAAACAAAGGGCAAAACCACCTCTTTTTTGGTTCCAAGTAAGGATTCGGAAAGGACGAATTTTCCAGAAGGCAAAAGGTCCAATCGTAATTCTATATGATCACAATCAAATCGACGTAGCAGGGCCATTTTTTTACCCCAAGTCTCTGTGGCTCGGATTTGGCAGGCTTCTGGAACAAGAAGGATTTCATTCCCTTCCTCAGTAATTTTTCCCACAAATAAAACCTCTTCAAAACCACGGGAATTTTGAAAGCGAAGTTCCTGTGCGTTATAAAAAGACTTTCCCTTTTCTGTAAAAATTTCTATCCCTAGTATTAGGTAACCATTCTCTGTTGGCAGTCGCTCTGAAAAATACAATCCATCCAACGACTTTGCCTGGTTTTGAATCGTCAAAAAGAATGTAAGGATAAGAAAACTCAATTTCAGAAATTTATGCATTTAAAACAATTTGTCCTTATCCCTCTCATTTTCATAACATCATTCACTTTTAATTGCAATCTGCTAAATTCCGAAAAAGAAAAAAATGACGATCTCATTCTATTAGTTGGATTGTATTCACTACTCGGAGGAAGTTGTTTTACAGGTCCCGATCTTTGGGCCAGGGATTTAGTTTCGCAAAACAGTGTCTGCATTCCAGTCGAAATGGTAGGCGAAGGAAGTAATGTAGTCGTATATAAAGAAAGATCTTTATCCGTTAACTATGATTTAGCGAAATTTGCAAAAGATTTTGATACAATCACTTATCCAAAACTCATAACAACATTTGGAACACCGAGTGATGTGGACGGGGATGGCAAAGTAAAAATCCTTGTTATGGACATTAAGGATGGGGCCACAGCAAACAGTGCTTATGTGGCTGGATATTATGATCCTGTAAATTTTTTCCCTGACAATTTTTTTTCTCCCATTCGATCTAATTATGCAGAAGTACTATATTTAGATGGAAAAGAATTAATTGCAGCTCTTAGCAGAGATCCAAATGCTTTTGCTTCTACGGCTGCCCATGAATTCCAACACTTGTTACGATATCCAAGGATGCGTGCAGTCAACCAAACCGATGAAATATGGATCAATGAAGGAACAAGTGAAGTGGCTAGTGACATCGCAGGTTATGGACCTCAAACCAGTCGTTTGGATTGTTATTCCGGTGTAACTGATTCAAGGTGTAGTGATGGAATCAATGGAGTTTCTCTACTGGATTGGGATAATAACAGTTCTAATGTATTAAAACAGTATTCTTTTGCTTATGTGTTCATGCGTTATTTATATGATAGTTCTGGAACTACAGAAGCCGAAAGACAAACTTTCTTTCGCAACTCAGTCGTTGGTTCGGGAGGGATTCGGGCCAATTCTACTGGAAGTTTAATGAGTTTATTTCGGACTTCCGCCAATTTTAACTCTACCTTACTCGGTTCACAAAACTCAGAAGTATTTTTTCGAATTTATGCCCTACTTGTTACACAGAGTTTTGGACTGACAAACAATCTTTCCTCCGTAGAATATGTAAATGCCGATGGAGCCACTGCCACTACTGTCGATTTGTCATCGGCTTCTGGAAATTATCTTTTGGCAAACAGCACAACTCTCCAACGAATCATTACAAATCCTGTGACACCAACAATCAATCGTACCTCCATCAAACAAGGTGCGACAAACTTTTATACGACTTCCTTTGGGGGGACTCCTGCCATACCAGGAAGTTCAAGAAAAAACTATGGAAGAGTAACAAGTGGGGGAAACAAAGGTGTCTTTTTTTGGGCAGATTCTCCCTCAGGATTCAATGCGAGTGCAAAATACCTTCCCACTAGTGAGGAAGGAACCACTCTATCCGCCCCTAAAAAACCAAGATCCCTTAAATCGGTGATTGAAGAGACACCTACTTCGGGACCAACTCCGATTTGTGGAATCGAATTTATAAACGATTCGGCTCGTACTTTCGAAAGTATTCCAATAGAATAGAACGCATCAAACTTCGATAACAGTCCTTAGCTACGTGACCTCCATCTGCGAACGCATTACACGTATAAGATGGATCGTTCTTTAGTTTTAAAAGAGGAAAACCGTAATTGTTCGTAAGATCATCTATTTCTTTTTCCCAAGTTTTTACCAAAGTCTCTTTTTCCATTAAAGCTTCAAAATCTGGAGAAGAAAGGGGCCAAACAATAATAGTTTTAATTTTTTCAGATTGCAAACGGTTCAGAATTTTTTCATAAAACCCAAACTGCATTGGGCTACGCACGTAGGATGCAAATAACCAATCCAAAGTTCTATGGCTAGTCATCTGTAAGGAATTAGAGTCCTTTTCCATATAATTATCAACGGGAGACAATCCATTTCCATTATGACTGAGAATATAATCATAAGTGTCTTTATGCATCACAAAAGCATTTTCTAAAAATGGATTTTTATAATTTCTCCACATTTGATCTATATATGGTTTATAAGTTCCAACTGCAAAAAGTTTACGACCCAGATAAAAGGAAACATGATCTTTTCCAAACAAACTGATATTAGAAAGAACGTATGGTAGGTCGAAACTATATGTTAAATTAGAACTTTTGAAGACAGAATTCTGGTTAAACTGATTGGGATCCGTTTCCATAATGACTAAATCTGGTTTGATTCCTGCATCCAATACTTTTGTCAGTTGGTAATCGTAATAAGCTGGAGTTGTTACTGCAGAAGACAAATTATAAATTTCCCAATCTGGGTAAAAAGAAACTAGTTCGTCGTGATCAAAATAAAGAAGGCGAGAAGATCCCAAAATCAACATGATTTTTTTCGATTTTGGAGAATAGACACCTGGTTTTTCAGTTACCAGTTTTTTCAAGAAATCTGATTTGGCTTTATAGTTAACGGCAGTTAAATCAATTTTGGTAATGGTCTGAATGTATGGGATTCGAAATATCGAATCGACCAAAAACAAAAATAATAAAAGGATAACCGGGTAAAAAAGAAACCGTGCCTTGAGCATATCTGAAAGGAGAAAGGAAATGGATTTTATTGTAAAGCGAATTGAAGAAACTCCCCTGAGCTTTCGATCAAGGGAGTGGATCGTCTAAGCGACTTGAGTGCGAGCGAGTTTACGTTTCTTTTTGAGATTGGCAAACCAATCTTCCGAGTTACGGATATGACTTACTAATTTTTTAACATACTCTCTGTTTTCTGGGTTCAGAATTTCGCGTGCTTCTTGAATGATTTCTTCCACAGTCTTCACGTGGAAGGTAAAATAACTGGTAAAGAGTTCATAATACTCTCTGTCGGTATTTTCCCAATCCTTTGATTGAATGTCTGCGAAAAACTCAGATAACTGTGGTATGTCGATCTCAGGTGTCGCATCAAAATGATTGTTCATCATTGCGATACGGTCTGTTATATCAGTTAATTTCTGGAAATACGTTTCCAATTCGGGATATTCCATCTTCCAACCCTCCTTAACAACCCTTACTTTTACCAGGATTTTAGAAAGGCCCTAGAGATCAAGATTTTTTAAAAAATTTTGTAATGTCTGGATTCTTTTTTAAAAAGTCTTTTAACTGAACAGCTTGTCCATCCCATGCTTCTTTGGCCCCATCGATCCATACATCAGAACTCATCCCATCAGGGAATCCTCCATTAACTATCGTTAGCTTAGATTGGTTAGGGCCTAATGATTCAAATAATAATTGTAAATAAATGGATCCGCTTGGATCAGCGGGATGGTCTTTCCATTCCATCACCAATTCTTTTAATGGTTCAATTTTTTTATAAATACCGTGAGTGGTAAAATCTCCTTCGAGTCCCAATTTCCAAGTCCATGAAAAATCTCCACCGACCTTTGGCCTTCCCCTTACCTCGTCTGCCAACCAATGGACTAACACTTCATAGACGGTAACACCCGACCATAATTTCTCAATTGGTTCATCAAAGGTGAATTCGGATTTTGTTTCTCTCATAGACTGAGTAATAAAGATTTAGGTTTTCTTTGGCAAGATGTTTTTTAGAGCACAGCTACCGACAGTCTCCCTATTGATAGCTGTATTTAACAAAAACTCAGAGATTCAGGTTGTTTGGTCTTACATAAACAGATTGAACAACACTAATATTTCTCATTTGAAATGCTGCTGCACAATATGCCAAATAATATCTCCATTTTCTAATAAAGGTTTCGCTATAACCTTGGTTCCTTACCTCGGTCAAGTTCTCTTCAAAAGCCTTAAGCCAAAGCCTAAGTGTCTTCGCATAACTTAAACCCATATCTTCCAAGTGGAATAAATACATATCTCCCGTACGATTGATCGCTTGGTTCATACGACCAATGGATGGCAATAAAGAACCAGGGAAAATATGTTTCTGAATGAAATCGATTCCGTTTTTAAAAGAGGTAAATCTAGAATCCGGACAAGTAATCACTTGTAAGGCCATAATTCCATCTCTAGTTAAAAGGTCCTGGCACTTTTGGAAAAAAGTTTCGTAGTAGGCATCCCCTACTGCTTCCAACATTTCTACAGATACTATTTTTGTGAATTGTCCTTCAATCTTTCGATAGTCCTGGATCCGAATTTCGATTTTATCCGAAAGTCCTTCTTTTTCAATTCTTTCCTTAGCATATTTGTATTGTTCTTCAGAAAGTGTAACAGTTGTCACTCGGCAACCATAATTTTTCGCTGCATGAATCGATAAAAACCCCCACCCACTTCCAATCTCCAAAAGATGGTCGGCTGGGTTTAGTTTTAACTTTTGGCAAAGTTTATCCACTTTTTTTGTTTGGGCTTCTTCCAAACTATCTTCTAAGGATTCAAAATAGGCAGAACTATAAGTCATTGTTGGATCTAAGAATAATTTATAAAATTTGTTTCCTAAATCATAATGTTCTACGATATTTTTTTTACTTCCTGTTAAGGTGTTTTTTCTTAAAAAATGTAGGAATTTATTTCCTAAATTGAATAAATCCAGGTGGAATAATTTCTTTTTGGCTCCAGAAAGACTGGGGCTATCATCCACATTCAATATAAACCAAGAAATTACATTTTCAATGGAATCTGTTTCCCAATCTCCTGTTAAATAAGATTCAGAAAACCCAATATCACCATATAACACTGATTTCTTGAAGAAAAGAGGGTTTTTTACATGGATCAGTGCTGTATGAAATTTTGGCTCAAAAGATGAGTTTTGATCTCCAAAAATCACTTGATCTCCATTTGGTAGGATCATCCTAAGAGATCCACGTTTCATGGAACTCATTGCTTTAAAAAAAATTTTTCTGTAAATGGGGAACTGGTCTACGATAGACTTGTTCTTTAATTCGGTAAAAAGTTCTGAATCAATCGTGTCTTCTAAGAGGGACTGGTTCTGTGATTTTTCCAAGGGGAACTCCTGTTTGTTTCTCTAAGTTTTGGTGTTTTTGAATGTACGGAATTTTTTTGATCCAAAGTTTGAACGCTTGCCAATGAATCAATGTTATTACTTTGACGGTAATAAATGGAAATTCGATAAAAAGTTTTAACAAGTATTTTGAATGGAAGGGAATTTTTTTTCCAAGACACGAAGTTGTTAAAATTCGTTTTCCATTCTCAAAGGAATCGACACCAATCTGCAATTGATCTCCAGGTAAGTTCAATCGAAATTCAAATTCTGAATCTAAACTGATAAATGGAGAGACATAAAAATTCTTCGGCTCACGGATATAAACATCAGGATCCGCAATGGTACCCTTCGCTTTCTTAAAATAACCAACGTAAGGTTTGATTTCCCCAAAAGTATTCCCTACTTCTGCAATCGATACGAGTGGTTTGCCATCGGTATCATAACAGAAATAGAAACTGACTGGATTAAAAACATATCCAAGTACTCGGAGATTGGTAAGAAGATAAATCTTTCCAATGTTTCTGACTCCAGATGCCTCTAAAAAGGACTTAACATTTTCATATACTGTTCCTTTTTCAAATTGGATATGGTCTTTATCATAAAAAGAAAACAAATTCCAACGGTTCCTGGAAAACCAAAAACTTTCGTGGGACAACTGGTCTATTTCTGATAAGTCCAAATAAAAATTAAAAATTCGGTATTGGAATTTATTGGGTTTAGGAGCGGTACGTGCGTGAAACACGTCCGCTCGATACATACAAGAACTTAAGTCCACGGATCCCTCTTTAGAATTTTACGCGATACATTGACCGCTGATAAAAATCCGTCTTCATGAAATCCATACCTAAAGTAAGCACCCGCATAATAAATGGGTCCAGATTCATTTAATTCCTGCAAACGGTTTTGACCAAGAGAGGCTTCTACAGAAAAAAGTGGATGTTCATAATCTATTTTTCGAATGATTTTGTTTTTTGCGACACGACCCGGATCATTGATGGTCACAAAATAATTTTGTTTTTTAGAAACGTTTTGCAAACGATTCATCCAATAAATTGTGTATGGGTTTTGTTTTCCCGTTCCATCTTCCACAATTTTGTAATTCCAACTGGACCAACAAGAGGCCAGGTTTGGCATATCACTCGCATCTGTATGTAAGGTGGCGGTATTGTGTTGATACTTATAAAGTGGTAGGAGCTCCTTTTCCAAATTTGTAGGATTTCCTAACATTTTCGAAGAAATGTGGCCATGAGTGGCAAGTAAAACCTTATCAAAAATCTGTTTTTTCCCTTCACCAAACACAAGTTCCACTTTTCCATCAGCCGTTCGGTTCACTTGTTTGACGGGACTATTTAGTCGAAACTTGTCTTGGATCGGGGGGACGATACGTTTAATATATTCATGGGAACCGCCATCCACTGTATACCATTGGTGTTGGGTATTTAGCCCCAAAAATCCGTGGTTGTAAAAAAACCGAATGAGTGATTTAGCAGGAAATTCCAACATCAAATCGGGGGGTGTGGACCAAACGGCAGAACTCATCGGAATTAAATAAAAATTGAGAATATCTTTTCCATACCCGAATGCCTCCATGTACCGACCCAGGTTCCAATCATCATACTTAGGATCGTCTAAAATCTTTGGCGCTGATTTATTGAACCTATCGATTTCGAGTAACATCTTGAGATACCGAGGTCGAAATAGATTTTTTTTCTGAGCAAATAAACCCGATAGGCCTGATCCACAGAACTCTAGTTTGGTGGGATCATGTTGCACACTAAAAGACATATCTGATTTTTTAGTGGGAACATTTAATGTTTGAAAAAGCCTAAGAAGATTAGGATAAGTCACATGATTAAACACAATAAATCCGGTATCGATGGGGATCTGAATCCCATCTTCTTCCACCATCACTGTGTTTGTATGACCACCGATATAATCGGCACTGTCAAAAATCGTTAAATCAAAATCATTTTTTAAAAAATATGCGGAACCAAGACCTGCGATTCCTGTACCAACAATAGCTAAAGTTTCTTTCACTGATTTCCCTTTTGGTCATTAGACCGTTAGAGAAAGAGTTGGTTCATTTGTAGATGTACTTCTTCTGATTTCTTTTTTGCTACTTCACCAAAATCTTCTTCTAAAGAACTGAGAGTAATTCCCCGAGAAGAATTTATCAAGGAACGTTTTCCCGAAGCTTGCACTATCGATTTTAAATCCCCACCTTGCGCACCAAACCCAGGGATCAGAAAATACAATTCGGGATGGCGGACCCGTAACGACTGAATCTCAGATGGATGAGTACCTCCCACCACCAGTCCCACTTGGTCTGGGTACTCCTCCGCTAACTTTGCCATTTGGTCACTCACCTCTTCATATAAGTAGAGATCCTTACCCAAAAGTTTTTGTTTTTGGAAGTCCTGTGAACTAGGGTTTGATGTGAGTCCGAGAACAAAAATATAACCACCTAAGTCTAGGTACGGAACCAAACTATCTCGACCCATGTATGGATTGACCGTCAAGGCATCCACACCCAATGTTTCAAAAAAATACTTAGCATACTCTTTGGAAGTATTGGCCAGGTCCCCTCGTTTGGCATCCATCACAATGGGAACTTCTGGTGACACTTCTTTCATCAAACGAACCATATGTTCTAATGCAAAATACCCCTCTGCCCCTAACCTTTCAAAAAAGGCCACATTGGGTTTCCAAGCCGCTGCATAAGAATGGGTATAACGAATGATAGTTTCTGTAAAATGGACAAGAGGAGCTTTGGAATCCAAACTGATTTTGGGTAACTTTTCCAATTCGGGATCGAGACCAATACATAATAGAGATTTTAGTTGGTCTCTGCGAGCATTGAATTTTTGAATGAAGTTAGATCTTGGATTTAAATTCACTGGTTTTCCTTAATTTGGATCTTTTGTTTTCGTTTTTCTAATTCTTTGTCTATATCTCGTTTTTTATAACGACCATAAATATGCCCAGGAATTACAGTCAGTGCAGTGATAGGGTTTGCGGCCACATCTCCAATTGCTCCCCCTACGTAAGTTGAATAAGCAGGAGTGAGTAATTCATAAGAAGAATCAAGTTGCTCTTTGTCATTTTTTTCGGCAAAATAATTAATGGCGTCATCCGATGCCCTTGCTTCATGATACAAGGCTCCAACCACAGGAATGGCATAAACAGCCGCATAAAGTGTTCTTTTTTCTCTTTGTGCAAAGTCTTTCGCATGCCCTCCTTCATGGATGACTACAGGCGGCAAATCTGAATACACATTGATTGTATTCGTAAAGGAATTATAGTGATCTCCACCGATCATTCCCGCAAACAAACGCCCTGGTAAAAAAGTATAAGCTAACAAAGAAATGGATCCAAAAAAATATCGAACCACTGGATTGATGTTTTTATTTTTAGGAAGGCGTTTCCATTCCGAAAGTGGTGCATATTGGTTGAACCGCACTTTAACATCTCTTAAATTATTTTCTTTGATATAACGGATCAAATATTCTTTGGTTTCTTTTGAAATATGATGATTGTCTGCTTTAAGGTTCCAAAGCACTAGTTTGGAAGGAAGAGAAAAAATCCAATTCCCAGTTTGGTCCAAAATCCATACTGGCTCTCCTTCTTCAAATTGAGGATCGTCTTCTGTAAATTCTGGACTTGGTAAATAAGGGTTTCCGTAATTGTATTGTTTTTCTAAAGAATAACACTGCGTTACACTAAAACCAATCCAAAATAAAATGAAAAGAACTTGAAATTTCATAAACTCTCAAGAATTTCCTTTAATTTCGGATCCACTGGTTCTTGTCTTGTGGGACTTTGTTTTGGTTTGATCGGCAATGTCTCCTTCATATCTTCCAAAGGTAATCTCCCGTTATATCCTGACAAAGATTCCAATTTAGAAAAAAATTCTGACAAGGAATTTCGTCCCAATTGATTCAATTGGTCTTCCCTGTTCCCTCGAAAACCATTATAAGGGACATACCAAATTAGAGGTACAACAGTTACAAGACTACCCGTTAAATAACAATTGGTGACATGCGAGTTTATTTCATCATAAAAAGAAAATTCTTCCTCTGCATAACCAACAATTTGAATCCTTGCTTTCAAACGAACAAACGTTAAATTCTTGGAACATCTGTCAACAGAAGCTAACTGGAATTCTTCGACAAAAATTTTCCCGCCACGGTCGAGTAACAATGGGAACCTTTCCCCACGGATTGACAACTCCTTCCGTATCAAATAGGAAAGTGGTCCGTATTCATTGGGCAATCCTTCTGGTTGGAAAAAATACCCATCATAAACACCCATCTTCATACGATTTTCGTCTTTAACTTGAATTTGGATATGGTCCATTTTTTTTACAAAATCGAAGGATTTTTCACTAGGGAAAGGACGATAAACTCTTAACGAAATACCGCAACCCATCCCTAAAAAAGAAACAAGTAAAATGGATATCGAATAAAAATGAACTCTAAAACACATAAGTATATCCGAAGAAAAAATTCGCGATAGAATAAATTCGAGAAGAACGTTTGTCTAATCCATCTGCCTCGTAAAACGCAGAACTAAGAAAATAATCCCTGACACCAGAAAGAAAAGACTCTTCATTTACAGCACGAATGCCTGGTGCAGAAGATTCATTGGCTCTCCAAATGTATTGGATTGTTTGAAATCCAAAATGAAATTTATGATGTGTCAGAGGAGTCCAATTCGCCTGGGCCAAAATATCTAACCCTACAACAGATGTTTGTAAAGGTTTTTCTGAAAATAAAGAATATGCCTCCCCTCGCGACACTTGCGATTCCACAAATCGAGTTAGACCTCCGTTCTCCGTCATGATATCCCGCCTATAATTGAGTCTACCAATAGGAGTCACAAACATATCTCCACCTACATCATAAGAAAATTCCTCTTGCACCCTATGGTAAAACCGTAACCCAGCGCTAGGTGCTAAAAACCACATCGAATCTCGCATAAGTCCTGTTTGCCCCAAAGACTGTGAAGAAAATACAGAATTTGTTTGAAATGACCCTGTTCTAATCCCAAAGTCCCAACTATACCCAAACTCTTTCGAATATTCTTCGTAAATTTTTACAACTAACTTGTGCTCTGCGCTACTTAACCGATCCGAATGATAAGAAAACCTCGGTCCACCAATAAAACCGTAAGCCAGAAAATCATTAGATGTTTGGAACTGAAGATAAGTATATTCTAATCCCCATTTAGAAGATTTATGTTTGTAAGCCAATTTTGGAGAAAACGAACCAGATCCTTTTTGTTTTTCTATGTCATAAGTAAATGGGAGGGTTCGAATATTTTGATAACCAATCGCCGAACGAGGAAAGTACGGTGTACCTGCTTGAAATGCGATGCGTCCATTATCATCGGCCCAATCATTTCCGGAAGTAAAATAGCCAACCTGTCCTAAAACTCTGAATCCTATCTCCCAAGTTCCTTGGTTAAAAATAACATTACCATTGTTTGTTGCGGGGATATTGGATGTGATAGGAAAATTCGGTTCTACCTGTTTCTCGCGAAACTGATTTTCGCGAATCCGTTTTACCTTGGAACGGAGTTCCTCTGCCTTTTTTTTGTAACCACGTTCCTCATAGGATTCCGCTTCTAATTCCAACTTCGTTGCTTTTGTTTCCTGGGCCCAAAGAATATGAGACTCAAGGAAGAAAAAAACAAAGAGAAGGAAAAAGAAGGAAGGAATCTTTTTCACAAAGTTTTAGCCTTTTCTTTTGATATAAGCTTTTGCAAATTCAGGAAGAACAAAAGCCGCTTTGTGAATTTCAGGACTGTAATATTTAAGGCCTTTAGGAACTCGTTTTGGATCTGGTGTTACCGAATAAGGATCAATTGCATTCGATAAAAAAGTAAATCCAATGATTCCAGAAGGATACGTAGGAATGGTTGTGTAATAGTAACCATACTCCGGAAAAATTTTTGGAATAAAATCAAAGAGGGAAGAGATCACATCTCCATGATACCAAAAAGATTCTGCTTGTGTGGCAATGATTCCCGTTGGTTTTAAGGCACTTGCCATATCTCGAAAAAACGGCTCTTTGAATAAAACTTCCGCAGGACCCACAGGATCACTAGAATCCACAAGGATCACATCAAAACGACCTTTGTTATCACGAGCAAATTTAGCTCCGTCATCATAATGATGAATTACCTTTGGATCTTTCATTGCATCAGCACATTCAGGAAAATACTTATAACTAATATCTACAACCGCTTTGTCAATCTCGCATAACACAACTTCTTTGACAGATGGGTGTTTTAAAACTTCACGAACGGTTCCCCCGTCTCCCCCACCGATCACAAGGACTGATTCCGGATTGGGATGACTCATCATTGGGATATGGGCAATCATTTCATGATAAGAATGTTCATCTTTGTTAGTAACCATTGTTACACCATCAAGTGTAAACATTCGTCCAAAGGATTGTGTTTCAAAAATATCGATTTTCTGGAACGGAGATTGTAGGCTTTCGATTGTTTTTGTTACCCGGTAACTCACAGCTCGCCCTTTTTCTAATTCCAATTTTTCGGTATACCAAATCTCCATTAATTTCTCCTAAGGTTTCTCTCTTTAAACCAGATTTGTTATGGGAATAAAGAGGTGTAGTTTTTTTTAAACTTTCTTTGTTTATAAACAATGAAAAATTCAACTTGGCGGGAACTGGGTGTTTCGTTTCCATTGCCTTGTATGCAGAAATATTCCCGTGTTTTTTACCTACTTGGTTTTTTATCCATGCCACTTTTCATTTTATTACTTGTGTTTGGTTATATTAAAATCAACGAAATGGTTAGCCAAGAAATTCACTGGGGCCACAACAAATCCTTTGCTTTTGGACAAGCCTCCAGAGAAGGAAAACTCATCCTCCTTGCTGTCACCAAATCCCGATGCGAAATGTTGCAAGGTTTGGAATGCGGCGAAGGGAAACCAGACCTTGGCACTTATGTTCTCCTCAACTACACCCCAAGGGAACCAGAATTCCAATCATTGATTTTGGATGACAGATTTGCTTCTCTAAAAACAGAACCTCTCCCCCAATACTTTCTCCTCAATGCCTCTGGGGAAATCCGTTTTATGTCAAAACAACTTCCCAGCGTGGAAGAAATGCAAAAACTTCCTAAAAAAGAATGATCTTTTTCCTCACTTAAGTAAAATTCTCTTGCAAGTTCCTTGATCCCATATACCCTATGGGGTATAGACCCAGCGGAGGATTTATGTTAGGACTCACTGTTCACAGAAAAAAAAGTTTTGAAGAAACTATCGCCGACACAACCGAAGCCTTAAAAAAAGAAGGTTTCGGGGTTCTTACCACCATCGATGTCAAAAACACTCTCAAAGAAAAAATTGGAGTGGATTTCAAACGTTACACCATCCTTGGAGCATGTAACCCTGGTTTTGCGCACAAAGCCCTCCAAACCGCAGACGAAATTGGATTATTACTTCCCTGCAACGTAGTGGTCACCGAAGAAAAAAACGGTGAAACCAAAGTTTCCATCTTTGATCCTATGACCATGACCAAACTGGTCCAAAATCCTGAACTCGAAAAAATTGCCAAAGAAGTCCAAGAAAAACTAATCCAAGTCATCCACCTCTTACACGAATGATTTTGTTTTTTTGGTAAATTTTGCGGGCACCTCGCCAGTGGGGGTCAGTTTTCACATACTGTCCATTAGGCGATCCCGCTGTCCGCTCCAATCTTTCGCTTTGCGAAAGGATTTCCGCTACCATCGGTGGCGCGGGGAGTTTCATCTTAACAACAAAACTCTATTTGTAACAAAACTTTTTTCACTACTTACAAAATGTTGGAGGGTTTTGTTTGGCACTCTTAACACGAGTATAACAAACCGTAACTCCTTCTGTAGTCATTCCAAATAAGTTCAAAGGGCCACCCACCGGATATTGTGCAGTTGATGCAGGACCTTCTGACCAATCGATATTGTAGTTTCCTTCACTTTGTTTGATGAGTGATCCCTTCACAACAGAACTAGTTTTTTTATAACAAGATTTGATATCCCGGTTGTTGCTGATGACAAGCCATGCGGTGGCATTTGGACTTGGGTCTTTGGTGCAATTGTTTGTTAAAATCCAATTCCCCTCTAAGATCGTCCTCGAATCTTCAAGGGTAGCTTGATCGCCCGACTTACAATGAAAAACGGTAATAGAGACTGCTAACGCCAAAATGAGACTAATTTTTTTCACAACGAACTCCTCTTGTAGAAATATATTATTTCTACAAGAGGATAGTAGAGACTAGAAAACGAGAGGATTGTCAAACAGAAATGTAGGAAAAGATAATAGTTTTGTTAATGAATCCATGAGAAGCAAATTACAAAAGGGAACTTCTAGAAGAATTTTTTTCCCAGTTCTGTCACAACTCTCCTTTATTTGTGTATCCAATACAGAGGTCGAAAACCCTCTAAGGAAACACTGATTATGTTAGAAAGTTTAAAAAGCCAAGGCCAAGATTTATTAACCCTGGAAAGTTTACCACAAACGACTGCGATTGAAATCGCCATCGTAGAATGTGCCATTGAAGATACAGAAAAATATCACCAGATGCGGAAACAAATGTTACCACTTTTGCAAAGCCAACCAGGATTTTTGGCATGGCGAGCATTCCGATCCAAAACCAGAGAAGGAATTCTTTTGGATCTTTTATACTGGGAAAATGTAGAAGATTGCCATAAGGCAGGAGAGACACTACAGAACTCAGAAACGGGAAAAGAATTTTTCGCCTTGATGAAACAGACTTTGGTCTTTGAAATGTTTGAACGGCAAACACTCTAATGAAAACAAGTAGTGAAGAAGAACTAAACCTCATCGAAAGGGCACGGACGGGAGACCGCCGTGCTTTGGAATCTCTACTTTCCAAAGTACAATCTTGGATTTATAATGTCATTCGTCGTATTTTATTAAATCCACAGGAAGCGGAAGATCATACCCAAGAAGTGCTTCTAAAAATTGCAACGAACCTTGCCGCATATGATCCAACACGAGCCAGCTTTAAAACATGGGCCTATCGTATTTCCATAAATCACGCGTTAAATGGGAAACGAGGACGACTGGAAGAAATAACAACTGGTTTTTCGGATTACGCAAACGAACTGGAAAAAATGCCAAATATTGAAATCCCGGCAAACGAACTTTCTCGGCCAGAAAACTTAGTTTTAATAGAAGAAGCAAAGGCCTCTTGTACTTTGGGGATGTTACTTTGTTTGGACAGAGAACAACGGATCGCTCTTATTCTAGCCGACTTAATGGGACTAAGTGATCGTGAAAGTTCGGAACTACTAGAAATATCAAATGAAGCTTTTCGCAAACGATTGAGTCGAGCCAGAAAAGATCTCTATACATTTATGGATGATAAATGTGGACTCATAAATGAAAAAAATCCCTGTCGTTGTTCCAAAAAAATGAAAAGTTTTCAAAACAATGGATGGATCGATCCTACGAATCCTCGTTTTTCTATGCCACTCCTTCGCCGCCTAAAAGAACAGGTGGAAGAACTACATTGTGAATACGAAGATTTCAAAAGACTTGAGTACCAAGAAATATTTCGAGACCATCCGTATTTTGAAACTCCTCCCAAAATTTTGGAAGAGTTACTGGCAAAATACAGTCCAAAAATTTAAGTTTAAACATCTCTTTAGGAAAGAGGAGAATTCTTAAATCAATTTCTCCTCTTCTCTTTTCCCACTCTCCGCTTGTTTTCGAAATACTTCTAAAATTGCACAAAAAAGAATCACACCACCACCTAACCAAAGCCTATCGGGTGGAACTTCTCCCAAAAAATACCAGGCCGCCAAACTCCCGTAAATGGGACTTAGTGTTGACAAAGTCCCAGCCGTTGTGACAGACAAATTGGACAAACTACGAATCCAAATGGTATGTGCAAGAGAAGTAAACACTCCCGCAAGAACCACTTGGAATACTAGGTATTTGGGTTCTGCAAGCATCACAAAAAGACCATCCGCAAAAGGAAGGAGGACAAGGCTTGTGGCAATCAGTTGGGTAAAAAGAATTTGGGCACTCGGATAATGTACATGCATTTCTTTGGTAAGCAAATTGCGAATGGCATAGAGAACTGCAGAGACCACTCCCCAAACAACTCCTTGGAACATTTGGTTGTCCCAAGATAGATCAGGTACAATTAAAAAAAGTCCAAAAAAAGAGAAACAGGCGAGAAAGAAAGCAAAAGGGTCGGGACGTTTTCCACCAAACATTGGTTCTAAGATAGCAGAAAACACAGGATAGGTGAAAAGTGACAACATCCCCACTGCCACAGTGGAAACCTGGATGGAGTGAAAATACGTAACCCAATGCAGAGCAAATAAAATCCCAATCCCAAATACAAACGAAAAGTCTTTAAAACTGCGATAGGAGACTGACTTTCCCCGAATCCAAAAAAACAAACCAAGGATAAGAACAGAAAACAGTGCACGACCAGAGATAATTGTGACAGCAGGAAAGGGAAGGAGTTTGGCAAACAAAGTGACGTTCCCCATAATGAGGATCGTCAAATTGAGTTCTAAAACAGATCGTAAAAAAGTAGGAGAAGAAGACTTCACTTCTACTTAGGATTCAACCCCCAAAAATTTGGCGATGGATTTTCTGTCTTTTTCTAAACTATGTTTGTGAATTTCTTCAATGGCCTTTTCTACAATGGGCGAGACAAATAGAAGACTAGAAACTACATCCACATCGTAAGAACGTTTCGACTCTGCCCCATTCGCTTCGTATTTACTTTTTCCTTTGATCACAAATACATTGTCTTTCCCTGGAGGAGAGATTTTAAATTCATGAGTGTTGGTAGTAATATCAAAAGTAGATTCTTCCAAAAGCGAAAGGTCATTGAGAGCTGCCGAAAGTACGGCAGGCATGGATCCTTCCAAACTCACCTTTCGTTTTTGGCGAATGATATTCCCCTCTTTAGTTTCTTCTAACAAAGTTACATTTTTTAAATCAGGAAACTGATCTAGATGTTTGTATCTTTCCTCCCTTGCATGTAAAAGTTTTTCAAGGGAAACGGGAAATGTATGAGTTACTTGGTATTTCACTATTTTTTCTTACCTTTTTTCTTCGCTGGTTTTGCTTTTTTAACAGCTTTTTTCACTGCCTTTTTAGCGGCTTTTTTCGCCGACTTCTTGTTTGCCGGTTTAGAAGTTTTTTTAGCCGAAGGTTTTGTTTTTACTGTTTGTGGTTTTGATGCCGGTTTCGTCACTTTTGGTTTTGAAGCGGCTTTTGCAGAACGATTCACCTGCTCCAAAAGTTCCTCATCTTCCCAATAGAAAACTTGGTCAGCAGGTGCCGACTGTTCCATTGCCATGGCTTGTGCTTCTAACAATGAATTGTTGGATTCATTAAAATTTGCCAACTTTTGGAATAACAAATTGATTTTTGGATCTTGGAACTTATTACGAATCGTCGCATAAAAATTACGTGCGTCTTCCCCTTCTCTGATGGCAAGTTCTAACGCTTTTCTTTCGTCTGCTTTGACTTCTTCGTTTTTGTTTCGATCCAGTCTTTCCATTACCTTTTGGATAGTGGAAGAATGAAATTTTTCAATTTCAGAAAGTTGTTTTAAGTTAGGAAGTTCCTTCCCTTCTGCACTTTTATAGATTTCTTTGATGAATTTAATATGTTCATCACCATCTAACGCAAGTTGACTGAATAATTCTCTGATTTGACCTTCTGGCAAACTTTCGGAAAGTTTTAGATAAAAATTGAAACATTGAACCTCATGTTCAATCGCAGCCGCAACTGCTTCAATAAAGGATGTTTTTTTTAGCGATTTCATAATCCCATTCCCTGGTTTTTAAAAACCATAAGTACGATACTCGTGAGTGGTAGGTGAATCAAGTATTTTTCAGGGTTTGATGATCAATCTCTTCGACCTTTGTCGCAGAGTAAATCAATAGTTGTGCAATATAATACGTTACCATAATTCCCATAGAAGCGGTAAATCTGTCCATATCAGGTTTTAGAAACATCGAATAGGCAATGATCGAATCTGAGAGAATAAAAACCAATGCACCTACCAAACCTAAATAAAAAGCTTTGGAGTTGGAATTCCTAGCAGCAGCACGCCAACCCATTAGGCAAATGGCGGAGATATAAACTCCAACAGGAACAAGTAGGGATCCTAACTTTGGCACCAGTATTAGAAAAAAGGAGCACCCAAAAAGTAAAAAGGGAATGGCAAGGATGGGTTTGATTTTAGAATCCAAGGTAAAAGCGTAAGAGTAAATCAATTGTGCAATCAGAAAAGACCCGAGCCCAAAAACAAAATATCCCTGTTTAGGTAATGCTAAAAAACTATCTCCAAAAAGTGAAAACACAAGGCCAATCGCAATCAATTTGCCCCGTTTTCCCAAACTGGGGAAGTAGCGAAAGAGGGCTACATTCAGAATCAGTATGGGAATAATTTTCGAAGGGAGATACAAAACATCTTCTTTTGTGATCGTTGCGATCGCAAAAAGATGCACAATAGAATAGAGAACAAACAAAACAATTTCTTTAGCCATATTTCTTACTTTACAGGGATATCATTCTCGAGATTTCATCAGATGAAAGCCCGAGTGATCAGCCTATGAAACAAACACGACCCTTGTCCATCCTTTTCTTAATTTGTCTCTTATGGACCCAAACTTTATCCGCAAGAGAAGTGCCCTCTGGTGGCGAAATGTTGATTGATTTGATTTTAGCGCGCCCGATGGGACTTGCAGGAACCGTATTAGGAACTGCTGCTTTTATTGTAGCTTCCCCTTTTACGTTAATGTCAGGTACGTTTTTACAATCAGGCAGACGACTAGTTGTTTATCCGGCAAAATTCACCTTCACACGTGGGTTAGGCGACTTCCCTGGGTATATGGAAGATTACCAAATCGTAGAGGAATAAATTGAACGAATTTTTATTTTCAGACTTCCCTGAAGTTTCCACTGAGGATTGGAAAAACCAAATCCTAAAAGATTTAAAAGGCAGTCCTTGGGACAAAGTCACTTGGGAAACAGAAGAAGGTTTCAGAATTGAACCCTTCTACCGCAAAGAAGACCTTCCCGAACTCCCCCGAGTATATAAAAGAAAACCCGGTTGGCATGTCACAGAGACCGTAACTGCAGAATCCGAACTCACTGACCTTTCCAAAAAAGGGGCAGATGCAGTGGTCCTTGTTGCCAGTGGACAAACTCCCCTTAAACCAGGATTAAAAATTGGATCTTCTGCAGACTTAGAAAGGTTAGCAGCTCTCACTGGGAATCTACCTTTGGTAGTTTCTTTAGAAGAAAAAACACCTTCCTTTTCCGACTCTTTAAAGAAACTCAGCTCTTCGCATAACATTGTACTCGGTGACTTTGATCCATATGGATCTGCTTTAAAAAACGGAGAATTAGGAACCGAAGAAAATACCATTAACAAATCCTTTGCCTCTCTTTCTGGAACCAAAGGTTTTGCGGGAGTGGGCATTCATAGTTATTTTCTTCGGGATGCAGGTGCCTCCATTGGCCAAGAACTAGCATACTCTCTATCTTGGGGAGTGGATTATTTAAACCGCCATTTAAATGCAGGTGTTTCCATTGAAGACGCAAGTTCCAACCTTTGGTTTTGGATGGGAATTGGTTCGGACTATTTCACAGAAATTGCAAAATTCCGTGCATTCCGCATCCTTTGGACAGAAATCTTAAATGCTTATCAAGTTGGACTTGGGGAATCTCTTCCTGCCCTAATTGTCGCAAGAACCTCCCATTTTCAATTCACGGCCTATGACCCACATGTGAATATGTTAAGAGGAACCACTTCTGCCATGTCTGCCGTAATGGGTGGGGCTGACTTTGTGACCGTTTTGCCATTTGATTCCGAATACTCCGCACAACAAGAGTTAGGCAAACGAATCGCAAGGAATTCCCAACTCCTACTTCGATACGAATCCTTCCTCGACAAAGTGGAGGACCCAGCTGCTGGATCCTATTACTTAGAAGTGCTCACAAAAAAACTGGCAGAAACTGCTTGGGCCCAATTCCAAACTTTGGAAAAAGAGGGTGGGTTTGGAGAAGCACTGAAAAAAGGGACCATCCAAAAAGAAATTAGTGTCCGTGCAGAGAAAAAAAGAAACGCTCTTGCCAACAAAAAAGAAATATTACTCGGAACCAACCAATACCCTCTCGCGTCCGAAAGACATCCAGAACTAAAAACTTCCTTAGAAAGAACAAACGAACAAATCGCTACGAAAAAACAAAGTACCTATTTGCCACTTCTACCGGTTCGTCTCTCCTTTGAATTTGACAAATGGAGAAATCTCACAGATAATCATGTGGCAGCAGGGAAAAAACTTCCGAAAGTTTTTTTACTCTCCATTGGGGATCTGACCATGCGAAAAGCTCGTGCTGGTTTTAGTTCCAATTTCCTCGGTTGCCTTGGGTATGAAATCATAGACAACTTAGGATTTGCTTCTGTGAAAGAAGGAGTGGCGAAGGCCAAAGAACAAGGATGCGAAATCGTTGTCCTTTGTTCGTCTGACGAAGAGTATGCGACCTACCTTCCCGAATTTGTCTCGGAAATGAAATCCCAACTCACCAATTCTTGGAAACTTCTGGCAGGGTATCCCAAAGACTTAATCACCCAAGCAGAATCACTCGGAATCGACGACTTCATCCATATGAAACGAAACATCGTAGAATTTATGGAAAAAGCCCAAACCAAATGGATCGGGAAATAAACATGAACAAACCTAATTTTGCAAATACTCCCCTTTCTTTTAGCGAAGGAAAACCGGATCCCAAGTCCATTTCCCTTTGGCAAACAGCAGAAGGAATCTCCATCCAATCTCGTTATGCGAAAACAGATTTGGAAGGAATGGAACACCTAAACTATGCGGCAGGGATTCCTCCTTATTTACGTGGCCCTTATTCCACAATGTATGTGAATAAACCTTGGACCATCCGCCAATATGCTGGGTTTTCCACAGCGGAAGAATCCAATGCCTTTTACCGTAGAAACTTAGCTGCCGGACAAAAGGGACTTTCTGTTGCCTTTGACCTTGCCACCCACCGTGGTTATGACTCTGACCATGAACGTGTGGTGGGAGATGTGGGAAAAGCAGGTGTAGCCATCGATTCGGTTTTGGATATGAAGATCCTCTTCGACCAAATTCCTCTCGACCAAATGTCTGTTTCCATGACGATGAATGGCGCTGTCATCCCAGTCCTTGCCTTCTACATAGTAGCTGCCGAAGAACAAGGAGTTTCGAAAGACAAACTCTCCGGTACCATCCAAAATGATATTCTGAAAGAGTTTATGGTGAGGAACACTTACATTTACCCACCGAAACATTCCATGAAAATCATTGCTGATATCTTTGGTTATACTTCCAAGTACATGCCTAAGTTTAACTCCATTTCCATTTCGGGATACCATATGCAAGAAGCGGGTGCTACAGCAGACTTAGAACTTGCCTACACACTTGCCGATGGATGGGAATACATCAAAACAGGAATTGCGTCCGGGCTTTCTGTAGATGAATTTGCCCCTCGCCTATCTTTTTTCTGGGCCATTGGAATGAACCATTTTATGGAGATTGCCAAGATGCGTGCGGGAAGGCTTCTTTGGGCAAAGATCGTCAACCAGTTCCAACCCAAATCCACGAAGTCTTTGGCACTTCGGACACACTGCCAAACCTCTGGTTGGTCACTCACCGAACAAGATCCTTTCAACAACGTAGGAAGGACTTGTATCGAAGCGATGGCCGCAGCTCTTGGGCACACCCAATCCTTACATACAAATGCATTAGATGAAGCCATTGCCCTTCCCACCGACTTCTCGGCAAGGATTGCAAGAAATACTCAGATTTATCTCCAAGAAGAAACCAACATCCACCGGGTCATTGATCCTTGGGGTGGTTCCTTCTATGTAGAAAAACTCACAAACGATTTAGTCCACAAAGCTTGGGCCCTCATTACCGAAGTACAAAAGTTAGGCGGTATGGCAGAGGCAATCGAAACAGGAATTCCTAAGATGCGAATTGAAGAAGCCTCTGCAAGAAAACAAGCCCGTATCGATTCTGGAAAGGATGTGATTGTTGGGGTCAACCGGTTCCGTTTGGACAAAGAAGCCCCTCTCGATATTTTAGACATTGATAATACTGCCGTTCGGATTGCCCAAATCAAACGATTGGAACAAATGAAAAAAGATAGAGATAGTTCTGCCGTAGAAGCCGCGTTAAATGCCATTACCAAATGTGCCGAAACCGGTGAAGGGAACCTTCTCGAACTCGCTGTGGATGCCGCAAGGAAACGTGCTTCTCTTGGTGAAATTTCTTATGCTATGGAAAAAGTATTTGGGAGGTACAAAGCTGTGATTCGTTCTATCTCTGGAGTGTATTCCTCTGAAATTTCCGAAGACAAAGGCTATTTAGAAGCAAGAGACCTAGCAGATGAATTTGCCAAATTAGAAGGGCGTCGCCCAAGAATCATGGTGGCCAAAATGGGCCAAGATGGACATGACCGTGGAGCCAAGGTGATCTCCACAAGTTTTGCTGATATGGGCTTTGACGTTGATATCGGGCCTTTGTTCCAAACACCGGCCGAGGTCGCCAAACAAGTCGTAGAAAATGACTGCCATATCTTGGGAGTGTCCTCTCTTGCTGCCGGTCACAAAACCCTTGTTCCCCAGGTGATTGAAGAGTTAAAAAAACTGGGTGCAGAAGATGTACTCGTGGTTGTGGGTGGGGTGATTCCTGCACAGGATTACGACTTCCTCTACAAATCAGGAGCTACGGCAATTTTTGGACCGGGCACTGTGATTTCAGAAGCTGCGAAACAAATTCTGAACATCCTTCTTGGTGAAAGAAGAGCTGCCTAAGTTCAAACTTAGCCAAGGGATCAATCCCACCAAACACCGGTTTACTGAAATCCATCAGTGGATCGGTTTTGGTTAGGATCTTTCCCAAAGAATCAACTAATATGGAAACACCAAACGAGGACATAGGCAAAAAGAATCAGGATTCCGTTTATGCGAATCCCAAATCCGCACTTTCTGTCAATCCCGGTGTCGCCGATGCCCCTGCCATTTCTCCTTACATTCGTGACCAAAGAAAAACTCTGAGCCGAAAAGATATTTCGGCAGAAGAACTTGCGGAAGGAATTCTTTCTGGGAACCGCACCCACCTTTCCAAAGCCATCACACTTGTAGAAAGTAATTTAGAAGCACATAATGACAAAGCCCAGGCCATTTTGGAGCTTGTGATGCCAAAGGTAGGCAATTCCATCCGGATGGGAATCACAGGTGTTCCCGGCGTTGGTAAGTCTACCTTTATTGAAAGTTTTGGAAGTTACCTTTTAGAACAAAACCGTAAACTTGCAGTCCTTGCCATTGATCCGAGTAGCCAAAGAACCAAAGGTTCCATTCTCGGCGATAAAACAAGAATGGAGATTCTTTCTAAATCAGAAAATGCCTTTATCCGACCCTCACCTAGCAGTGGTTCGCTTGGTGGAGTTGCAAGAAAAACAAGAGAGTCCATGTATCTCTGTGAAGCAGCCGGATTTGATACCATCATCATAGAAACTGTAGGTGTCGGACAATCCGAAACCCAAGTCCATTCCATGGTGGACTTTTTTTTATTACTCATGTTAGCCGGTGCCGGAGACGAACTCCAAGGAATCAAACGGGGAATTATGGAGATGGCTGACCTCATTGCCATCAATAAAGCCGACGGGCCCAATGAACCCTTTGCGATGCGAGCACGTGTGGAGTATGAATCTGCCCTCCACCTTTTCCCTGCCCCAGAATCCAAATGGACACCTAGGGCCACCACTTGCAGTGGGATCGGTGGAAAGGGAATTGATGAAATCTGGAAACTGATTTTAGATTATATCTCCACAACAAAATCAAACGGATATTATGCGAAAAATCGCGAGAACCAAACCCGGATGTGGTTTGAAGAAACTCTAAGAGAAGCGGTTTTAGAAAAGTTTTTTATGCGCCCTGGTAAAAAAGAGGCAATTACGGAATCGGAAAAAAAATTGATGTTGGGCCAGTCCACACTTCTAAAAGAAATCAAACGATTGATAGACTGATCTTTCACCAAACCCAAAATAGAATCAGAAGAAAAATTTTAATCCTGCTTGGTATTCGTTCCAATCCAGTTCTTTGGATTGGATTTGTTTGTATTTTAATTCCAATGATAGATTTTCAAGTATAGTCCAATTGATCTGAGATACAAATTCAGGGAAGTTTCCTCTTTCTCCCGCTACATAAGAACGATAATCTCCCGAAAATATCAATCCAAAAGATTCATAAATACGTATGAGAAGGCCAGTACTACTCACTCCACCTAAACGATATCCCCTTCCCCAGATGGGAGATTGGTCTACCCTGAGATCCAAAAAAGAAAACAAAACAAATTGATGTCTAAAAAAAGGATAAAATGGTTCAAATGAAACTCCATACCCTCCACTCGCATAACCATAGTATTCCGCTATTGGTTTTATGTAATTTTTCTCGGTATACAATGATTTAAGGCCTAAATCCAAACGCCAAGAGGGTTTCCAAATTTTTTGTCCAATGGGGTTTAAAGAAGTCATTTCCAAAACATGAAACTCTTGTATGACAGTTTGTTTTGTGTCTTCATAGAAACGTGCGTTCGTTCTTAAAAAAGAAATTTGATTGTATGGAGAATAACCAAGATAAGAATCTGTAAAATCTCGAAGGACCGGTCTATATTGAATTTCACTATAACCTCCATTTGTCGAATTTCCATGAGCCATTGTTATTTGTGATGGTGCATGGCTAAGAAGCGGATTGGATAATTTATCAATTTGGAAATAATTTGGTAACGAATTTAAAACTTGAACATCTCCTCTTTTATGTTCCGCTTCTGCATATAACTGTTGGTCTATGATTTCCATCTTTCCATAAGCTTTAATTTTATGAATGACTAGATGATCGATATAAATATCAAATAATAGTGTTCTTCGAACAGGATCTAATTCAAAGGCAGAATCCATATTCCCATCTACCATTTGGTCTAAAATCTTTTTTTCTGAAGAAGTTAAATAACCATATTTGTGTCTGTATCTTTCAATAATCGAAGGTCTAAACTGAACTTGTTCAATGAGTCCTGATTGTTTGGAAAGAATTTTCAAACTTTCTGTTGGCAGTAACATCACTGAAATTCGATCCGTAAGTCGCAGCGTTGGTCTTGCTACTTCGAGAAGTGTCAAAATGCGAAAGGAACAGTTTTCATCTAAAAAATAATAATCAAAATGGTTTTTAGACATCTCCCAAAGGTGGCGAGTCAACTGATCCACCTCCTCTTGATTCAAACTAAGTTTGAATTCCCAAAGATTTCGGTTTTCAAATTCATTATATTCATGAATTTTATATAAATATTTTTGGATTTCAAATGATCCGTGAAATCCACCTGCCATTCCATAAATCACAAACGAAATTGGATCGATGTTTCCAGGTACAGTTGCCGCATAATTTAATATCAAATCATCAGAAACAACTCCATTGGGTTTTTCCTCATTAAATTTGAGCATGGTGTGTCCAAAGAGAGAGGCAGGATGTTCTGGATGGAAAGACGCAAAGACCACAGAAACCGACTTGGCTCGCATTTGGTTTTTAAACTCAGGCCACTTAGGGCATTGGTTTTCCCAAGTTGGATCGGCGGGAAAACCAAAACGTTTTCGAATCCAATGGAACCTGGCAGGGAATTTGCATTCCATTCTGTATAATTCGTCTTTTGTTTTTTGAAAAATTTCCAAATGGGCTTTTAATTCTGAAGTTGGATTGGTTACTCCCTCCGGTGATAAAAAAAACGAAGGACCATCTGCCAAACTTTTATACTTCTTTGTCCATTTTGAAGATTGGTAATGAAGCAGAACAAGCCAGTCTCTTTCGAATGAGGCTCTTTCAATGGAATCTAAATCGGGGAAGTTTGAATCAGAAAGAATGGGTGATGCGAAAAGACAAAAGAATAAAAATTGGAAAATAAAAAATTGATAAAATTGGTTCAATGAAAGAGGAGAGAAGTTGGACTGACCAACAAAAGCCGAATCAGTCCAACAAAAAACTTACTTAACGCCAGTTGCTTGGCAAGCTTCAGTTGTAGAAATACGGCTTGTAGTGAACAAACCCTTAGTCGCAGGACCTTTTGCGTCAACAACTTGTGTTACACCTTCTTTGTTTAGGTCATCTAAACAAGCAGTAACAGGTGCTCCCCACATAGTAAAAATAGCTGGGTTCATTTGTGTAGCTGTCACTACTTCTTTTCCGCCAACTTTTGTTTTGTCGATGCTGTAACAATTTGCAACGAGTGCAGCAACTGCAGCCATGAGTAAAATTTTCTTCATAAATTCTCCTATGAAAGTGTAGCCAAGCCTATTCCTAGATTTTCTTTAGGCAATATTTTTTCGTATCCGAGACATTACAGAATAGTAAATTTTTAAATCTATTGTAAGAATTTTTGCCACTTAACTGGGATTTTCCCTTTCTTTTGGGGATAAAAAAAACCACCGTGGTCTCGGACACGATGGTATCTGCAGAAGCAAATTGACAATGAATGGAAATTGTTTGCTATTACCAATCAAAGAATAGGAAAGACTGGTATTAAACTCTCATTTTATCGCTCAAAATGAAACCTGTCTATGTACCAAATGGTATAAAAAAGGAGTAGAGGCAGAATTGAGAAAAACAGTGTACTTAGAAGAAGAACAGGGCTCGTTCGGGTCAAAACCTTTCAAACGGGTTTAGAGGATTACTTTTATATAGATTCGTTTATCGAATCCAATTCATTAAGAATACCAACACTAAAAAAGCAACCAACCACAGGAAAAGTCTTAGTTTGTGCCAGAAAACAGGAATCCAATCGAAGGAACTGAAACGCATCTTTTTCTTAACAAGGAAGCTGATGCGAACAGTGTAACCGATCTTAGGATATTTGTCCATTTACCAAATGGTATAAAACAGAAAGTTGTATCAGTTCAAAAAATTCCAAATTGCCGAGCTTTTTTCAACATTTGAACTCGAGTGTTCACTTGGAGTTTTTTATAGATGGCTTTAATTTGTTGCCTGACAGTTCCTACTGTGGTTCCAAATAGAGAAGCAATCTGGTTAGGATTATCTCCTTCTACAATTAGTTCCAGAATTTGTCTTTCTCTGGGAGTAAGAACTTCTACCCCACATAAGTCTGAATGGATTTGTGGTTTACGAAAACTTAACAAAACTTTTGCTGCGATCGAAGGAGAAATCACACTCCCACCATCTAATATTGTTTGGATGGTCTCAGGTAAAGATTCAAGTTCCGATTTCCATATATAACCAGAAGCTCCATTCCGAAGAGCGGAAAAGATTGCGTCATCCGTTTGTAAGGCGGAAATCACAAGGCTTTTTCTCGATTCCACTGCATGGTAAGTTTTGAGAACATCAATCCCACTCATCCCAGGAAGACCAATATCCAAAATGAGCAAATCCAAGTCCTTAGATTGTCCACTCGTCCAAAAATCTTCAGCCGAATTCCATGTGACAAAATTTAGATGAGAATTTTGTTTTAAAACACCACATAACGATTGCAAAAAATCTAAATTGTCTTCGATGATACCAATGGAAATAGATTTCATATTTGAAATAAACTCATTGGAAGTTTTATATCGATTTGATAAGGAAAATCGGTGATTTTAATATAGCCATTTAAAGCTTTAATTCTTTGGTATAACCCATGTTCACCGATTCCAAACTCAGACAAATCACTTTGATTTAATTTAAGTTCCTTAGTAGAATTTTCATTTTTTTGAGGTTGACCAAACCCGGCAAAAAACTGGAACTGTAAGTGATCTTGTGTTTTATCTACCTTCCAAGTCGAGGTCCCTTCTCCATGTCTTAAATCATTTGTAGTGATTTCTTTAAAGATTTGCAGAATATGGTGTGCCATCTCTGGATCTTTGATTTTGATGATCGGATCCTCTCCCAAACTCATCCACTCCAAGTTGATTCCACGACCAACTAATTTGTACCTTTTTTTTATAGACAACTTTAAACCATCTAACAATGATTCTTGGAACAATTCTCTTTGGTTTTCTTCTTGGACTTGGGTTCGTAAGGACTGTAAAGCGGACTCAGATAACTGTTTTATTTTTTGGATTTGGTTTTCCGAAACTTCTGTGGGAGACCTTTCCATCTTCTTAGCGAGTAAAACTAAATCCGTCAATTGTGAACCTAAACTATCATGAACGTCTTGGAAAAAAGTTCTACGTTTTTCTTCGAGTAACATCCCCCGGTAAGCAGCAATGTAACGAGTGCGAAACCACCAGTGGTTTAAAAAAAAGGCAACTAGAAACAAAGGGAAAATGGTGGACATCTCCCTCCATGTTTCGATCGGTATCACCGTTTGGTTGGCAAAGTAAACACGAAGGAGATAAATCAAGAGTACAAAAGACCATTCTAAAATGTACTGCCAAACAAGGCCTGGATAAAAGAAAGAAGATGTAGCAAGTAAGGCTGTGATAGTTAACCAATTTCTAGGATCAAAATAAGGAATCGTAGGATCGTGAAAACCAGTTTCAATTTCTACTAATACCAAAAGAAAAAAAGTCAAACGAACAATGATGGGAGCAAAACCAAAAAAACTTCTATAAAAAAAGGAAGTCAATACCAAGAGAATACTAAATACAAGTTGGATGGCAGATAAAATACAATTGGTTTGGTCTATTGCATTCCATTCCAAATAAACACTTTGGAGATACGCCAAACAATAAGCGAATCCAAGAAAATACAATTTGCTGATAATTTCAGAATAAACTGCGAGTAGAGAAATCGGTTCCAGAGGAATCCCACGAATGAGAGTAAAAAACTTTTGCAGCATGGGTGTTACCTGAGATTAAAACCGTTTGACGGGAAAGAACCTAACTCAAGCTAAATGGCCAACCGGCCAATATGTTCCAATAGAAGTTTTTGGTCGTCATCAAACATTTGATTGAATTCAAGACCTACTTCATAAAAAGCCCCTTCTCCAAATTCTTCCAATCTTACCACTTTTGCTTTTGGATATAAAACGTATTTCACATCAGGGAATCTTAATTCTAATTCCAATCGAGTTCCAAGGGGCATAGGTTCTTTGGTGCGAAACAAAAGTCCCCCTTCGGAAATGTCTTGGGAATCCCCTTCCCCTTTGTCTTTTGGTAAAAACTGGGCCGCGCCTGCCCCCGATTGGATCACACGATATGTGAGATGGACTTTTTCAGAGATTCGTTTGTAGATTCGGCGTTCGCTGGACATGATAGCAAGAGAACACCGAATTCAAAGTTTGGGCAAGTTTAAATTTATGCCAAAGAACTTACTAGGATAAAGGTCTAATCCTCTAAATCCTCAGGGCGAATTTCATAATCTGGGCGGAAAGCACCTTCAATTTTTTCGCGGATGCGGTCAATGTATCCAAACACGGCAGGCACTACAATGAGTGTGATAAGTGTGGATAATACAAGACCCCCGATGATGGCAATCCCCATAGCAGTTCTTGATTTGGATGCTTCTCCGATTCCCAATGCAATTGGCAAAGTTCCTGCAATCATCGCAAGGGAAGTCATAAGAATCGGACGAAGTCGTTTAGATCCTGCATCAAAAATTGCTTCATCCCTTGTCATTCCATGTTCTCTCATAGCAAGCATCGCATGGTCCACAAGCAGAATGGAGTTTTTAGCAACGAGTCCCATAAGGAGAATGAGTCCGATCATACTAAATAAATTCAACATCTCACCAGTTAAAGCAAGAGCAAAGAAGGCTCCCGAAATGGCAGGTGGGATAGCGAATAGAATTGTAATCGGTGTGATAAAGGATTCATATAGAGAAGCTAACACCAGATAGATGAAGATAAGAGCCATTCCAAAAGCAAGGACTATGTTTTGTAAAAGTTCCTTAAAGTCTTCCGATTGTCCCACAAAGGAATAGGTAATTCCTGGTGGTGGTGGAAGTTTGTCTTTTAGGATCTTTGTGGCTGCTTCCGAAGCCGAGGCAATCGCTCCCCCTGGTGCCAAGTTTGCATTGATAGGAACGACCCGTGACCGGTCTTCCCGGATAATCCGTGCAGGGGAACTACTTTCTTTTCCATCAGCAATGGCATTCAGAGGAATGAGTCGGTTTTGGATATTGGGAACTCTTGTTTCATAGAAAGACTTACGTAAGTTTCTTTGGTCTTCTTTCAAACGAAGTCTTACATCATATTCAATTCCATTTTCTAAATACTTTGCCACTTCCCCACCTTCGATATGGTAACGAAGTTCTGCTCCCATGACCCCGGCCACAACCCCAACGGTTTGCATTTTGGATCGGTTTGGTACAACTTGGAATTCAGGTTTCCCTGTTCTGTAAGTTGTGTCCACATCTGTAAGATCTGGGATTTTTCGTAATTCTTCCATTACTTTGAAAGAATATGCTTCTAAGTCTTTTAAGTTTTCACCCTTTAAGTTTAAGTTGAATGGATATTGAACTCCACCACCGATCGCCGAATAGTCGTTCACTTTCGGTCTTGCTTGTGGGTATTGTTTGAGGTATTCGCGGATTTGGTCTTTGACATCACCTGTAGTGCGTTTGCGGTATTCGGAAGGAAGGAGTGCCACACCAATGGTTGCAATATTGGATTCACCATCACTATTTCCCACAACCGTTGCCAAAAGTTCCAATTCTGGAACCGTTTTAATGATGGCATTTTGAATTTCTTTCACCACTTCTGCTGTCCCTTGTAAGGAAGTTCCTGGAGCCATCTCCACATTGACCATAAACTCACCTTGGTCGTTTGCAGGTAAGAAGGTCTTTTTTACAAAAGCGAGAGAAAAAATACTAGTAATCAATGTAAGGAAGGTTAACAAAATCACGGCCCAAGGTTTTTTTAGGGCAAATTTCATAATGATTCCGTACATTTTGTCCAGAAAATCTTGAAACTTATCAAAATTGCGGAGGACAATATTCTTCTTTTTATGGATATCCGTTTTCCCTGCAAAATAAGCAGATAACATTGGTGCTACGGTCAAACCATCAAATAACGAGATGATCATCGCAAAAACAACGGTGAGTCCAAACTGTTTGAAAAACTGACCTACAATTCCAGATAAAAATCCAATCGGTAAAAATACTGCAATCACCGTTAAGGAAGTTCCAATGACGGCAAGGGTTACCTCTTCCGTTCCTTTCCTTGCTGCAACAATCACCGATTCCCCTTCTTCTAGTTTGCGGAAAATATTTTCCCGAACCACAATGGCATCATCAACAAGAAGTCCCACGGCAAGTGAAAGAGCAAGCAAGGTCATTACGTTCATGGTAAAACCCATTGCATACATAATGATAAAGGCACCTAACATAGAGTTGGGGAGTGCCATTCCGGTAATTAAGGTGGAACGAACGTTCCCGAGGAAAAGATAAACTACGATGACTGCAAGTAAGATCCCAAGGATGATGGCAATCGTCACATCTTCAATATTTGCCCGAATCCATTTGGATCCGTCCCGAATCAGAATGACCTTTGGTGCTCCTTTTAAATCTTTGATTTGTGCGTTGATGGTATCAATTTTTCCGAGGATTCCATCGGCCACTTCTACTGTGTTGGCACCTGACTGTTTGTACACATCCAAAAAGAGAGCAGTTTTTTGAATTCTTTCTTTTTTAGGTGGTTCGTATTTGAATAATAACTTCCCGATGACAGAGGGTTCTTCGTGTTCTTCTGCACTAATCGGTGCATATAGCATACCCAATGTTTGGCGGTCTTGAAGAGTGTCCTTAACTTGGCCAAGGTCTTTGACTAAAACCCCTCGCCCAAACTCTCCTCCGAAGGAGACTACCGTATTTTCAATTTGCGATAAGGATTCATACTTAGCAACGGTCCGAAAGGAAGTTTCTTTATCACCACCTTCCACCTTTCCTGCCGGAATGTTTACGCCAGAGTTTTTGATCTGGTTTCCAATGGCTATGGCTGGGACTTGGTAGGAATTGATTTTGTTACGATCTAATTCAATATGAATTTCCCGACGAGAACCCCCTATGATTTTCACCGCACCAACGTTATTCACTTGCTCTAGTTTGGTTTTGATTTTTTCTTTTGCCAAATCATAGAGTTCTCCTTCTGGTAAATCAGCAAAAAGAGAAATCCTCATGATCGGTTGGTCCGAGGGATCAAACCTCTGGACCAGTGGTTCTTTAGAAGATTCAGGGAAGAGAGGTTTGACGCGAGCGGTTTTATCCCGAACTTGTTGCTCCGCGTATTTGATATCAGTGGTTAAGTTAAATTCCGCAAATACCATCGAAATCCCCTCTTGGTTTCTCGAGGTGATTCGTTTGAGGCCGGAGATAGAACTGAGTTCCTCTTCCAATGGTTTGGAGATGGAGGTTTCGATTTCCTCTGGCCCTGCCCCAGGATACACAGTCGATACCACGACAAAGGGAATATTGATGTCAGGGAAAAGGTCGACACCGATTCGTTTTAAGGAAATAAATCCTGTAATCACCATAATGATGACTAACGAAGAAATGAAAATGGGGCGTTTGATCGAAAAGGAAGCAATACTCATAAACTTTTTTCTCTATTTGAGCAATTTATATTCTTGGAGACAAGCAATACCGGAACTCTCTCTGTAAGTAGACAGTAACGTTGACTTACTATTCAAGATTTTTGTTCGATTTTCAAATTTTTCTTCTACAAAACTATCCGGACAAACATCACTCAATAAAAGAACGGAATCAAAATCTGTCCATTCTTTCCATCGGTATTTGTTATCGTTTCGTACCATCCCTTGTTTATAGGTCTTGAGTTTCATGGCAAGATCGAAATCCGAGGCAAGCACTCTACCTCGTGTATTGTATTTTTCTTCAAAATGGAAGGCATTGATGAGAATGTATTTTTTATCAGGTACGATCTGTTCGGCAATCTCCCTGGCAGGTTGGAAATCACTAACATTCATCCCACGGTAACAAAACATTTTTGTTTCATAAAATTTCCCGGACAAAATCCCTTGTGAATACAATGAATTCGAAAACACAAAAATTGAAGTGAGAAGGAAAACGGAAACTGATGCCAGTTTTTCCATTTTTGTCTCAGCTAACTCGTACAAACGCAAGATCCAAAGAAAACTCATAAGCCCGATGGCAGGGATAAACTGCAACACATGCCTCGGTTGTTTATTTCCTGTTGTTACTTCTAAAATGAGAAGTTCCAAAAACAAAATCAAAGTCCCTGCCAGAAGTGGATCTTTTAATTTGGATAGAAATTTGGTTCCCGATCGGAACAAAAAATAAAGAAGGGATAAAACAGAAAAAAGGATTAGAGTTCGAAACCCCCAGATAAAATCAAAAACCCCTGGCACGGAAGGATCGAGTCCTGGTTCTGTCCAAAGTGTTAAGAAAAAACTACGAGTGTAGGCATTCACAATCATTTGGGCATCGATAAGGGCATTGACCCGATCTGGGTTCATAAACAACCATAAAAAGGCCGGGAAAACTGCATAAATCCAAAGGACCACGGCAGTTTTTGGAAATACTTTTTTGATTTCATCTCTTTTGCGGAAAAAATAAACAGACAAATCAACAAACAATAGAAAGGTGATTCCAAACATAAACTGTTTGAAACCCTTTTGGTTGAGATTGATTTTTGTAACCACCCTTAAAACTGGCAAAGAAAATACCATAAGCACTACAAAAACTAAATATACGAGCCTTATACCTCTCGCATAATTTTTTAATAAATATACCAAAACATCTTTGTATTTAGCAGGGGATCTAAGTAACTCATAGGCAAAACAAGCCATAAAGAATAAAATTCCATAAGGATACTTAGTAAAATAAAAACCAAATAAAGAAAAGAAAACAAGCCACTTCGTTCCCGAATCAATTTCAGATTCTCTGTTGTCTGTATCGTACAAACGGTAGATTGCATAGATAGAAAACAAAAGAAAAAACATGGATTGAGTTTCTAACATCGAAGAAAGCGAATAAGCTGGCACTTCTCCCGTTTGGATGGTTAGGATAAATATCAGTCCTGAAAGAATTCCTGCCAATAACAAGGATTTTGTGATGCGATAAGAGATATAAACCAAACCAGGGTACACTAAAATTAAAAAGAATAGTCCTAAAAAAGAATCCCGATAGGTTTCGTAAGCATCAATTGGCAGAAATAGTGTAACAAAAGTTAGGACCGAACGAAGCGGAGGCCAAGTCGGACTTTCCAAAAATGGCATTATCCCACGAAACCAACTTCCGTTTCGAAAATCGACGTACTGATCCAAAACTTGATTGAGTCTGATGTTCTCATCCCAAGACAAAAAATCTTTGTTGGGGCAAAGGTTAAGAAAAGTCTTCCATGACTTTGTAGCATAGAACACTACCAAAGAAATACCAAAAATGATGAAAATAAACCCCAAAACACTGGGAAGAATGTTTTTTGCCTTCATACCAATCCTTGGAATCATTCTTTCTCCTAGGTCGACTTGGAATCAACCGAAGTTCTTTTTCTGCAATTTTTCTCTTTGATTACAGTCCAAGGTAGAGAATTCTGTCCGTTAGAAGGTTCCAAAAATGCAAGATTTCGTAGACCTTGGGGAAAAAATCATCTTCCTCGTTATGTTATTTGCGAGTATTCTCGCAATTGCCGTATTTATCGAAAGGTTGATTGTTTATAAACGTAATTTTAACAAAGAATCCGAGTCACTTCTCGATTCACTCACTCTTCTCATCCGCCATAGAGACTTAAAAGGGACAGAAAAACTCTTAGAAACTCACCCTATGGAAAATTCTTACACGCGGTTCATGCATTTTGTTTTGGAACGAGAAAAGGAAAACCACAAAGGCCTAGAAGAGCTGATGGAAGGGAAAATTTTGAAAGAAAAATTGGGTCTGGAAGAAAGACTCCCCATTCTCAACACCCTTGGAAATAACACTCCCTTCATCGGACTATTGGGAACGGTGCTTGGGGTCATCAAAGCCTTTTATGGTCTTGGTACTCTTGGAAACTCAGGAGCGGAAGTGGTGATGCGAAGTATCTCAACAGCCCTCCTAGCTACGGCCGCTGGACTTGCTGTGGCAATCCCTGTGGTGATGGCGAATAACTACTTCACTCGTAAAATGAAACTCATCATCGGACACTTAGAAATTCTTTCTAAAGAAATCCATGCCAGTTTTATCACGAGTGGAAAACACAACCAGTCCTCTAGTTCAACACCGAATATCCACCACTAGAAGATCCTTCCATGAAATCATTTACCTTATATCTGCAATACAAACTGAGACGGTTCGGGCTCTTTCGGGCCAGTCTCTTTGCCTCTGTTGGGTTGCACCTATTTTGTTATTTGATTTATTTTATACTCACACTTCCGAGCAGTGCTGCCTACCAAGAAACATCGATGGAAGATATGGATGTTTCCTTTGAAGAAATTCCTCCCGAACTCATTGGCGGAACTTCGAGTCCAGCCCCTGTCGAAAAACAAGAATGGGTGGAAGGATCCAGTAAAGATGCAGAAGAAAAACCTGATAACTCTGACTTAAATCCCAACCAACTATCAGGAAATGGAACCGATAAAGACGGGTATTTATTTTCCTTCAATGGAGATCGTCCTCCGACTCCCATCATTGACTTTGATTTGAAATCATATTTTCCAGAAGCTGCCAAGGCAGCAAACATCAGCCAAAAGACTGTGGTGGTGATGGTGCAGGTAGACGAACAAGGTGTTCTGCAAGGAGTCAAAATTGTTTCCGGCAGAGCAGGATACGGATTTGACGAAGCTGCCATTCGCATCATCCAAAGAGCTCGTTTTTCACCTGGTTATGATAAAGGGAAACCAACTCGAATGGCACATAGACTCCCTATCAGTTTTGATTTAGAAGAGGACTGAAATGTTAAGGAACAACAAACATAGAATCGCCATTGGAACTATTTTTATAGTGGTTTCAGTGATCATCGCCGGATTCCAGTCCAAACCCATTACCGGAAAAACAGAATCCAAATCCTCGGCAAGAAAACCAGGCCTAGTTCCCGATCCATTCGAACTCTACCAAACCATCCCCCCTTTCCGAGCCGAAGGAACCAGTTCCGACCTTCCTGGAAGTTTTGATCTTAGTAATGAATTCCCATCTCCCTCCGACCAAGGAATTTACAAAGATAACGTAGGTTATACGGTAGGGTATGGACTTATTTCCTATTTAGAGGCCAAAAAAAAAGGGATTCGGAATTTATCTGCCATCTCACCCAATTCTGCCAATGGACAAAAAGTGCTCTACTCACCTAACTTTATATACAACCAACTAAACAGTGGGAAAGACCAGGCAGTTTCTCTTTTGGATGCGTTGGTTCTTGCGGAAAGCCGAGGTTCTGTCTCTTTAGAACAAATGAACGAATCCTCTTCCAGTTTCCGCACAAGACCCAAAGCTGACATAGTCGAATTAGGAAGAAAAGCTAGGCTTCGAAGAATTTATCGAATCGAACCACATGATCTGACTTCCATCAAACTTGCATTAATCGAAAAAAAACCGGTACTCATAGGATACTTGGTTTATGAAAATTTTCGGGATCCAAAACCAGATACAGTTTTCGAAATCGGAACGGGTGAAATTTTAGGAGCACAGTCTCTTGTCATTTTAGGTTTTAATGATAAAAAGAAAGCATTCAAAGTATGGAATTCTTGGGGAACAACCTGGGGAGACCAAGGGTATTTATGGATCTCTTACGATACCTTCCCCAAATATACAAAGTCGGTTTATGTAGCCGACCCTGAAACGGAAAATGAACTCCTGACTCCAAACAAACTGAGTGATGCTTTGGAATCATTAGAATACGGGGAACACAACCTATATCCTCCCAAAGAAGTATTTGCTTCCCGAGGTGATTTTTCCGATCGCATTCGCATTAGTTGGTCGAGAGAAAAAAGAGCCATCGGTTATGAAGTTTATCGCAAACGAAAAATTGATAACAAATACCAATTGGTTGGTCTTTCCAAACAAGCCTTCTTCGAAGACTTCGGAATCCAAAAAAACACGGCCTACAATTACCGAGTGGCTAGTTTGGATGAAAATTTTCTTTCGAAAGCCTCTCTGGATTCAAACGATGGTTATGCGGTAGATCCCCCCAAACCTGCGGGAATTCTTCCTGTCACGAACCTTCGCGCAACAGTAGCTCCGACCAATGATCGAATTTTATTAGAATGGGACCCGCAACCTATCTCCACCACTTATGCCATTTATAAATGGAACCCCATGGCAAGGATCTACCGATTTTTGGGTAAAACAGAAAAAACATCCTACATTGATTTAAAAGCCAGTCGCAATGGAGATAGCGAGATCTACCAAGTGGTCCCGGAAAGAAACCAATTGATTGGTGAGTCTAGTTATTATGTTTCGGCTCACTTAGACCCGTCGGAAGTATTAAAACCAAGACCAATCAACCTAACCGCTTCCAAAGGTTTGTATGCGGGATCCACAATTTTGCAATGGGAAGGATCGCCGAGTGCTCTTAACTACCGTATCTTTCGTAAATCGAATGGATCATGGAAAGAAATTGCAAAAACTACAGAGTTACAGTTCAAAGATAATGAATCCACTGATACAGAATCTTTTTATGCAGTAGCTTCTGAATTTGAGGGGAACTTGTTTAGCCATCCTTCGGAACCAGACATTGGATTTCCTTCGCTTGTTGCAGGTAGGTCTTTAGGAATCAAACCTCCCGAACTCAATGTTTCTGAAAATCGAAAGACAAGCGAATTTTTATTCAGCTGGAATCCGATTCCCAAAGTTACATCATACAAAATTTATATGCGCAAAAAAAATGATCCGGAGTGGAGTCTTGTCAAAGAAACATCTGAGACAAATTTCAAATTACAAAATCTAACCAAAAATCAGTTTTATTTTTTTGCGATCCAATCTGTTTCCAAAGGGAGCGGTGAAAGTTTATTTTCAAAACCTGTGACATCAGTGATTTCAGAAACTGTAATCGATACAAAAAAAGTGAAAACTTTTGGAGAGTCCGCCATACAAAAGTTTATTGGGCCGTGGACTGCCATGTATTGGGACGGGAAAAACAAAATAAAACCGGTTCGATTGACCATTGAAGCTGAGGATGTGGAAGGAAACATCATCATGAAATGGAATGAAAACGAAATCTTTCGTGGCAAAAACATAGTAGATTCCGACCTACTGGAAGAAAAAGGCAAATGGAAAATTAAACTATCACCTAACTATGATTCTCTATCAGGTGAATTTGAAGATAAAGGATTAGTTCCTGAAAAAAGCCAACTGTCTTTTATTCGAGAGTAAATCAAAACCTGAAACTAAAAAACAGTTCCACTTTCGCAGTTTTTGCGACAAGTTTTCTCTAAACCGATACAACTTCCTACGAGTGCGGCCAAGTCTGGGCCGCTATAATCGGGGCTATTTGTCGCGATTTTATAAAATGCGTCATTTTTTAAAAAACAATTACCTTCTATCGTAGAACATTTATTTCGTTCGTAACATGCCGAACGAAACGAAAATGGCGAACCACAATTTACTAAAACAACGAGGGCAATGAATGGATAAAATAATTTCATAGAGTGATGGTTTCGTTTTCAAATTCATTTCTACCAAGTGAAGAAATGGATTTTAATTCACCCGATACATTCTGAAACAGAACTTTACCTTTGATCGTGATGGGGATATCAAATAAAATTTCACCTGTTACTTTCAATTCTTCACAATGCACTAAAGATGGATACTTTTGGAAAAGATGATCGAATTGATGTATTTTTTTATAATAGGTTTCATCAAGTTGGACAAGAATTTCCCCGAGCCCTGCCGCCTTTCTTTCCTTTGTCATCGTGAGTGAAAAATCAGAATTTAGTACATAGGCATCGGAACGACGAATCAAATAATCTTCTGTTTTTTTAACAGGGGCAAACCGGTCTCGTGGGATGATGATTCCTTTAAATTTAGAAAAATTTCCCACAGCACTTCCCATTGCCGTTTCTAATTGAATGACCGATTTTCCATCTACTTGTTTAGGATTGACAATGAGTGATAAAGAAAAGTTTCCTTGGTTGAATCTTTCTTTTAAGGCACGAAGATTGATCCAAAGATTGTTCGTTGAAAAAGTTCTAAATTTGCCTAGCCCACTAAACTCATTTTCATGTTCCTTGGGAACCTGAGCCGTTTCCAATAACTCATATTTTATGAATTTTCCACCAACCATTTTGCGGTAGATGGCTCCTCCCTTTTTGTCTGCTAAAGTTTTAGGAGTCATCTCCATTGCAAAATGAATGTTTTCTTTTAAAAGATAACTGACAATATGCGGATCAACGGTAGCTCCTAAGTTGTCCCCATTGGAAAGGAAAGCAATTTCATAACCTTTCGAAAGTAATTCATCCAAAATGCCTTCTTGCACCATCGTAAAATAAATATCACCATGTCCCGGTGGGCACCAATTTTCTTTTTCATTTTTGTTTTGGATGGGTGCAAAGGTTTCTGCATCTAACCTTGGAACTTTGTTTTGTAAAAAACTGGTTCGTAGAGTTTGTTTGAATCCGTTTTTTTCTAATTCCTTTTGTGAGTCTTTTTGTGTATTATAAGAATCCATAAAAAGGAGAGGAACATCAATTCCATACTCGGAACGAATGTACTCAATTTGTTTTGCCATAACCGCAAGAAAAGACATCGAATCCTTAATCGGTATGAGGGACTTTGCCTTATCCAAACCCATACTGGTTCCAAGACCGCCATTCAGTTTGATGACAACCAATTTGGAAAGTAAACTGAGATCGATAGGATAAGATGAATGGATGGATTCTAAAGAAATTTCATCGGTTTTTGGATCTAAATCGCCAACTTCTTCCCATTTGACAATTCCGGTTTCCCCGTTTCGCACAGCATCTACCTTTGTGATAAAATCGGCAATGAAGGCATCTGTGAGGCCTGCCGCTTTCATTGTTTCTCTGATCAGTTGGTCCGATTTCTGTTTGTCCATATTATTTCCCTTCGTGTGGTTCCCCAAGTTCAATCCGGTAAGGTTCCTCTGTGATCCCCGGATTCCATAAAAAAAATACGAGGATACTGCGACCCTCTTCTTTTGGAAGAGCAACGGTTTCTTTTCGTTCGTATTTTGGCATAAAAACTTCGAAATTGTACATCCAATATTTTCCCTTTTTTCTGGTTACTTGGCGTATCCCTTGTTTCAAAGGATCTATTCTCGTCAATTTTCCATAAGGAAGGGGGTATTTAGTTTCCCAAATTTGGGGTAAAAGTCTCGCTGCTTCTTCATAATTCCCTGGATTTGCCCAGAGAACTGTAGAGAAAAACCCAAAACATAAAATAAGTGAGAAACTCAAACGCATACGATTCTAAAAGGCAATCCTATGTGAGTACGGTTATCGGTCAATTCAGGAATTCTTCTGGTGTAGGAATTGATTTTCATAGACAAGAATTGAGTCTGGCAGAATTATTTAATTCATGTTTCGATTTATAGAATATCTGGAACGTTTTTGGGCGCTTTTATCGTTTTATCTCCCTAGCCATTTGTTTGTGGAAAACAATAAGGATAAAAACATTTTGATAGTCCCTGGTTTTCAGGCTGGGCGTTCCTACTATTCGAGACTTAAATCCAATTTAGATAACTTGGGTTTTAAAGTAGGAATTCTTTCCACTCTCAGAAACCCCCTCTCTTTGGAAGAAGCCGTCAAACATCTTGCCAGTCAAATCCTAACAGCGCCTAACGAAGTTACTTTGATTGCACACAATACGGGCGGACTCCTCGTTTTGATTTTACCTGACGAAGCCAGACGAAAAGTAAAACGACTCATCACTCTCGGTACTCCCTTTCATGGATCAGACCGATTTACGAATACAAGACAATCCTATTGGGGTTATGAATCGGATTGGGTAAAAACAAATTATAAAAATGCTTTGTTCTTTCCCCTCTTCCAACCTCTATCTGCCATTGAAGATTTTTCCTTTCCCCCACAAGAAAGTACAGAATTTGGCCAAGGTCGTGACTTATGGTTCGATATTCCTGGAAATTACAACTTAGTCAGAAGAAACGAAAACATTCGAACACTTAGAGAATTTTTAGGAACTCCTAAAGACAATATTGCCATACCTGCTTCACCAAAAGCTAATCCTGAATTTGCCGTTCCCAAAAAGATCGAAGTGGATTTTTCTAAATACGAACCATCGGTTTATAAAAAGAACCAAAAACAACTGGCGGCAAAAAAGAAGTCAGGAGCGAAAAAAGCCAAACCGGCACCAAAGCCAGTGGCCAAACCAAAACCTAAAAAAAAGGCGAAAAAACGTTAGATTTTTAGAGTTTTTTTAACAAAAAAAAACTGCCCGCCAAACAGCGGACAGTTTTTTCGTTCAAAATCAATCTTCAGTTAATCGATCTATTAAACTTTTTTTAACTCTTTCACACAAGCAAGGCAGCTGTCTCGGCACTCTTTACAAACGGCGTGGTGGTTAGCATGTTTATCACATTCTTTAGCACAGGCCTCACAAACTTCAATACAAAGGTTTGCTAATTTCTTTGTATAAGCGGAAGATTGACTTGCGAGTTTTACAAAGGATTCACATAAACTAATCACTTCTCTTGTACTTGTGGCACAAGCAGCTAAAGACTTATCTCCCTTTCCCAGTTCCGTAAGACAATGGCTAAGGCAAACTTCAGCTGCAAGTTGGCAATGCATCGCTGCCATCATTGCTTTGGAATACTTAGATTTTCCAGAAGAGGAAGCTGCCATCGTTGAGTGATCATGGTCTTCTGCCGAAAGTGTAGATAAAATTCCTGAAACGGCAACTGCCATCCCTGCTTTTTGTAATAATTCTTTGCGATTCATATCGTATAACCTCTGTTAAAATTTAAAAACAAATAAATTAAAAATCACTTCACCAAGAATTGGCGTGGTAATCTCAAATCAGAAGTCGGATCGTTTTTGTGGGAAAATAAGAAGGAGAACGGCGAGGGCCAGATACTAACCACTTTGTGGACGAATCAGGAAGGTATTGTGGTTTTACAGCGGAGAATCCATTCCAAACCACAAATTTCATCTGTTTCCAAATCGGGAAATCTGTTCCACTGGAAGTTTGTAGTTCTTCGTGTGTGATGGGGCACTCACAGGAATTAGTCGCATCCTCTTTGGAATCAGCGGTTTGGTGGCAAGGCGGAACAGATGCCCGCTCCACAAACTTTTCTGCAGAAGTACAAAACCCAAATACGGATGATTTACACCCTAAATAAGTGAGAAAAATTAGAATGAATCCAATTGCAAACTTACGTTTCATACTCTTCTGCTACAGTGCTTAGACGACTCTATCTTACTCTTTAAAATAAATTCTTCAAGCCTTTTCCTGCGACAATAAAAGTACCAATGGTCGATCCAAATTGAGGAAGGAAAAAAACGAGAAAAATATGAAGGACACGGTTTTTCCAAAAACCTGCCACGGATTCTGAATCTTCTGCGATATGTTCGAAGTCTTCCACAAGAGGTTTCCGCAAATAGGATTCCGAAAGAGCACTGACCCAACCTGCTTTAAAGATGGGCACAAAAGTTCCAATCGGAGCTGTGATAAAGGCAAGTAAAATTGAAATGGGATGTGCCCAAGCGATGAGAGCACCAAGTGCAGCCAGTCCCCCTTTGATATAAATGAGTTTTGAAAATAAATCCATCCCTGCTTCCCCACCTTGGCTCCAAGTAGTGTAACCAATGAGGCCTGCAAAAAAAACAGGATATAAAATAATACTAATATTGTCCCACCATTTGCGTTTGGGAACTTCATCTAACACGGATAAATCGTTAATTGATTGAATATTTCGTTCGATCCCAGCTAAATGACCAGCACCTACAACAGCCAAAACTTTTTTTGCCGACTTCCCTTCCGCAGCTTGTCTTATTTTTTCTGCTAAATAAACGTCTCTTTCATCAATGATAACATGTTTGACCGATTCATATTTTTTGGGAATTTGAGAAAACAGGTCTTTTAAAATATCATCTGATTTCATTTCTTCGATTTTATCATCTGAGACATCTTCCCGAACGAGAAGCGAAGCAAGAAGAGCACTAAATAAATACATTTTAGAGAAAAAACCTACATTTCCCCAAGACCTTTTCAGTGTGGTCTGGATTTCGCGGTCTACTGCCACCACTGGTTTTTTTAATTTTCTTCCCAGAGTGATCGCTTTTCGCATTTCATCCCCAGGTTTGATATCTTTGTTTCCAATTTTTTTCTGAAAAGAAGAAAGGATAAGACTGGATAAAAGTAACCACATCTTTCTTTCTTTAAAAACTTTAAATATATCTAATTTTTTTAGATAATCGGGGTCTTCTACCGACTTCATTCGTGATTCACATAACTCTACACAAATGATATCTGGTTTCAGTGCCTGAATCATTTTTTCGACTTCTTCTACACTTTGTTTGGAGACATGTGCGGTTCCAAGGATGTGAACTTCTGATTTTCCGATGGTTTGGAAAAGATAAGGTTCCGTTGTTTTGAAACCTTTTTTGGTAGATTTTCTTGTGGGAGTTGATTTTTTGATTGAACGCATAAGGAAAGGTTACTATCTATAATACCTAAGTAACGGTTCCACTCTCTAGAAACAAGTAGAATGTCTATAAAATCCAAAATCATCAATGTGGGAATTGCCGACATCAAGGTCGGAAAAGATATGGATGTGCTCCGAACTACATTGGGTTCGTGCATAGGAATCGTTTTGTATGATCCAGAACAGAAAGTGGGTGCCATCTCCCATATCATGCTTGCCAAAGATCCCACAGGCAAAGATGCGGTGAAGTTTCCGCACAAGTACGGGGAAACGGCTCTACCCATCCTCATTGAGATGATGAAACAACAAGGTTCCAATATTGGGCAATATTCTTGTCGTATGTTTGGTGGAGCCTCCATGTTCAAAGGAATCAACTCCCAGTTTTTGCAGAACATCGGGGAACAGAATATCATTATTGTCAAAAAATTTATGGAAGAGAATAAAATCCCTGTCATTGTGGAAGATGTGGCAGGGAACGAAGGAAGAACTATCAGTCTTTATTGCGACGACGGACGCGTATTGTTAAAAAAAGCTGGTATGGAAAAATACCTTTATAAGGTGCGTTAGGCGAATATGCTAAAATCAAAGGTTGATGAAATACTACAAGACGTAAATAAACTGCCTGCCATTTCGGCTGTTGTCTCAAAGGTATTGGAAAAACTCCAAAAGCCAGACGTAAATATTGCAGACCTGGCGCAGGAAATTTCGAAAGACCCTGCCATCACGGCCAACGTAATCAAACTTTCCAACTCGGCTTATTATAGAGCATCTAAACCCATTCGTACGGTCCAAGAAGCACTGATGACTCTTGGAATCAAAACGGTAAAAGAAATTGTACTTCTCACAGCTGCTAAAGGGATCCTCTCCCAAGATCTAAATAGTTACCAATTAGAGGCAGCCCAACTTTGGACCTCTTCTTTACTCGTAGCCGAACTTTCTAGTAAAATTGTACAACATAAAAAACTTAAAATTGATAAGGATCTTGCCTTTACTTCTGGATTACTATGTAGTGTGGGAAAAATTGTTCTCGCACAGTTTTTCAGCCCTGTCATGATGCAAATCAAGGCAGATCTAAAAGACAACCAAGAACCCTTCCCTAACTTAGAGAAAAAATACTTTGGGTACACTCACATGGAAGTGTCCGAAAATCTTTTGAAACGTTGGAACTTCCCGCAGGAATTGACGGATGTGGTGGCAAATTACCTCACACCAGAAAATTCCAAAAACAATCCGATCCTTACTTCTGTAGTACATATTGCGAGTATCCTCATTGTTGTTTCTGGAATCGGAATCGATATCGGTGGTGAATCTGTTCCCATTTCTCCTTTTGCACTTAGCCAAACGGGTGTTACAGAAGCAGATATAGAAACTTATTTTGTGCACATTCCTGACTTACAAGCCGGTCTTGCCGATTTACTCAACGTATAGTTTTTAACCACCATACTTTAACAAACGTTTGAACCAAATTTTATGAACATAATATTCATTGGAGCAAGAGGCGCAGGTAAATCCAAGGTCTCACGTTCCCTTTCTAAAAAAACAGACTTCCCCGTTGTTTCAACCGATTCCACAGCCGTTTACGAAGCTGGTGGAATCTCCATTCCCAGTTTTGTGGAAAAGTATGATTGGAAAAAATTCCGTGAATTAGAATATTCTATTTTGCAAAAGCTCGAAAATGCCAACGGGATCATTTTGGATTGTGGAGGTGGGATTTTATTTGATTTGGACGAATCTGGAAATGAAATTCCAAGCAGGAGAAAACTAGATATCTTAAGAAAAATCGGACGGATTGTGTATCTGGAACGGGATTTAGAAGAATTAATTGAAAAAGTCAAGGGAGATTCCACAAGACCCGACCTTTCCAAGGTAAATTCCTACCGTTCGATTTTGGAAAAACGGTTGCCCGTTTACCAAGAAGCCGCTCATTTTAAACTGAATTTATCCAAACTCACAAAAGAAGAAGCCGCCGAACGAGTGCTCGATTGGCTTGGGATCAAATCCAAATAAAGGATCTATTTCTCTTTTAACACGAGAAACTTCTCCCGACTGATTCCGAGTTGGAACGTCGTTTTTAAGATGATTCCCTCCATAACGTGCCGCCATGAAAGGCACCCCACCCAAAATCCACGACCCATCCTTACGGTCTCAAGAAATGCTAATCGACCCTCCAATAGACTCCCGAAATACCCCTTGGTGGGTACGCTGGGATTTAAGCGATCTTCCTATGGAAGTTGCAGTTCGCTTCTTTCTTGTACTATTAGATTTTTTAGACTAAATCCAAAATTGCACCTAAAACAATCCAAATGTACATATATTATTCTGTTTGATTATAAGTTATGCATTTTCGAGTGTTTGATTTTGCCTAAAAATAAATCATTTTGCTGAAAACAAAATAATTGGACAGTACACCCAAATTCAAAAACAAGGTACAGTAATTGCTTTAGAGTAGGGTACGTATGTCAAAATCCAACCAACCACCCATCCTTCCGCCACTTGGCCCACAGGCCCAAGGTATGTATGATCCTGCCTTGGATAAAGATTCCTGTGGTGTTGGTTTTATCGCAAATTATAAAGGCAAACGTTCCCGCGATATCGTCGACAAGGGGATCCGCCTCATGTGCAATTTAGAACACAGGGGGGCAGAAGGGGCAGATCCAAAAACCGGTGACGGTGCTGGGATCATGATCAATATCCCGGATGCATTTTTTAGAAAAGTCCTCCCCTTCACGTTGCCAAAAGAAGGCGATTATGCAGTGGGATTTTTGTTCCTCCCGCAAAACACAGAAGCCCGAACTGCAGTGGAAAACGTAATCGAAAAAATCATCGTGGATGAAGGGGAAGAATTTCTCGGATTTCGAGATGTCCCAATTAACAAAGAATATGCGGGTGTAGTTGCCTCCAAAACACTTCCAGTATTTAAACAAGTATTCATTGGTAAAAAATCCAAAAAAATTAAAACTTCTGACGACTTCGAAAGAAAACTATTTCTCATCCGTCGTTTGATTGACAGACGAATTCGAACTGAGATGAAACTAGACCGTTCCCAATACTACGTACCTAGTTTCTCATCTCGTACCATAGTATACAAAGGGATGTTACTCGGTGACCAGGTCAAAAAATTCTATGAAGATTTAAAATCTCCTGACTTAACTTCTGCGTTTTGTTTGACTCACACTCGGTTTTCAACAAACACCTTCCCTACCTGGGATTTGGCTCATCCTTACCGACAAATTGCGCATAACGGAGAAATCAACACTCTACGTGGGAACATGAACTGGATGGCGGCTCGCCAAATGGTGATGCAATCTCCACTTTATGGTGATGAACTTCGCCGTATGCTTCCGATTGTGATGGAAGGCCAATCGGATACAGCTACCTTTGACACTGTTCTGGAACTACTAGTGATGGGTGGAAGGTCTCTTCCCCATGCAGTGATGATGATGATTCCGGAAGCATGGTCTAAAAACAAAGCCATGGATGCAGACAAACGCGCGTTCTACGAATACCATGCAACCTTTATGGAACCTTGGGACGGCCCTGCTGCCATTGCTTTTACTGATGGTAGAATCATTGGAGCAACCCTGGATCGAAATGGACTTCGTCCGGCACGTTATATAGTTACCAAAGATGATGAAGTCATCATGTCCTCTGAAGCTGGAGTTCTCAATCTTCCCCCAGAAGAAGTTTTAGTCCAAGACCGTCTTCGTCCAGGTCGTATGCTTCTCATCGATATGGAAAAAGGTCAAATCCTTGACGATGAAGAAATCAAAAAACAAATCGCTACCCAAAAACCTTATCGCAAATGGGTAGAAGACAATATGATTCGTATTGGATCTTTACCAGATCCTGAGAACGTAAAACAACCGCAACACGAAACCATCCTAGAACGCCAAAGAGCTTTTGGTTACACTCATGAAGATGTGTTTACCATCATCAAACCTATGGGTGTTTCTGGAGAAGAACCAATTGGTTCTATGGGTGTGGATTCTTCCCTTGCAGTCTTAAGTGAAAAACCACAACCCCTATTCCGTTATTTCAAACAAAACTTTGCGCAAGTGACCAATCCACCAATTGACCCCATTCGGGAAGAACTTGTGATGGAACTCACAACTTATATTGGTCCGGAGGGAAACCTACTTTCGGAAGAACCGGAACATGCACATCGTTTGGAATTGGAACATCCAATCCTTACCAACGAAGATTTCGAAAAAATCAAACAAATCAGTGAAGGACATTTCAAAGCCAAAACTTTTGAAATCCTTTTTGATCCTTCTAAAAAACATGATATGAGAAACTCTCTCGATCGTGTTTGTGCTGATGCTGCCAAAGCAATTCGTGAACAAGGAGTGAACCTCATCATCTTAACCGACCACGGTGTGGGTGAGAAAAAAGCGGCCATCCCATCTCTACTTGCAGTGGCGGGACTCCACCACTATTTGATTCGAGAAGGTCTCCGCACTCGCGCAGGGATAGTTTTAGAATCTGGAGAACCAAGAGAAGTGGCCCACTTTGCCTTGTTATGCGGATATGGTGCCAACGCCATTAATCCATACCTGGCTTTTGAAACCATTGCTGATCTTTCGTTACAAGGATTACTCCCAGAAGTTCCTAATTACAAGGATGCAAAAAAGAAATATATCAAATCCATTGGGAAAGGACTTTTTAAAGTATTCTCAAAAATGGGGATCTCCACATTACAATCGTATTGCGGTGCTCAAATTTTTGAAGCTGTGGGACTTGATTCCGAATTAGTGAATACTTACTTTGCAGGAACTCAGTCTCGCATTGAAGGACTTTCTCTTGAGATGTTGGAAGAAGAAACTGTTCGTCGCCACAAAGCAGCTTACGATCCTACTTTTTTCCCGAACAACCTAGAACCAGGTGGAGTGCACTACTATCGTAAAAACGGAGATAGCCATCTCTATACACCGATTACAGTTCACAAACTACAAAAAGCAACTCAAGACAACGATTACAAAGTATTCAAAGAGTTCTCAAGCCTAATCGATAACCAAAACGAAAAAGCAATCACACTTCGCAGTTTGTTCCAACTTGATTTTGAAGGATCCAAAGCGATCCCCATCGAAGAAGTGGAATCGGTAAAATCCATACTCAAACGTTTCCAAACAGGAGCGATGAGTCATGGTTCCATTTCTTGGGAAGCACATACCACACTTGCGATTGCGATGAACCGAATTGGTGCCAAATCGAACACAGGTGAAGGTGGAGAAGATCCAGTACGATTCAAAACCCTCCCGAATGGAGATAGCATGCGTTCGGCGATCAAACAGGTTGCGTCCGCGCGTTTTGGTGTGACTATGGAATATCTAACCAATGCCGATGATATCCAAATCAAAATGGCACAGGGCGCCAAACCAGGTGAAGGTGGACAGCTTCCAGGCCACAAAGTAGACAAATACATTGGTTGGTTACGTTATTCCACTCCAGGGGTAACTCTCATTTCCCCTCCTCCTCACCATGATATTTATTCTATCGAAGATCTAAAACAGTTGATCTTTGATTTAAAAAACTCGAATCCAAGAGCACGAGTTTCTGTGAAACTTGTTTCCGAATCGGGTGTAGGAACTGTGGCTGCCGGTGTTGCCAAAGCACATGCGGATCATATCCTGATCGCAGGACATGAAGGAGGAACTGGGGCAAGTCCCATTTCTTCTATCCACCATGCAGGAACCCCTTGGGAACTCGGGCTTTCCGAAACTCACCAAACACTCGTTGCCAATGGACTTCGGGACCGTGTGTATCTGGCTGTAGATGGAAAACTCCTCACAGGAAAAGACGTGGTTGTAGGAGCCCTACTCGGTGCTGAGGAATTTGGATTCTCCACTTCGGCACTTGTCTCTGTGGGTTGTATCATGATGCGTAAATGTCATCTCAATACCTGCCCAGTAGGTGTTGCGACACAAGACGAATTTTTACGAAGTAAATTTACAGGCAAACCAGAGTATGTTGTGAACTTCATGACCTTTGTGGCGGAAGAAGTTCGCGAGATTATGGCAAAACTTGGATTTAGAACGTTTGAAGAAATGATTGGCCAAGTAGAAAAAATCAAATTCAAACGACCTCACCACCATTGGAAGGCGCGTGGTCTTGATTTTAGCAAAGTGCTCCATAGACCAACTCCTGTGTTCCCTACTGGACTCTATCGTGCCAAAGAACAAAACCACCACTTGGATGAACAAATTGACAACGAACTGATTCGTAAGTCACTGGCTGCGATTGACCACAAACAACCTGTGAAAATCCAAACATCCATTGTGAACTTAAACCGTTCTGTCGGAACCATGCTCAGTCACGAAGTGACTAAAAAATACGGAGTGGACGGACTGTCAGAAGACACAATCGATATCGAATTTACAGGAACCGCAGGACAGTCGTTTGGTGCTTTTGTAACCAAAGGAATGACACTTCGCCTCATCGGAGAAGGAAATGACTATGTAGGAAAAGGACTTTGTGGAGGAAAACTTATCTTCCAAACCCCAAAAAATGCTCCTTACAAAGCAGAAGAAAATATCGTCATCGGTAACACTTGTTTCATTGGTGCAACGAGTGGGAACGCTTATGTCAACGGAATTGCCGGCGAAAGATTCTGTGTTCGTAACTCAGGGGCTCATGTCATCGTAGAAGGAACCGGAGACCACGGTTGTGAATATATGACTGGTGGCCGGGTCATTATCCTTGGAGACATCGGACGTAACTTTGCTGCTGGTATGTCTGGTGGGATTGCTTACCTTTGGGATCCAAAGAAAAACAAAGAAGCTCTCATCAACAAAGAGATGGTCGACTTAGATCCGTTAACTGACGCAAGTGAAATTGCAGAAGTCAGAAAAATGGTAGAAGATCATAAAACTTATACTGGTTCCAAACGAGCTGAAGAAGTTCTTAAGGATTGGGATACAGTAGTGAAACAAATGATCAAAGTCATTCCAAGAGATTATAAAAAAGCTCTAGAAAAGATGGCCGAAGAAAAAGCTTCAGGAAAAGCAAACAAAGAGGGGGTAACAGCTCGTGGGTAAACCAACAGGATTTTTAGAATTTAAAAAAGAATACCTTCAGAAGATTGAACCGAAGGAACGAGTCAAAAACTACAAAGAGTTTGAAAAACCCTTTCCTGAAGCAATCGCAAAAGACCAAGGGGCTCGTTGTATGGACTGCGGGATTCCTTTTTGCCACGGCGAAACAGGTTGCCCTGTGGATAACCTCATTCCTGAATTCAATGACTTTGTTTACCGAGGTCGTTGGAAAGAAGCTTGGGAAAATCTTTCTAAAACCAATAACTTCCCTGAATTTACAGGAAGGCTCTGCCCTGCTCCTTGTGAGTCCGCTTGCACTTTAGGAATCATCGAACCACCAGTATCGATCAAATCGATTGAAAGAACGATTATTGATCGTGCTTGGGAAGAAGGATGGGTCATTCCACAACCTCCTGTTTCTAAATCTGGGAAAAAAGTAGCAGTCGTTGGTTCAGGTCCTGCAGGACTTGCCGCTGGACAGCAGTTAGCTCGTGCCGGACATACTGTCACCATTTTTGAAAAAAATGATCGTATTGGTGGCCTACTCCGTTACGGAATCCCAGATTTTAAAATGGAAAAAAGACATATCGATCGCCGCATGAAACAAATGGAAGCAGAAGGTGTTACCTTCAAAACCAATGTCAATGTGGGAGTGGATATTACAGCAAAACAACTATTAGCTGATTTTGATGCAGTGGTTCTTGCTTGTGGATCAGAAGTTCCGAGAGACTTACCAGTTGAAGGCAGAAACAGTAAGGGAGTTCACTTTGCTATGGAGTTTTTGTCTAAAAACAACAAACACGTAGCAGGTGATGACATTGAAATCATCAATGCCAAAGACAAACATGTGATTGTCATTGGTGGTGGTGATACTGGATCCGATTGTGTAGGTACTTCCAATAGACACGGAGCCAAATCTGTCACTCAAATCGAACTTTTCCCAGAACCTCCAAAAGAAAGAGATGTTTCTACTCCTTGGCCACTCTATCCGAAAATGCTTCGCACTTCCACTTCTCACGAAGAAGGTGTGAATCGAAGATGGGCGGTTTCTACTATGGGTTTTAAATCCAATGAAAAAGGAGAAGTCACTGCCATCTACGGATCTGAAGTGAAAGAAGAAAATGGAAAGTTTAGTCCAATCCCCGGAACCGAATTTGAATGGCCTGCCGATTTAGTTTTCCTAGCGATGGGATTTGTAAACCCAGTCAAAGAGGGGTTACTCGCTGATTTACAAAAAGAAGGATTGGAACTAGATGGACGTGGGAACGTAAAAGCAGATTTCGGAACCAAACCAGGATCTTTTGCCACTTCGGTTCCCAAAGTTTACGCTTGCGGAGACGTAAGACGAGGGCAATCCCTCATTGTTTGGGCGATTTCGGAAGGAAGGAAATGTGCAGACCAAGTCCATCACTTCCTAATGCAAGAAGTAGAGGCATAAAACCCTCTGCTTTCCTAACTACCACATTTGGAACATACTTTATCATAACATGGATAATTTATTTCCAACTGTGGTTTGGCCTTAGAATCGTCTTTTCCAAAAAAATTCTTGCCTAACTTCCAAATTGCAAAAATCATTGGAGAGACCAATTGAAACGTAGCAAGTAACACTATAGAGATTGTTATATAATATTCCAACACTTGAGATACCCTTGAAACTGACTATTACACAATTCATCAAAATCGCAACACTTTTGGTAGTGCTCACAGGAAACCTATCTGCAGAGAACATCCTCCTCAAAAAAGGAGGGACTCTCCAAGGTAAGGTAGTGGAACAGGACCAATACAAGCTAAAAATTCGAAAAGAAGACGGAACCACAGTGGTCCTAAACAAAACAGATATTCTAAAAGTTGTTTATAAAGACCACCTAACTGCGGCAGAGGAAGACAAACTCAGGAAAGCAGAAGAAGACAAAGAAAGGCTTAAAAAAGAAAAAGAAGAAGCCGCAAGACTCAAAAAAGAACAAGAAGAAGCGGCAAAACAAGAAAAAGAGTTGGCTGCCAAAAATGCATCCGCCGATGCAGAAGCAAAACGAAAAAAAGAAGAAGAGCTTAGACTTGCAGAATTAGATCGAAAAAACCTTACAAGAGGTGGGGCTACTTGGAGATCTGCTGTTCTTCCTGGTTGGGGCCAATGGAAACAAGGCAGAAAAGTACAAGCTATTGTTTATCCTTCGATCATTGCTGTTGGACTTTTTTTCACTTACGACAAACATCGAATGTATTTGAATGCCAAACGTGATTATAACAATTTAGATAACCCTTACACAACCAATGGTTATTTTCGTGCTGCCTTCTCTCCACAAACAGCAGCCACAGTTTCCCCAGCTGAAGCCGTAGTCGCAGGTCAGTTTGGTCCATTCAAAGGCCAAAGAGAATCGGTAGAAAGACATTACCGAGACATGCAATACATCGGTGTGGCTACACTGTTAGTATATTTTTGGAATATCTTTGATGCTTATTACTTTCATCCGACTGGCTCTGGACTTAGTCAGGAAGACACAAGAAAAGAAAAATTCTTTATGCATTCTACTGTAGACAGAGTAGGATACCACCCAACTGCGATTGCTGGAGATCGTGGTATCGAACATCGTACACAATTAGGTTATGAATTGACTTTCTAACAGCAGTTAGAAAGTCCGCCCCTCCCACTCAACCAATTAGACTCAGTCTAAGTCTCAAACCTACCCTTGACAAAAATCAAGGGAGGATTCTAAGAACCGCATTCTGTTTTTCTTTCTTTTCTTCGTCACTTTATAGACAAAGGAATTAGTTCTCTATATAAATGGAACTGATAAAGATTAAGGAGAGAAACATTGGCTACGGAAAAAACTCAATATGACGATTTTATCGTAAAAGGGTTTATCATTTCAGCGTTAGTCTGGGGCGTTGCATCAATGACATTTGGTGTCATTATTGCCTTCCAGCTTGTATATCCACAGCTGAATTTGGAATTACCTTGGACGAGCTTCGGAAGGTTACGACCTCTACATACCAATGCAGCCATTTTTGGATTCGCATTGAGTGTTATCTTCGCCACAGCCTACCATACGGTACAAAGATTGTGTCGAACAAGAATGTGGAACGACACACTTTCCAAAATACACCTGGCACTGTATAACCTAACTATTGTCCTTGCAGCGATTACATTACCACTTGGATACAGCCAATCAAAAGAATATGCCGAATTAGAATGGCCTATCGACTTATTGATTGTTGTATGGTATGTAATTTTCTTTGCAAACTATTTGATGACGGTAATCAAAAGAAAAGAAGAACAAATGTATGTAGCGATTTGGTTCTACATTGCTTCCTTTGTAACAGTTCCACTTCTCTTTATCGTAAACAACATTGTTATCCCAGCAGGCCTTTTAAAATCCTACTCGGTATACGCAGGTGTGTTTGATGCCAACATCCAATGGTGGTATGGACACAACGCGGTAGCTTTTGTTCTTACGACACCGTTTTTGGGACTTATGTATTACTACCTCCCAAAACACATCAAACAACCCATCTACTCACATAGACTTTCGATCATCCATTTCTGGTCGTTAATCTTTATTTATATTTGGGCAGGCCCACACCATTTACTTTACTCTCCAATTCCAGAATGGTTACAAACAACAGGGATGGTTTTCTCCATCATGTTATGGATGCCTTCTTGGGGTGGTATGTTAAACGGATTCCTCACACTGACCCAAGCCAAAGACAAAATCAAAGTAGATGCTACCCTCAAAATGATGTTAGCTGCCGTTACTTTCTACGGTATGTCAACATTTGAAGGTCCACTTCTTTCCATTCGTGCCGTTTCCGCTCTTGGACACAACACTGACTGGATCATTGGTCACGTTCACTCAGGAACTCTTGGTTGGGTTGGATTTATGTCAGCCGCAGCACTTTACTACTTAGTTCCAAGACTTTGGAACTCAAACCTTTATAGCGAAAAACTTGCTAACGCACACTTCTGGCTAGGAACTCTTGGTATCCTACTCTACATCATCTCCATGTGGGTATCTGGTATCACTGAAGGTTCTATGTGGCGAGCAGTTGGCGAAAACGGCGAACTCGTTTATAAAGACTGGGTGGAAATTGTTGAGTTCTTAAAACCATTCAGATTATTCCGCGCGATCGGAGGAACACTCTATCTAACTGGGATTGTTCTTATGGTGTATAACTTTATCAAAACCATTCAAAACAAAGATAGTGGGTTTGTAGAACAAGACTTACGTATAGGAGTGAAATCATAATGTTTGGATTTAACAAATTCTTAGATTGGTTTTCTGAAATAGCAGACCATTGGGATACAAAAGGGGTTAAGTTTACTATCTATACAACGATTGCCGTTGTGATAGGTGGACTTTTCGAACTCATCCCTCCGTTTTTTCTTACAAAAACGGTAACTCCGATTTCAACTGTGAAACCATATTCCGCATTGGAACTAGCGGGTCGTGACACTTATCAAAGGGAAGGTTGCATCGGATGCCATACACAAATGGTACGCCCTTTCAAATGGGAAGTAGATCGTTTTGATCCAACTAAGGCTTATGGACGAACTGGATATTCCAAAGGTGGAGAGTATGTTTATGACCATCCATTCCTTTGGGGATCCAAAAGAACTGGTCCAGACTTAGCACATGAATCACAAATGCTTCGTTCTGATGAGTGGCATAAAAACCATTTGATCAACCCAAGAACTGTGGGTGGTGTACCTAATTCAATTATGCCTGCTTACCCTTGGTTATTCGAAGAATCTCATAAAGTCGATGTGGAACAAGTTGTATCCAACATGAAAGCTCTAAAATCCATCGGAGTTCCTTATACTGAAGAAGATTTTGCTAACGCACCATCTCTTCTCAAGGACAAAACCGAAGGAGAAGCACTTGTAGCCTACCTACAAAAACTTGGAAGAGATTCAGCTGAGTTACAAAAAGGTATGAAATAAGATCATGAACGATGCAGATATTCTACTCGTTTATAAAAGTTTGAGATTGCCGATCCTTGTGATCGCAATCTCTTACATCACCTACTACGTTTATAAAAAACGTACTAAAGACGAAATGGAGAAACCCAAGTATAGAATGCTTGAGGAGGATTAATACGAATGAAAGAACCAAAAGAAGTAGACGGAATCTTCCAAGCCGACAACCCCATGCCCACTTGGTGGAAATTGGTATGGCTGATCAGTATCATCGTTTCCATCGGTTACGTTGTATACTTTCACTGGTATTCTGAATGGCCGCAAGAGGTTGCTTTTGAAAAAGAAGTTGCTGAACATGAAGCGCAATTTCCTGCAAAACAAGCCGTTGTTGCAAATACAGAAGACGGATCAAACCCTTATCGTGATGATGCAGTAGCGATTAAAGAAGGCGAAGGAACATACAAACAAATTTGTTCTGCTTGCCACGGCCCAACTGCAGAAGGTGCGGTAGGACCAAGTCTTGTGGACAAAGATTGGATTCATGGGAACACTGATAAAGAAGTGTTTAACAACATCATGAAAGGAATTGGACCAGAAAGACAAAAACTCAACCGAGGTGGAATGCCAGCTTGGGAAGGTTTAGGTGCTGAGAAAGTTTATGCTGTTATGGCATGGCTTGCAACTAAAAACAGTAGTTTGGTAAAGGCAAAGTAAAATGATCATTTCAAGACCACAGAAAGGAAAGGTAAGAACACGTAGAAACTTCGTAATGAGTTTTCTCGTAGGTTTATTTTTAATCGCTCCTTGGGTGGTGTTACCAGAAGGTAGCCCTCTCATTCGATTGGACATCCCGCACAGGGTGTTTCACTTGTTTGGTGGTCTTTTTATCCCGCAGGAAGGACTGATCTTATGGTTTTTCCTTCTTACGATGGGACTTTCACTTTTCTTTTTCACCTCCGTCATCGGCCGTGTATGGTGCGGATGGGGGTGCCCTCAAACTATTTATACCGATCTTTTCGATCGAATTGGTCGGTTTGTTTTAGATTCTAAATATGGAAAAAAAGATGCATCCATCGTAGGCAAATACACAGTGTATTTTCTCTGGATTGTAGTCTCTTTTATCGCATCTTTTCATTGGATTGGCTATTTTGTTAGCCCATACGAAATGTTGGCAGACTATGTTAGTCTCTCTTTCGTAAATCAAACATACTTTTATTTTACATTATTTTTTACGGCAGCAATGTTTATCGATATCGGATTCATCCGGGAACAGTTCTGCCGATATGCCTGCCCTTATGCAAGGTTCCAAACTCTCCTTATGGATGAACATTCTTGGAACGTCACTTATGATTTTAAAAGAGGGGAACCGCGTCGGGATGGGAAAACCAAAATTGGGGATTGTATTGCCTGCAATATGTGTGTGGTGGTCTGCCCTACCGGGATCGATATCCGTGATGGTTTGCAAGTGGGTTGTGTAGCCTGTGGGAAATGTGTGGATGCTTGCACTTCCATCATGGCAAAAGAAAACAAAAAAACTCTGATTGGATATTTTTCACTCAAACAAATTGAAACAGGGGCAAAAATCAAATGGATTAGACCAAGAACTGTGATTTATGCCATCCTACTCACGGTGGTTGTTACAGGTGCTATCATTCAACTTGTCACAAGAACTCCTATGTCAATGATTGCGGCATCTAACAAATCAATGCCTCCCATCTTAATTCCAGACAATAAAATCAGAGCCTTTGTTGCTCTACGCATTCAAAATATTGCGCCGATTGAAAAAGAATTCCAACTTTCTGCTTCTGACACAAGACATGGAAAAGAAATCTTAATTCGCTCCGGCGAAGAAAACAACAAATTCAAATTAGGATCAGGCGAAATCAAAAGTATTTCTGTAGTATTAGAGACACAACCTCTCACCGAACAAGAATTAAATGAAGGTTATTTGCCAGGTTCCATTGTATTACAAAATGCAGAGGATCCAGAGGAACGATTGGAGAAAAAACTCTCCTTAACATTACCAAGGAGGTAATGATGTTTAAAGAATTACACCCCAGTCTAAGAAATGCCATGTATGTGGTTCTGTTTAGTTTTACAGCACTTGTTGCGGCAACTTTTTATACCATTCGTTTGACCTATAAAAACTTTGAACCAGTGATGGACAAAAACTATTACGAAATTGGTTTGAACTATGAAAAAGCCATCGAGAACCAAAAAGAACTTTTGAAAGAAGGTTATCTAATCAAAACCAATTGGGACAACCAAGTCTTACTCCCAATGGGTGAATCGGAAATTTCGGTCCAACTGGAAAAAAACGGAACACTCACAAATCAAAACGCAAAATCGATGATAGTTTATTTGGAAAGAAATGCAACTACCAAAAATACAGCGCATTTCAATTTAACACCAACAGCCAATGGGTTTGTTGGAAAAATCCCACTTTTAGAAAAAGGAACATGGAATTTAAGACTGGTTGCTGACATAGATGGTAAGTCCTTTGAAAGAGAAGGAAAAATATCTGTTAAATGAACGAAACTGTTTCTGATCTAACAAAAACAGAATGTGACCACTGCGGAAATCAGATCCGGTTGGTAAGGATCGAAGCAAAAGTCGGGAATGATACAAAAGTTTTTTGTTGTGAAGGATGTGAAACGGTTTATTCCATCATTAACTCGCTTGGTGGAAGTTATTACTACAATTTAAAGGGAAATACCAAACTCGATCCAGTTAGGATCGAGGACTCTGATGCAGATGTAGAAAACGAACTTGTTTATGAAAAATTTGTTCGAAAGTCGGGAGAATTTTCCGAGGTCTCTGTACAAATTACAAATATCCATTGTTCGGCTTGCGTATGGATTAACGAAAAAGTTTTAAACGAAGAAGAAGGAATCCTTTCCGCTCAAATTAACTTTGCTTCTGGAAGAGCTCGGATTCGGTTTGACCGATCCAAAATCAAAATCTCTCGTATTTTATCCCTCATCCGCGCCATCGGTTATAAACCCGTACTTTTTTCGCCCACAGATGGCACCATAGAAAAAACAAAACAATTAAAGACCCTACTCCTACGCATTGGTGTGGCTGGATTTTGTTTTGGAAACATCATGATCCTAAGTGTGGCTTTATATTCCGGTTACTTCACTGGAATTGATTTGGACATCAAACGCCTCTTCCATTATGCTTCTTGGGTATTTGCCACTCCCGCTTATCTCTATTCGGGATACCCTTTTATGTCCGGGTTCCTAACAAGCATCAGACGAAGAACCCTTTCGATGGACTTCCTATTGTTTTTAGGAATTTCAATGGCCTACTTCTATTCGGTTTATGTAACTTTAACTGATGTTGGAGAAGTTTATTTTGACTCCGTGGCAATGATTTACTTCTTTATTTTGATTGGGAAGTACTTCGAAGAAAAAGCAAGGGTGTTTGCTTCCGACAAATTGGAATCCATCCTTTGCAAACTTCCCGAAACATCAGTGCGAGTGACTGAGGCTGGCGAAGAAACCATCCCTAGTTCCGAAATCAAAATTGGCGATACGATTCGAGTGGCTCCAGGAAAACGTATTCCTATCGATGCGATCCTAATATCCGAACAAACTTATGTAGATGAATCTTTTTTGACAGGTGAGTCTTTACCCATTCGAAAAAAGAAAGGAGATACAATTCTTGCAGGTTCACTCGCTATGGATAACCCTGCTCTCATCGTTGCGGGATCTGATTACCATGCATCGACACTTTCTTCCCTCAAACTCAGGTTAGAGGAAGCCTTACACCTCAAACCAAAACTACAAATCCTAACAGAAAGAATTGCGTCTTACTTTATCTCCGTTGTCTTTGGCCTGGCTTTTCTTTGTTTTTTTGTATGGTATTATATATCCGGTGGAAATTTAGAACAAAGTCTTGTCACAACTATCTCGGTACTTATTGTAGCTTGCCCTTGTGCACTTGGGATATCTGTTCCAACAGCTCTTGTCACCAACCATATCCTTAATGCCGATAAAGGTGTACTCTTAAAAAATCCATCCGTTGTGGAAGCACTTGCCAAAGCCGATACCATCTTCTTAGATAAAACAGGTACACTGACCGAAGGTAAGTTTTTAGTAAGACAAGTTTCAGTCAAAGAGGACCACCTACCGCTTGTTTATCGAATTGAAAAAGAAGTCAATCATCCTTTAGCAAAATCTCTTGTGAAGTATTTGCAACCTTTTAGTTCTGTTACCAAACGAGCTGAGTCCATTATACTTTCCCATTTAGAAAACATTCCAGGAAGAGGCGTCAAAGCCGAGTTAGAAGTGGATTCTAAAAAACTTTCAGTTCTCATCGGAAATAAAACCTTACTCGAAACAGAAAAAATCCCAATGGAAAATTTACCCGAAGGGGAAGGTTCTTTGATTTTACTTGCTGTGAATGGAATGTATCTGGGAAGTTTTTTACTCGCCGATGAAATCCGTCCTGGAGCTCGTTCCTTTGTTTCTCTTCTTAAACATTTTGTTCCGAATATTTCTATCCTTTCAGGGGACCGTTTTGCGGCAGTGAAATATATTGCCGACTCTCTCGGTATTGAGAAATATGTTTCTGACCTTTCACCAGAAGACAAAAGAAATCTTATCAGTCAGGCGCAAGGAAAAGGAAATGTTGTCATTATGGTGGGTGACGGGATCAACGATAGTTTGTCTTTGGCTCAGGCCAATGTATCGATCTCTCATACAGAAGCAGAAGACTTATCTTTAGAAAAATCAGATGTGGTATTGACTTCTGGAAATTTGAATGGACTTGTCCATTCCCTACTCTCTGCCAAAAAAACAAGAGAGGTGATCTTACAAAACATCATCATTTCCTTTTGTTATAACTCGATTATGTTGCCCCTTGCCATGTTCGGTCTTATGTTACCAGTGATCTGTGCTGTATTTATGGCCTGTTCCAGCTTGACAGTCCTTCTCAATTCTCTTTCCATAAGAATAAGGATCCCCCAATGGAAGCCCTCTACTTAACAATACCTATGGCAATGTGTATTGCCGCCTTCTTTCTTTATGTCTTTATCACAGCCTTTCGAAAAGGTCAGTTCGAAGACATTGAATCACCTAAATATAGAATGTTCTTTGAGGAAGAATACCCTCAAGAGAACCAATCTAAACCAAATTCAACTGATGGACCAACTAGCAAATCTTAGTTTTTTTGGCTCCATTTTTGTTTATGGATTTATTAGCAGTTTCCATTGTGTAGTGATGTGTGGTCCCTTTGTTTCGTTATTACAAACGGAAAAGGGAAAACAAATCCCCATTTACCTCTATCACTCAGGAAGACTCATATCCTATTCATTTCTTGGTATGGTATTAGGATTTCTTGGGAAAGGTGCCAATGCTCTCGGTGATTTAACGGCGGTTCGTGGGGTCGCAGGGGTTCTCACTTTTTTATTTTTAATAGTCTTTACCATCCGCACCTATTCCACAAAATCAACTTCTTCCTTTGGATATTTACCACAAGGAATACGTAAGTTTATAGAAACCATTCGTTCCCGGTTTAGTAAAAATGGCCTTGGTTTTGGAATTGGGATGGTGAGTGCCCTTCTCCCTTGCGGGGTATTGTATCCAGCGTATGCCGCTTCCTTTGCTACAGGTTCACTTCTAAACGGTGGATTTGTGATGTTATTCTTTTATATGGGAACGGTTCCCGCATTAACTGGCCTTGGATGGATCGTTGGGAAATGGAGACACAAAATTCCAACTAAGTGGATCCCTGCTTTTGGGACTATTGTGATTTTAACTTCTCTTGGCTTTTTACTCTATCGATTATTCTTCCACTCTCACGGAGAATCCTGCGACCACCTTCTATAAAGTAATTTAGCTTTGACTGTTTCCTTCCTTCTACCCTGTCGGAGGTTCGGATCTAAATTAAAAACCGCGTCCTCGGAAGTATTTTTCTTTGAAGTGGCTTACTAAATCCTGGTTAATTTTGTTTTCGTTGTTATTGCCAATCACTGCAATGAGTTTTTTTGCCACATTTCTATCGTGGTTCGCTAACCAACGTCGATACTGCGTATTGAGATCCGACTCCCCTACCAAAATCACCTCTGTTGGAGCTTGTAGAGTTTTTGTGATGTCTTCAAAATCCCAGACGTCTGAATCCACTGACTTCTCCCAAGTTCTCGATTCCATTTGATCCGATTCAAACTGAATCATCTCTATTCTCTTTTTGTTGAGGTATAAAATGCAGGCGTTCATAATTTCACTTCCCACTTTAATTATGACGCAAGAAAAATTAAAAACATACTCTTTTTAAAAAAAACCTCCTGTTCTCTTTCTTGATATATGTCAATACAGACTCAAACTCACAATAGATTCTGAACTTAGTTCCTCAACCAGATAATGGACATTAGTTGAGAGCTCACTCGGTTCCCAAACAAATTCATTGTAAAACACAAAACTAAAGAACAGTGTGCAAGCTGCCAAAGTGGCATAAACTTTGCGTTTAGTCTTCTCCTTCCTGATCCTTGCCTTGGTTTGTCTTACCAAACGCAATTCAAAGTCAGAATCATTTAGAAGATGTTCCCATTTTTTAGGATTCTTGGAATTCATTTCTACCTCCAGGTATATGTTTACGGATCCATTCTTTGGTTCGAAACAATCGAGATTTTACAGTTCCTTGTCTCACTTCCAGTTCTTTCGCAATTTCTTCCATGGTTTTACCAGCCAAATATAGACGTAATGTTTGGCGATATACTTCAGGGATTTGCATAAGCATAGACTCAATCCATTCATCTCTTTCAAATGAAGCTTCTTTCCTTACCCCAGACAATTGGACTTTGTTTTTGACCAAATACCTTTTTGCCTTCTCTTCTTCTCGTAATCGTTTTTCATTCATGCGAAGTGCTTCATTGCGAGCGATGGTGTAAATCCAAGTAGAGATTTTGGATCTACCATCAAAACCACCTTTTTCCAATGATTTAAAAACACGGAAGTATACTTCCTGCACTACATCTTCTGTAGAATCATCAAAACGATCGATGAGGGTATCACCGACCGTTTTTAAAACCAAATGTTTGGTTTCTTTGACTACTGTTTCGAAGTCAAATTCTGGCATTGTTCACTCTTCCGGTGGTTGGTGACGACTTGCGAAACGCTCCACTAAATCAGCAAACTTCTCCCTTTGTTCTGGCTTGAGTACTGCATGGAATTCAACGAGTTTTGACTGAAAAAACTTACGCATTTCTTGGTGGCGAGTTTCTCTTTCGATACTCATTTTATCTAACAACTTAGTGTCAATCTTCTCAGATCGAATCTGTGTTGCCATTTCTTTGGCCCAAGATTCGTGTTTCGGTTTCATTTCCTTGTGTTTGGCAATGAGTTCCGCTTTGATAGACTCTAACTTTGCTTTTTGTGTATCATCTAAATCTAGTTTTGATGTGAGTTTTGAAGCTACCCACTCGATTCTTTTTTCAAAATCTTTGTGTCCACGGCAATTTCCAAAAGCAAAAGCCATCACCGATACAAGACCGACTGTTGTTGTGATTTTTAAAACTTGTTTGAGAGAGATCATAAAACCTTCCTTGTTTGTTTGGTGAATATGACCCGAAAGAATGAGGAAGAGTTCCCTACCTTCGAAAAAAGGCAGGGAATTATTAAAATTAAAAACTAGGAAATGGTTCTCCCGTTAAGTATCCATCTGTTTTTAAGTCTTGGCAAGAAAGGATATTTGCAATCGCTGAACCAAAAACAAAACCCTTAAATCCTTTGATATCAGAAATACACTGGTCCACATCAGCTTTAATATAATATTTATCAGATTCAATTTTAGCGATATCTGCTGCTACTAAACTGTAAATTGAGATAAAAGGCCGACCGACCAAAATAGTTGAATTGATTAGGTCTGTCTGGATTGCTGCATCGGTAATTTTGGACGCAACTTCGGTACCTTTCTCACGATCGATCGTTGCTCCCACTGGATTTAAGACAAGACAATTGGTTAGCGAAAACGCTAAAGCAACAAACAGAATTTTTTTTAACATAAAAGTTTCCTTCGATAATGGTTTCACCAAATTTAAATCCCATATCACTTTGATTCAAGAAAAATCCAACGAGGACTTTTATTTAACAAAGGTCAATCGCCAACGATAAATATCGTTAGATACCAGTTGTTTTTCTTTTTTTCAAAAAAAGCTCTGTAGTCTAGAGGACTACGTAAAAACCGATCGCATACATAACCTGGTTTGCCTTGCGGTGTACATATTTTTTTCCAGTTACAATTACTTTCTTTTTCGAGTCGTCTTCCATCCAAATCATCAGCTTCTGCTCTTACAATTTGGTAACTGAGTTGTGTAATTGACTTTGAATCTTTAGTAGCATCTTCTCTTACATTTACATTTTTGCCAATCACCAAATAATGAGTGAAGGGGTCGTAGTCACCAGGGAAAGTTTCAAAAAAATAAGGAGCTACCATTTGGCCTTCACTATTTTGCCGAAACCCTAACTTGATAGTTTCTTCCATAAGTTCCCAAAAATTGGAAGAGGATGGTTTTTCTGTTAGTTGGAAGGTTTTTAAAAAATCTTTTTTCCCAGCTTCTCCACCAAAAGAAAAATGGATGTCTTTGTCGATTACCTCTTCCAAAGCTTTTCTATCTTTTGATTTTAGAATTTTTAAAAATTTTATTTTAAATTCATTAAAACTTTTATCCTTCGTTGAATGATCAATAGGTGTTAGTGTTTTGGCTGCAAAAGGTTCACAGGGTAGAAGCACAGCAGGAACTAGAAAGGACAAGAAAACGAAACTGTATTTTAGCATAAAACTTGCAAAAAAGATAAGCCGTTCCTTTTAAAGAATCAATTCTTTTTCAGCACGTTTACAGCAATACTGCATTGTTTTGTGAAACCTAAATTTTCACGAATTTCTTCCAAGGAAAGTTTTTTCCGTTTGAGCTCACAAACTTTCAAAAAAAGTTCGGTATACTCTTTGTCTAATTTTTCTCCCTCTTCATCTTCTTCTGTCAAAACGAGCTTAGCAATATCGATACAAGACCTTTCTGAATCCGGCAATAACTGAAAAATAGTTTTTACAGTTTCTTCTTTCTGTTTACAAGATACATTCGCGGAATTTTTTTCTTTTCCAAACAAGGAAAACAAACAGAAAACAAATAGGAAAATTGATAAGAATGGGTTTTTCATCGGTAGCATGATAAATCTTCTTTCCATTTGGATTTGGTCGAGTATCTTTCGTCCTATCCAATAGAAAATCAATACCTATGACAAAACTAACACGCAGAGAACACGACCTTTTGGGAGAACGAGACCTTCCCGCAAATGTTTACTGGGGAATCCATACCCTAAGGGCTTTGGAAAATTATCCCATTACTGGGAAAACCATTGGGACCTACCCCGATTTAGTGAGAGCCCTTGCCTATATCAAAAAAGCTTCTGCCAAAGCCAATTGGCAACTAGGCCAACTTTCAGAGGAAAAAACAAAAATGATCTCTGATGCTTGTGATCGAATTTTGAAAGGAGAATTTCATTCCGAATTTGTCGTAGATGTCATCCAAGGGGGAGCAGGAACTTCCACCAATATGAATGCCAATGAGGTGATCACAAACATTGCACTAGAAATGTTTGGATTTCCCAAGGGAGACTACTCCCACTTACACCCGTTGAATGATGTAAACATGTCCCAAAGTACTAATGATGTTTATCCCACATCGATTAAAGTGGCCGCAGTATTTGCCATCAAAGGTTTACTCAATGCAATGGGCGAACTCCAATTGGCTTTTCGCAAAAAATCAGAAGAGTTTAAAGATATTTTAAAAATTGGCAGGACTCAATTACAAGATGCAGTCCCTATGACTCTTGGTCAAGAATTTTCAACGTATGATGTTATGTTAGGTGAGGATATTAGCCGATTAAAAGAAGCAACTTCCCTTATCGGTGAAATCAATTTGGGTGCCACTGCCATTGGAACAGGGATCAATACAGATATTCGTTATTCAAAAATTGTAACAGAAATTTTAGCAAATGATACGGGACTCAGTTTGGTGGCGGCTCCAAATTTAATCGAAGCCACTCAGGACACAGGAGCTTTTGTTCAGTTGTCCGGAATACTCAAACGTATTGCGACAAAGTTATCAAAAATATGTAATGATTTACGGCTTCTTTCCAGTGGACCCCAAGGTGGATTTAATGAAATCAACTTACCTGCCAAAGCGGCTGGTTCTTCCATTATGCCAGGCAAAGTAAATCCTGTGATTCCCGAAGTGGTCAACCAAATTGCTTATGAAGTGATTGGAAATGACATCACCATCACGATGGCCGCAGAAGCAGGTCAACTCCAGTTAAATGCTTTTGAACCTATCATTGCCCATAGTCTTTTTAAAAGTATTGAACATTTAACTGCTGGTTGTAAAACATTAGAAATCAATTGTATTAGTGGGATCACTGCCAACCGTGAGTTGTTAGAATCGAGGGCTAAAACTTCTGCGGGTCTTGCAACCGCACTCAATCCTTACATCGGATATGAAAATGCAACCCTTGTCGCAAAGAAGGCACTTTCCGAGAACCGCTCCGTCGAATCGATTGTTTTGGAACTCGGATTATTGGAAGAAAAAAAATTAAAAGAAATCCTGAGACCTGAGATTCTCACATCACCGCATACACTTTAAAGGATGTTTATTTCTTGCTTTCTTTTTATTTTTTATCAAAATTCGCTCGGATCTCTCTGTAATTTATGAAACATTTAAATATGGTTTACCTAGTGGAAGATGATGTGATTACCACATTTCTTATCAAAACTTTGATGAAAAAGTTTTCCTTTGCCGATGAAATCGAGGGATTCCAAAATGGGGAGGATGCTCTGAATGCACTCCTCGCAAGTTCCAATGATCCAGATATGTTATTTTTAGATTTGAATATGCCTGTGATGGATGGTTGGGAATTCTTAAAAGCAATTAGCAAACATCCAAAATACGCAAAACTGCCCATCTATATTTTGACCTCCTCTATCGACCCCACAGACAAAGCTCGTTCCACTGAATTCCCAAATGTCAAAGGGTATCTTGTCAAACCACTCTCCCTCAAAGATTTGCAGTCCATTAACCCAGAAGTCGGCTAATGAGACATATTTTTTTTCTTTAGTTTTTACAAACTCTGTCGATCCTTAGGATGTGAGACTTTCTGATATTCCTTCTGTATCATCTGTGTTAAACCGAATGGAATCCCTTTCCAAACTGTCAGAAAATCCCAAATCCCTTGTCTCCTTTCCCGATGTCCTAGAAAGAGAATGGAACCGTTCCCATCCGGAAATCCAACTAAAAGGATTGAATCCCAAGGAAAAAGCCGATGGAATTTCTCTCCCCTTCCCCGAAGAAGTTGGATTCAAATCCAATACCTCTCTCCAGCCGGATACGAAAACCAAACCAAATGATATCTTAGGAACCATTGAATCCATTGCCAAATCCCAAGGAATGGACCCTAACTTAGTCAAGGCGATGGTGAAAGCCGAATCAGGATTCAAACCCAATGCGGTGTCTCCGAAAGGCGCAATGGGTCTTATGCAACTCATGCCAGAAACCGCTGAATCACTGGGAGTGAATGATCCATTTGATCCTGAAGACAATATAGGCGGTGGAGTGAAATTTTTAAAAGGTCTTATGAAGGAATTCAAAGATCCAGAAAAAGCAATTGCCGCTTATAATGCGGGCCCTGGGGCTGTGAAACGTTACAAAGGGATTCCTCCTTACGAAGAAACTCAAAAGTACGTAAACAAAGTGAAACGATATTATAAAGACTTTAGTTCCTAAAAGTTTTTAATAATTCTCAATAGAAAGTTAAATATCCAAATTTTTTCTGTAATCCCGCAGTATAAAGATCAAACGGACGTTTGGCGGGAATCGAAAACCAGGCATCGTCCACTTTTTTCGCAATAAAATTCAAATTCTTTTCATTTTTTATTTTTTCTGATGTAGCCCTTTGGATGAGAACATCATCTTCACTGATGGGAACAATGGAAAAAGTTCTTTGATTCCTTCGAAAGAGTCCCGATTTCTGAACCAATTGTATGTCTTGGTTCCAAATTCCTTCTACATATAAGAAAGATTTATCAGAAACAGTTTCCTCACGCATGTATTTGGTTTTGGTACCTGTCTGGAAATAGAAAGCAAAAGAGAATTCTTTCGGTAAATAAATAGGATCCGATTTTAAAATAAGAGCCTGTCCAAAAGCTTTGGTTAGATTTTTAGATTGGAGTTCCCAAGGTTCTTTGTCAGAAGCACTTAGATTTTTGAATATAAAATAAATGGAAACTGCAATGGAGACTACGATTACAATCGATGCCGTGACTGTATTTAATTCTTTTTCTGTTTTTAATAATACGTGTCCAATTCCAAGAACTACAAGTGGCAAAAGGATCAGAAGTGCAGATGTGTACCAAGTTTTGAATAAAAAACTAATGGAGTTTGGTCCAAAAAAATCTGCATACGAAAAGTAAATGAGAGAGAGAAGAAAAAATCCTAAATATCCAAGTAAAAATAAAAACGGCACATTTTTCTTTTTATAAAACACTGATGTTTTTTGGGCTGCCTTTCTCGAACCACGAATCCCAGTCAGAATCACAAAAAAGGTAAACCCCAAATAAAACATAATGAAACTAGAAAAGAAAGCAAGGATAGTAAAGGTGGGAAAAACAAGAAGATCCGTCATCTTTTCCAATCGGAATGTTAAAAAAACTAATAATAAAAATACAAGGCAAAGGGTTTCTGTAAAATAAGAAGTGGGAAATCCATAAGAAAAAGGTAAAAAAGCAGCCAGATAAACCAAAAGATAATGGTTACGTTTCCACTCTTCAGACCGAAGCAGTAGCATAAACAAATGGAGAAACAAACTATAAAAAAGACCAGCTAACACAAGAAAGGATGGAATATAATTCATTCCAAAGAGTTTTTTCCATGCGACCACAAACCAAATGGCAAGAGGTTCCCGGGAGGAAACCAGTCCCCCCTCTTCCACAGCTGCCTTAATATTGGCCAAAAACTCCCATTCCGTTTCTGAAGTAGGAAAAGGTCTAAAATAGGAGAACAAAGCAAAGGCAAAACTTAAGAATAAGATGCTAAAAAAGAAAGGAAGTGGTGAAAAAGGTTTTGGGTCTCGCATCTTGGAAAAGGCTCAATTTGCCTAGTCCTGTATAAATTTTTAGGTGAAAATATTCCAGAAGATTTTCAATTATACATAGAATTTATAAAACGAGGCAAAGAATGTCCGCCGAAAAAAAAGAATACCTTCTCGTGGACGAGAATGGACAGGGAAAACCTGACAAACCGTGGATTTTTAGGACTTATGCAGGTCATACCAATGCAAAAGCCTCCAATGAGTTGTACAGAAAGAACCTTTCTAAAGGCCAAACAGGTCTTTCCATTGCATTTGATCTCCCTACCCAATGTGGATATAGTTCCGATCACGAGGTATCACGTCCCGAAATCGGTAAGGTCGGTGTTCCTATCAATTCACTTGAAGATTTTCGCATTTTGTTCGACCAAATCCCGATCGAAGAAATGAACACATCTATGACCATCAATGGAACTTCCATGTGGTTACTTTCGCTATATGTGGCCCTTGCCGAAGAACGTGGAGTTCCTCTCGAAAAATTAAACGGAACCACACAAAATGATCTAATCAAAGAATATTTAGCTCGTGGAACCTATATTTATCCGCCGAAAGAATCCATGAAAATCATCGTGGATATGTATGAATATTGTTTACACAATATCCCTAAGTGGAACCCATCTAACATCTGTTCTTATCACTTACAAGAAGCTGGTGCGACCCCTGTACAAGAACTTTCATTTGCACTTGCCACAGCCATTGCCGTGTTAGATGCCATCAAAGAAAGAAATTGTTTTACCGCAGACGAATTCGAACAATGTGTGGGTCGAATTTCTTTCTTTGTCAACGCCGGGATTCGTTTTGTGGAAGAGATGTGCAAAATGCGCGCCTTCACCGAAATGTGGGAAGAAATTACCAAAGAACGTTACGGCGTAAAAACCGCCAAATACAGAGTGTTTCGATATGGAGTGCAAGTCAACTCACTAGGACTTACAGAAGAACAACCAGAAAACAATGCATGGAGAATTCTCATTGAATCCTTAGGTGTGACACTTTCAAGAAATGCAAGATGTCGTGCCCTCCAACTTCCTGCTTGGAATGAAGCATTATCCTTACCAAGACCTTGGGACCAACAATGGTCACTTCGATTACAACAAGTTCTTGCTTATGAAACAGACCTTCTAGAATATCCAGACATCTTTGAAGGATCGAAAGTGATTGAATCCAAAGTGAAGGCTCTTAAAGAAGAAGCAAAACTGGAAATCCAAAAAATCATCGATATGGGTGGTGCCCTTGTTGCCATTGAAAATGGTTATATGAAGTCTCAACTTGTAAAATCACAAACAGAAAGGCTTTCTAAAATCAATTCCAATGAACTTGTGATTGTTGGTAAAAACAAATGGACCGATGGAATCAAATCTCCACTGATGACAGACTCCGATGGTGGAATTTTTAAAGTAGATCCAAAATCCGCAGAACAAACGTTAAACGTTCTAGCAGAAGCAAAGTCTCGTAGGAATGCCGATCTTGCCAAAAAATCCATTGAAGACTTAAAAAAAGCAGCAAAAGAAGGAAAAAATCTGATGCCTTTCTCCATCGCTTGTGCCAAAGCACTCGTCACCACAGGGGAATGGGCTGATGCACTGAGGGAAGTTTACGGAGAATACAACCCACCTACCGGTGTGGATGGACAAAAACTCTTTTTGTCGGATGATAAAGTTTCTACGGTTCGTTCCAAAGTGGAAGCCTTTACTAAGGCCAATGGACATAGGCCAAAAATTGTCGTGGGGAAACCAGGACTTGATGGTCATTCCAATGGTGCAGAGATGATTGCAGTCTCAGCAAAACATAGTGGTTTTGATGTGATTTATTCAGGGATTCGCCTCTCTCCTGAAGAAATCGTACAATCTGCTGTGGAAGAAAATGCCAATGTGATTGGGCTTTCCATCCTTTCTGGATCTCACAAAGAAATCGTAAAACAGTTGTTTGATGAACTAGCGCATTACAAGGCAAAAATCCCTGTTGTGATTGGTGGAATCATTCCTGAATCCGATTTTGATGAACTCAAAAAAATGGGAATTCGAGAAATCTTTACTCCAAAAGACTATGATCTAATGTCGATTATGGAAAAAATCATCGACATCGTTTCTGTAGAACCTGCTTTCGCTTAAAAACGAAAAGCAGTTTTTACATTTAACCTTCCATTGTGGATTATAATAGATCTGCAATGGAAGTTCCACTACTCTGACTTATGTTTTATAATGGCTACCACACTTGATTGATACCAAAGAATCATTATCCCAACTGGTTTCAGAGGCACTCCCCGGTGAAAAATATCCGATTGCAAAAATCATTTCAAAAATTGAAACAGAAAACAATTTAGAATTTCGCGAGTCCTTATTCCAAGAACTAATCCTTCAGAACCCAGACACTAAAGAAGGACTTACCATCGGTATCACAGGAACACCAGGTGCCGGCAAATCCTCGTTACTTGGTGAGGTTTGTAAACTTTTTTTAGACCTTGCCCCTGATAAAAAAATGGCTATTGTTGCCATTGATCCTTCTTCCAATGTGAGTGGAGGTTCCATCCTCGGTGATAGAACTAGAGTCACGCTTCCAAGGAGAGACAATCGTATTTATTTCAGATCCCAACCTTCTCAATTGGAATTAGGAGGACTCAATCCATATACTTATCATGTCATTCGTTTCTTAAGAAAAGTTTTTGATTATGTATTTATAGAAACAGTAGGAATTGGCCAAAACGAAATTTCTGTTTCTCTCATTTCCGATTTATCCTTTCTTGTAATGCAACCTCTTGGTGGAGACCAAGTACAATTTATGAAATCGGGAATTATGGAAGTGCCGGAAGCTTTTATCATCAACAAATGTGATGAAGAGTCTTTGGCAAATTCCAGTTATTATATGTTAGAATCCACTTTGGAATTCATCAAAGACATATTGCCCGACCAGTCCCTTCCTCCAATTTTTAAAACATCGGTTACCAAACGAAAAGGAATCGAAGAACTATTGTTATACATTTTAAAATACCAAAACCGAAAGGACAAAAATTTAGAAACCCTCACCCAACTCACACAATGGATTCGCAATGAATATGGCAGGTGGGGAATATCGATTTGGGAAAAGTTAGAATCTTCGCAGTGGAACCAAGCTGTAAAAAGAAATCCATTAGGTGGGATTCATAAACTGAAGTATGAAGAAGAAGAACGGAAATTTGTTTCTCTGATCCAAACAAAAATCAAATAAGGACTTTTAGAAAAACTTCCGGGATAGGGCATGGTTTTCTCTCCGCATAATCAAAGAAAACGATAGCAGTTTTGGCACGGGCAATTTCTTTTCCGCCATTTTTGTGAGTAATCACGTAAACCATTTCCAATGATTTTTTCGAAACATTGTCCACAAAAAGTTGCATCACCAATTCATCCGGAAAAAAGGCTTCTGATTTATAAACGATGGCAACATCAGAAACCACAATCCCCTTCCCTTCCACATTGATTTCTGTCCATCCATGGGAATGGAAAAAACGTGCCCGACATTCGTGGGTTAAGGTTAAAATGGCATCATGTGCAAGATGCCCGGCAAAATTGATATCTGAGATACGGACACTTAAGTCCGTAGAATAAATTTGTTTTTCAGGAATATCGATAGTGATCCGGGCCATTAATCAACAAACCATTTGTATCTTTCATCAACTAACTTTGATTCTTCTTTCAATCGGTCGGCATTCCAACCAAGAATTTTTGCAATCTTTTTATCAAGCCTTGTTCTTTCTGTGGGATCAAGGAGCCCGACAGTACCTACACCAGACCTTCTAAAATAAAAATCCGTTAGATGAAAAATATCTTCATGAGTCACCATGTATTCTACTTCTTCTTCATAATATATTTCACCGTTAGGGATCCGATAAAAATCTTTTCCTTCGATTGATAAAATTTTCCAGGTGACACTTCCATACCGTCTTGCCAATGTTTCTATCTTTGCACCAGAAACTTTCGGGAATTTTAACTGCAATTCATTTACAAGTTCTTTGAGACTTTGGTATCTTCCTCCAAGCAAAGGAGTGAATTTTGTGGCACAAGGAGATTCTTGTCCTTTTGTGTACTGATCAATTGCAGTTACTAAATTCTCGGCAACAGCGCGACTTGTTGTATACTTCCCACCTAACGCTGAGAAAAAACCCGGGAATCCTTCCTTTTCATAATGAAAGATCTCTGATTTTCTAGAAGCAGAGTAAGTTCCTTCCGTACTTCCTGGATCTTCAACCAGAGGCCGGAGACCGCCATAAAAATAATCCACATCTTTTAGACTGAGTTTTGCAAATCCAAAACTATAATTTACCTCATCCAATAAATCCACAAGTTCAGACTGTTTGACTTTAAATGCATCTGGATCATCTTCATAAGCAGTATCAGTGGTTCCAACAATGGTTTTCCCACGCCAAGGAATGACGAATAGATGAGAGCCGTCTCTTTTGGAAAGCACAGCACATTCATTCCCACAAATATTGCGAACGACGGCATGAATCCCTTTAGAACGAACGAGTTTTTTCTCAGCAGTGACTCCTGTCATAGATTCGATCACATCCGCCCAAGGACCTGCTGAATTCACAACTATCTTAGTAGAAACTAACACCTTTTTCCCTGTTAGTGTATCGGTAAGACCAACTGTGTATCCACCGCTATTTTGTTTTTTTAAAGTAGTAACCGCAAGGTAATTAAAGGCATGTGCTCCCTTTTCTTTGGCGGATAAAATAAATTCCGTTGTGTGTTTTTCAGGATTGGGATTGGCATAATCATAATATTGAAAACTACCTTTCAGGGACTTTCTATCTAATCCCAATACTTTATAGATGGTCTCTCCGACTGAATTCCATCTGTATCTAGGAAGTTGAACATCGGCATCAATCTCTCGATTTCGATCAAAAGAAAGGGCATTGTACAACTCCATTCCAAAAAACAAAAGAATTCTTTGAAATAAAGAACGAATGGGAATGATAAATCCCATTGGCCTTACTGCATGAGGAGAAATTTTAGCAAGATACCTTCTTTCTGAAAGTGATTCACGCACAAGTCCAAATTCAAGATTTTTTAAATATCTTAGTCCACCATGAATGAGTTTAGAAGTAGCTTGGCTTGTTCCAGAAGCATAATCATTTTTTTCTACAAGTAAACAATTGTAACCGCGAAGTGTGGCATCCCAGAGAACATTTGCACCCGTAATCCCACCACCAATAATGATGATGTCGTATTCGGCTTTTAAATGACCTAGTCTCGAACTTTCTTTTTTTGTAATTTGATTCATAGGATTAACATTTGATTGGAAGGGCGTTCGGTATCACTTTGAAATGAGCAGGAAGTTGTCCCATATTCTCACCATCTACATCAATAAAAACATTTTCGTCTGACTCTGCAGTCAGTTCAGTGATTTGTTTGGAAATGACTTTGGAATCTTCCGATAACTTTCCTCGATATAAATTACCGAACTTACGAAGAGTTTCGGCTACTGTCACATCTTGGATCGCAAGTAAATCCATTTTACCATCATCGAGTTTTGCTTTTGGCGCAAACCACATTCCACCACCCGCATACTCTCCATTAGCGCAAACAATCAATCTACATTTGTTTGTAATTTTTTCAAATTTGGAAATTGTAAGAGTTATCTTTTTGTTTGTATAAGTGAATAAACCAAGAATCGAATATAATAAAAATACTCCCTTCCCTCCAAGAATATGAGCCAATTTTGACCGATTGACTTTATAAACAACTTCACCACCCATCCCAAAATCAGCCAAATTCAAACACAAATAATTGCCTTTCGTTTTATCTGCTTTCGTATAGGTAACAGCTATCAAATCAATCACTCGTTCTTTTCCATTTAGAATTTGTTCTAAAGCTTTGATTGGGTTTTTTGGGACTTTCACTGTTTTTATAAAATCGTTTCCCCGCCCCGCAGGGATAGGGCTAAAAATAACGTTTTTGTTAATTAATTTTCCATTTTCAAAAAGTCCATTAATCACGTTTGAAAAGGTTCCATCTCCACCGATACCTACTATCCAATGGAACCCTTGTTTGATGGCATCTTTTGCAATATCACGTGCCGCTCGTTCCTTGGTAGTAGCTTCAAACTCATAAGGAATCCCTTTTTTAATTAATTCGGGTTCTACTTTTTTCCAAACTTTTGCAGAGAGACCTCCGCCAGATACAGGATTGATAATCACTTTCATCTTTCTCATTAAGTCTCTCCTTTATTCCCAGAAAATAATCCATAGAATAATACATGTTCAATCGTTTCTAAATAGGCCTTTTCACTTTTGATTTCGTTTTGGAAATGCCCATCTAAAATCACCTCTACCGCTCCACGAATCATCCCCCATGCAACGGCTACATTCGGATAAGTTCCTTTCGAATTGATTAGGTTTTCTTGTTTGGCTTGTTTATAGATTTTTTCTAAAAGAGTTAAACGATTGGTTCTTTCGTCAGTCAGGAGTTGACTTATATCTTCCGATACGTTGTTAATATTTAAATTAACGCCACATTGTCTGGCAACAAGATACATATGACGATCGCCCAAACAATGATCGATATAGGCCCTAATCGCTTTTCTAGACATTTCAATCGCTGTCTGTGCCTCAAATGCTTTTTCCAAACGTTTGCGCAAACGAACATAGTCTTCATATTGAATGCGCGCCATCAAATCATCTTTACTTTTAAAATGGAGATAGATCGTTCCTCTACCAATCTCCAATTGTTTAGCAATGTCATCCATCTTTACTAAAGACGGATGTTTAGTTCTAAAGAGTTCAATGGCACAGTTGAGGATGTCTGATTCTCTCTGCGCAAACTCGCGTTTTTTCCTTTCAGAAACACCCATTATTTAAGTCCTAATAGTCCACCTGGGTTCATGATTCCTTTCGGATCAAAAGTTTTTTTAAGTGATGATAAAACGCGAAGTCCTTCTTTACCCACTTCTCCTTCCATCCAAGGAGATAACATCCTTCCAATTCCATGATGGTGTGACAACGATCCTCCATTTTTATGGATGCTATCTATAATTCCTTTGTGAAACTTTACAAAGCTGGACTCTTCATTTTTTTTATCGATAGGACTTAAAAATATAAAATACAAATTGGCTCCATTTTCATAGGCATGTGAAATATGAACCATACAAGATGTATTCTCATGGCTTTTAATATATGCCCTAGTTTTTTCCCATAACCCATGAAGATTTGACCAACTAACGGCTGTCTCTAAGGTGTCTATTCGAATGCCTTCGTCCATCAAATAATCTCTAAGATACGCACTAGAATACCTTTGGTGTAACCATTTATTAACCGGAGACTCGCCCGTCGAAAACCCACCATTCTGTTTCGCAATTTTTTTGATCTTTTTTAAAACTTCTTTTGCATAAGTTGGATCACCATCAATGATGATATGCATTAACGATCTTTCCATTGGTTTGTAACCGATGAACCTAAGAAAATAATCTTCTTTACCACCATGAAGGCCACTCATATGAAAGGAAATGTCCGTTTCTTCTGGGTCTTGGATTCGAAAGAAATGCGGTTTTCCAAATCCGGCCTGCATCACATCTCTCATGGTTTCCACAGCTTTTTCAAAGTTTTTAAAGATGAAGGAACCTTTGGCAGAGTTTTCAGGATGGAATTTACGAATTTTTAAAGTAGCTTTAGTGATAACTCCAAAACTTCCTTCTGTTCCTAAAAACAAACGGAATAAATCAGGTCCAATGGATGCGGCAGGATATGATTTTGATTCAAATTTTCCTGCAGGAGTAATCGCTGTTAGACTAAGGAGAATATCCTCAATTTTCCCATAACCCGTGGAAGCTTGTCCTGCCCCTTTGGCGGCAATCCAACCGCCAACAGTTGAGAATTCGAATGATTGTGGGAAATGACCGCAAGTATATCCACGTTCGTTCAAATGTTTTTCTAAAACAGGTCCATAAACTCCCGCCTCAACAGTGACAGTGGAATCAATAGCATTAAATTCAATGATACGGTTTAAGCGAGATAAATCTAAAGAGATCCCACCTTTCGGAGCTTGCAAAGCTTTTGTAACTGTAGATCCTGCCCCAAATGGAATCACAGGAATTTTATTTGTATTAGCAAGTGCGATGATTTCGACAACTTCCTGTTCCGACTTTGGTGACACAACTACATCCACTACGTCGGATACTTCACCAAACCTTGCTTTATAAATTTCTGTATAAAATTTCCCAATGGAATGCCTGGCACGAGAAACATCGTCTAACGCTACGTAGTCTTTTCCGACAATTTGTTTTAACTTTGTGATAACAGCTTGTGAGAGTTTAGATTTTTTTAATGGATTTAAAGGAAGTTCTCCTTTGGGGAAGGACGCTTTGAACTCTTTATCAACGGGGAACTGCGATTCTAAAAATTTTAAAGTATGCTCTGGTAATTTTTCTTCTACTTCGGGAGATCCCCATTTATAAATCGTACGAGTTTGCATATTGGTAACCAAAAATCCTTATTTGTTCCAGAATTTGAACCAAGTTCAATATTTGACAATTAAAATAAACAAACCTCCCAAAAAATCTTTAACCACGAAGTTCTTTGATGTATTCGGCTCTCACTTGATCCACAAAAGCATGGGTTAAGGTGGTTCCGAATAATTCGGATAAGGTTTCTACTAGAACATCATCCAAATCAAACCCTGTTAAAATCCATTCGATTAATTCAAAAGTAATGTCCAAAGCAGGAGTTGGACATTGTTCAGACTTACCTTTAGCAATGTTTAATAACAAAACTGTGATCTGAGAAAACTTTTTCTCATCAATTAAATGACGTATCTCAGTGGGATAAGAGACCATTAACTTCTGTTTTATGGCATTTGGCGTAAACACAACCTGATCTTCAGTAAGACCTAATGCCTTTAACAAATGTTCTTTTAGATTTTTTTCTGAATGATGGCTTTCTTGCCAAACGAGAAGGATTTTCTCACCGACGAGAGAATCTTCGAAAGGTAAAAAAGGATAAGGTTTTTTATCCATAAAATGCCCAGGCGGTCATCCTCCTGGGTTCACAAACTAAATTATTTTTTAGGAGGCACAACAGCGTCTTTACAAGTCTTAGATAGCGTGAATTTAACAACAGTTTTAGCAGGGATTACAATCGCTTCCCCAGTGGCAGGGTTTCTACCTTTACGTTTTGGACGATTGCGTTTTACAAGTTTTCCTAATCCAGGAATCACAAATGCTCCGTTTTTCTTAGTTTCCTTGTAAGCGAGTTCAACGAAGGAGTCTAGGAACGCTGCTACATTCTTTTTGGTCATACCAGTTGTTTCAGCAAGTTCACTGAGCATTTCGGACTTCTTCATTGGGGTAGGAGTTGTTGCCATACTTTGATTTTCCTCTAAACCATTTAACGGTTACACATTATTTACAAAACTACATGATTTGGTACAAGACTAAATTTATTTTGGATACAATTTTTCTTCAAATTTCCTAAGAAATTCGAAGTTTTTTTAAAAAAACCTTTATTTCCCTAAGGAAAATGGGAATTTCTTCCAAAACTCATGCCTTCCACCAAGTATAAAAAGGTCGTAGTGGTCTTCAAACGTACCAAATACGAATTAGATTTGGAAACATACGGCTCCATTCAGGCCTACAAGGAAGTCGCACGCCAAAATCCAGAAGTCTTTGAAAGAACTTTGGAATCACACGAAAGACAATTAGAGTCTCGTAATTTTCTAAAATCCCAAGTTTTTCCCGATGCCGACTTTGTGTTTCGGGAAAACTTTGATCCAGAAAATGGAACCAAATATGATCTGATTGTGGCTCATGGTGGTGATAACCATTTTACTTATGTTGCCCATTTAGCAGGAAATACACCTTTAATTGGATGTAATTCAGATCCCCAATCTTCCGTGGGAGCTTTACTTGGTTTTAACGCCGAAGAACTAAAGATAGCTGTCAAAACGAACTTCAAACAAACACAAATAGAGTCCTGGTCACTTTTAGATACGGAAATACTATATCCGAATGGAACAAAACTAAAAACCGTACCTGCCATTTGTGAACTTTCCATCCGAAACAACAGCCCAGATCTTACTTCCCGGTTTTGGATTTCCTACCAGGGACAAAAAGAAGAACAAAAATGTTCAGGATTACTTGTTTATACGGGGGCAGGGTCAACAGGTTGGATAAGCTCTTGTTTTCCAAAAAAATTCTCACCATTTTCCAAACATGAGCCTTTTTTCCATGTTTATTCCCGAGAAATACGAGTGAAGTCCCGAGAAACAGAGTTTTCCTTGGCAGATTTTAGGGCTTTAGATCAAGTGGAAGTTATTTCTGAAATGAACGGTGGACTCGCAGTTGATTCTCTGACAGAGAGACATTATCCGTTTCCACCCTATACCAAGGCGACAATCCGGTTATCGCCTGAGAAATTATCTGTAATTGTTCCGCTAAAGAGAGGGGAATCCATGCAAGACTTACCATACGAAATAGAACAGAAACGTATCAATGGAACCGTCATCGTCCAAATTAAAGGTCGTATGGAATCAGGTCCACTTGACCGCATCACACAAACGATCCTAGATGAAATGGTCGGAGCCGATAGAAAACATCTTATTTTAGATTTTTCTGAACTTAGATACATTTCCAGTTTAGGAATTCGTATGATATTGGATGTAAAAATGAATTTGCAAAAAAGGAATAAAGAAATGGCACTCGTTGGTGTAACAAGTTCCATCTTACAAGTGTTTCATCTTCTTGGGCTTTCAAACGCATTCCAATTTTATCCAGATCGCGAAGAAGCACTAAAATCTTTTGAGGAGCCATCTAAGCCATAGATGTCTCCACGAGTATCCGTTTGGATCACGAATGCTATTTTTTTATCATTTATTGTTGTTTCCCTATTCTATTCGTTAGTTTATTTCGAAAATCAAAACTTAATAATTGAAACTGCAAACTTAAATGAGGAAAGAAATAGAAGTTTTGCCATAGTTCAAGAACTCTCTCGTGTCAAAAACCAATTTCCAATTGCTTACCAATGCCATTACAGTTTTGGACTTAGTAATGGTTCTCTCCATGAAATTACAGAAAGGATTCCCTACTCGATTTACAAAAAACTAAGGTTAGGTGATACAATCCAGGTTTATAAAAAGGAAATTAGAACTTTTGGAAAACTAACAGCTATTTCTCGGATAAAGGGGAATGAAGAACCACTTCCCCTTTTGGAAAACTTAGAAAGGTACTTTCGATATGGGTTTATCTATTTACTCGTATTAGTTGGTGTAACTTTAGTAATTAGGGCTTTGGGATTACTATCTCAAACTTATCCTTCGCAGCAAAAACTAAATGAGATTGACGAGATTGTTGTAAATAAGTCTCAGGATTAACATCAAAACTTACAAAACACATATATTTATCGTGTTTTACTACATACATAAACTCTGAATAATTTAGGTGCGTGTTCTGAGTCATAAAACCGCGAAGCCATTTACTTTCTCTGTATACCCTTTCGTATTGAATATTGGTAGCATCGATTTTTTTGATCGCTTCAGCTGATTCTTTGGAATAATCCCTGCTCATAATCTCTTTTTTTAAAGTCTTGATTAAGTTATATTCCAATTTTGCTTTATTAGGTGGCAAATTTTCAGGGCGGGTTTTATAATAGTATTCAAATAACTCTTTATCTTGTCCCTCTTTTGCATCGTGATTTTCTTGGTTCACGTCTGTGGGGGTAGCTTGCGGTTTAGTGTCCTGTGCAGAGATAGAGACAACTGCTACAAATAACACAAGGGTAATCGAAAGGGATTTTTTTAAGAGTTCCATAGTCTTCATTATCGGATTCCTGACTCAAATTTCAAAATAAAATTTTCGGTTTTCAAAAAGAGAAACAAGGTTCAAAACAGGTTTATCATGTCGATTCCTCCGCTCATTACCTTCCAAGAGGACTTTCTTTCCGGAAAGCTGATTTCCAAGGAATATGTCCACTTTTCGGAAATCGACTGTCCAGAACTAGATGTTTGGATTGGGAGAGTGGTTCGTAGTATCTCTTTAGAATTCCTACATGAAATCCTTTTTACCATTCTCAGTGAACTACTAGTAAACGGATGTAAGGCTAATGGGAAACGTGTTTTTTTTAAGGAACAAGGTTTGAATCTCTGGGATGATAAAGACTACGCCAGAGGAATTCCCATGTATAAGGATGAATTTGGTCATAACCGCAAAAGAGTCTTTTTGGCACTCGATCATTCCAATTACAAGATAACATTAAGCACCATTTGTAAAGAAGACTATATCGAATTCCGAGTTAGAAATAATGCAAAAATCCTTCCAGAAGAAAAAAACAGAATATTAAAAAGGGTTGAAGCTTCCAAAAAATACAAAAACATTAATGACGCCTATCGTGAGTCAGTTGACAATGAAGAGAGCTCTGGACTTGGGATTGTACTCATCCACATTTTACTCAGAAATTCAGGGATATCGAATCAATTCTTTCAATTGATGACAACCGATGATTTTACGGAAGTCATCATTAGGATTCCGAAACAACTCATACCAAAAGAAAATCAAACTAATATAAAAAATTTGTTATTACGTGAAGTAAATAGCCTTCCTCCGCTACCTCCGCAAATTCAAAAGCTGATTCTGATTGCAAAGAAAAAGGATGTCGATTGGCACGAAATAGCGGCTCAAGTAGAAAAGGATCCAGCCATCACTGCGGAAATTCTAAAAATTGCAAATTCTCCTTTATTTGGAGCACATACACCGATTATTTCCGTGTTGGAAGGTGTCAAAAGGATTGGTCTAAAAAATCTTGAATCCATATTTTTAACATTAGGTGCGAAAAAAATACTTAACTCTCGTTACGCGAAACAGGTGTTAGTATGGACACATTCTTTCAAAACTTCTATGTATGCAAGGTTTCTAATAGAAGATCGTAAAAAACATTTGAAGTTATTAGAACCTGCTATCATTTCTGCCCTACTTCATGACTTAGGTAGAATGGTTCTTCTTTCCCTGGACTTAAGTCAGGTAAACCAAATTAGAGTTCTTAGAAGTGATGATAATAATGAAATTTCAGAATGGGTAGAAGAATACACTTTAGGAACCACACATTCAGAAATCGGTCATTTGATGGCAGAAAAGTGGAATTTCCCAGAAGAGATTTTAGATGTCATACGATACCATCACAAACCTTGGCAATGCAAAACTAGAAACAATATCCTATGTCAGATCATTTATCTGGCAGACATTCTTGCCAATATAGGTCGTGGTAAAGGAAATTATTTCACTGTCGAACCTGAGGTTTTGGAATATTTTGAAATTTCTTCAGAAAAGGAGTTTCGCGATATGCAAGATAGTTTTAAACTCAAATTTGAGGAACATAGAGAAGAGTATCAAAATCTCTTAGCGTAATTTTTATTATGAACTGGAAAGAATTATTAAACCTCGAAGACAATCAATTAGAAGATCCGAAACTTGCAGATGAATTTAATTTAGTGGGACATCCAGAATATCCTAGTATATCCACACTTCCACCAGAAGAAACATTAGAAATTCTAAAAGAATTCTTATTGGGAGAAGGTCAGGTAGTGAATATCAAAAACCTTTTAAGTTATGCTCCCATTTTAGAAATTACATTAATTAAAAAGAATTTACCAACAATCTACGGATAGTCATTCTACATCTTGAACATCACTAATAGCTATTTGATGTTCTTTTCCAACTTCATTACTAAATTCAATTTTCTTAGCTACTGATTTTTCCATACTACTGATGAGTAGTTCATTTGTGCGTGCTAAACGGTCTGCCATAATCGATACCATCTTTGCGGCAAACTTTGGATTTTTGACAAGAAAGTTTTCCAACTGTTGTTTACTCTCAATCACAGCAACTTCGCAATTTGTAATTGTCCTCGCCGTTGCACTTCTTGGATTTGAGCTAAACAAAGCCATTTCTCCAAAAAAATCTCCAGGTTTCATAAGTGCCAATCGCGTCTGGCTATTGTTCACCGTAAAAAAAATCTCAACGTTTCCTTGGAGGATGATGTACATCGCATTATTCAGTTCCCCTTCTTTGAAGATTCTCTGATTTGGCGGAATGTTGAGTTTGCTCATTGATTCGTGGCTCCTATATCTATTTTTGGCTATTTTGCCTAAAATCTGAATTCATTTTCCTTTGCACCAGGAAATCTGAAAAGAAAATGCCGTAAAGGAGATAGGATTTATGGAATGGGAATTACTAGGGATCATACTAACGGGACTGGCTGCTTTGTATCTTTGGGTCTTCCGTATCCCCTACTCCATCCCACACCCACTGGCTGCAAAACAAGGAAGAGAAACCAGATTTGATGTCCTGAGAGGTTTTGCGATGGTTGGAATCGTTCTTATCCATATCCATTCATACTTCCAATTTTTTCATCCAGCCGATCAATCTGTGATCAGAACTACCTTATTTTTTTCAAACCTTTCTAGGTTTTCTGTGCCGATGTTTATACTAACATCTGCTATATTTTTGAGAAAAAAAGAGGGCTACTGGAATTCAAAGCTAAAAAATCTCGTTTTACCTTATACTCTAGCGTCTGGCATCGGTTATTTAGTAAAATACAATCATTACAATATATTAGAATTTATCCAATTTTATTTTTTGGGAAAAGTATTCGCGCCCTTTTATTTTGTCCCACTATTGATTCAGTTTTATGTATTGTTTTATCTGTTTGACAAAATTCTCACATACAAATTGTTTTCGAGGTCATTGTTACTTATTTCTCTTTTATTAAATTTATCTTCTAATTTGGGTTTGTTAGATTCCATACTTCCGAAAGATTACCATTCGATTTCTATTTTAAATTATATTTTTTTCTTTGTATTTGGTATCTACATAGGCCTTTTTTATGAAAAAAAAGATCAAACAACAAAAAAAGGGGGGGTATCGCTTTTATTTGGAACCCTCACCCTATTATTTTTATTCTTTCTAATTCTGTTTAGTTTTGACCATGTTGTGGATTTTAAAAATCACCACTTGGTGTATCCTATATTTTTCTTTTTTGGAGTTTGGGAAATTTTACCTACATTCAACAGAAAGATATCCGAATGGATATCCTATATTGGAAACAATAGCTTATTTATATTTCTGCTCCACCCCTTTATCATTCATTTGATGCATAGTGTGGATCCATATAGTTTTGGTGGCCCAATTCTCGGTTATATTGTTACTTTGATCTTAAACGTAGGAATCCCAATTATCATTGCTTTTACAATCCAAAAGGGTAAGTCTTTATATCGATTACGCCACTCTGACGAACGGTAGCAAAAGCTTTTGCATATTCAACTAAAACGTTTAAAGTATATATAAGTCTGGATCTTATGTATTCATCATCCTTATTCTCAGGATTTTCAGCGTTTAAGACAGACTCTACATGCCGAACAATCACGTGATCAGGCAAATAAACAATCCGAGTGTTTTTATAACTAGACATTCTTAATTCGGCGTTAGGATAACTACCGCCCATCCCACTGGATACAGTAATAATCAGTCCTGGTTTGTGTGAAATATCACTACCACTAAGGTAAAGAAAAAAGTTTTTCAGAGCAGGACTAGCCATTCCGGCATATTCTGGAGATAAAAAAACATAGGCATCGGCACTCCCGAGTCCAACACTGTATTCTAACCAAAACTTCTTTATTTCTGAATCTTTTTCCCACATAGATGGTTCCCATAATGGAAGAGGATTTCCACCTAAATCAAAAAGTGTAACTTCGATACCTTTTGATTTTAATATTTCTGCAAGGAATTTACCTACTTTCAATGATTGAGAGTTCTTTCTGTGGCTACCGGCTATTAAACAAATTTTCATCTTAATCCACCACCACTTCCCTGATTTTTATTTCCTTTGTTATGAGGTTTCTTTTTGTTTTTCCATTTGCGACTATTATGGCCACTCGGCTTAGTATCTCTGTCGTCTTTTTTCTTTTGCTGATGGTGGTGTTGATGTTGTTTTTTATCTGCAAAAGCCTTTTCTTTCTTTTGTTCTCTATCTTTGGCAAACCTAAGTTTCTCATCACCATATAATTGGATGTAACCAAATAAAAAGGCAGCAAGAATTCCATGAATTCGTTCCCATTGTTTTTTATCTAGTTCACCAAATACCGGATGATCAGCAAAAGGCCCTGAATGTAATTTAAAAGCAGTTAAAGAAGTTTTTAATCTTAATAATGCAGATTCTGCATCGCCCAAATCTTTTAAAGGGAATCCTGGGATTTGGTTTGCTTTGGTATAACTACCTTTAGAAAGAAGTTTTGCAAACTTATATTTCCCTAATATTTTATTGATGGTATTTCTTTTGGTTGTGGAACCAATTCTTTGAATCGATAATTCGATAGACTCTGCCAAAAAATCATAAACTTGGCTTAATGTGATGTCTGCCTTTTGTTTTTTTTCACAAACAACAATAATTGATAACTCTCTTTCAATATCGTCTATCGTTTTTAATTTTAAAGTTGATTTCATTTTTCCCCTATTCGTTGATTCCGTACTTCTTTTTGAGTAAACCGAGCTCTTTTAAAAAGTTATCTCGCACTCTTCCATTTAGTTTACTCAAATTGATACTAATACGGCCCGAACCAGATCCTGGTCGGGGTGAAATGGTTTCACCCCCTCTGTTTTCTTTACGTTTTAGCAATTCTTCGAGATTCTTTACTGATAGCGGTTTACCACTGATCATCAATTCCATTACAGATTTTTGATCGAGCCTTGCTATACTACTAAGCTGTTTCACATATCTTCCGCTGTAACCCAACAGTTCTGAAACTTCTTCTGCCGTTTTTCTTTTTTCCTTACGAAGATACTGGATCGCTTTACCCACTTCCCATGGATTTAAGTTTTTCCTCTTTTCATTCTCTGCAAGTGACATCTCGTAACAAACGTCCTCATTTGCATCCGTGACGATTGCAGGAATTTCTTTCCATCCCAATTTGATTGCAGCTCGGTACCGGCGTTCCCCGGCAACAATCAAATACTTACCTTTATCTTTCCTGACAAGAATTGGTTCTATTAATCCCAACCTTTCCATTGAAGGTACTAAATCTGCCGTGTCTTCACGACCAATTAAACGTGGCTGTGTAGGGTTCGGGAAAATCTGGTTTAATTCTAAATGCGAAGGGTTCTTTTTCTTCTCAGAATACGCAGAGATTAAATCTAAAGCTTGGAACTCAGTTTTTTTGGACATCTATTTTACTTTTAACCTCTGCCGCAAGTTCTCTAAAATTTTTCATAGTTGCTAAGTCAACTTTAGCAAGGAAAGACATTTTTGCCTGGGCCTGAGGAATGGCCTCTCGTCTTTGGATCACTGTTTCAAAAACAGGAAAATATCTTTTTACTCCTTCAGCTAGACCAGCAAGTGCCTTTTGACCTTCATACTGATTTAAAACAGCACCCAAAAGTTTCAACCTTTGGTTAGCTTTCCTTTGAATCTTCAGGAACGTTTCATAAAGATCCCGAATACCCTGCAAACTAAAAGCCCTAGTTTGAATCGGCACAAGTATGTAATCTGCGCAAATCAAAGCATTCTCTAAAATTAAGCCAAGGGAGGGGGGACAATCTATAATTATATATTCATAGCGAGACCGCAGAGGAAGGATCGCCTCGTTTAACAATTCGAAATCATCCCTTTCGTAAGGAGTGGTTAAATTTGCAAGTTCAAGGGTAGAGGGAAGTAAATCAAAATTTTCGCCAATTGTTTTGATAGCCGGTTCAATGTTCTTCGCCTTCTTACCTCGGTATCCTAAATAATCCATTACAGATGGTACTTCATCTTTCAAAAAAAGCTGAGTGGCATTTGCTTGAGGGTCCCAATCAATCAATAATACCTTGTGGTTTTCTGCGAGAGCTTCGGCTAAATACAAACTAATCGTTGTTTTCCCTTCCCCTCCCTTTTGGTTCGATACTGCAATTACATGACTATCAAAACCATCTCTTTCGATAGGTTCGAAATATTTTAACAAAATCGACTGTTTAAATTCTTTGGATTTCCAACCAGGTATTTTTAGGTCCACCGCTTTTTCAGTAAACTCTTTGGTACCCAAACCAACGAATTTGGCAGCTTCCTCTTCAGTCAATAAAGGATCAGTTTTTCCCATAACCTACTAGATGGTGAGTGAACCTGTCTAGACTGTCAATTTAATTATGTCTCTTAGGGGTGAAATGATTTCACCCCTAAGAGAGAATTTATTGGACATCCATAAAACAGAAACCAAAACAACCACCCTCCTTCCGAATAAATTTAGGAATTTACAACTTAGGGGTAAAATAGAACCTAAGTTGGTGCCGAAAATACTTAAATTTACTTTATTATTTTTACTCTTAAACATAAACCCCATTTCTGCAGAAATCATCTGGGGACCAACACTTGAAAAATCTGGCGGCGAATATATATTCGAAACGGGAAACAAATACCCAAACTTATCAGGGATTCGCGGAGGTTCACGAATCTCATTTCCAAGATCATTTACGTTATTTGGCATCCAAGGAATCGTAACCAAGGATCGCTTCGAAATTAGTGGAGCGCTAAAAACCACAGGATGGTATCAAAAATCAGGACAAGCACGTGATGAAGACTTTTTTCTCGGTTCCATCTCTACTGAAAACACTACCAATATAGCAACACGTGAATGGAGTTATAGAGACTCTGCGACGGTATATGCAGGTAGTCGAAATTTTGCAGACGGAAAAGGCAAATCAACAGTCTCCGAAAATAGAGCCGAATTCTTTGGCAGATATTACTTTCAAAGTGCAAATCCAAATTACTGGGCAGACGGGTCAGGTTTCTTTCTATCAGCCGGAGCCAGGTATTCTTATTTTAAATATTATTTTTATGATGTGAATCAATTCATAGAATCTAGTCCTGTTTTTTATGGGCCGATAGGGCTTGGATTGAGTTTCTCAAATGATCTCTGGGAATTTTTTGGTGGCGGTGGATACCGCCATTCTGAGGGAGATTTCTATCTCGATATAAGTTTTATGCCATCATTTGGAAGAATCAAAACAAGGGATTTTCATGTACAAAGATCCATCAATTTTTTCTCAGAAAATTATGGTTTAGGTTGGACATCAAAGGCTGAGGTTGGTTACAAGATAAGTTCAATTTGGCTGAGTTATTTAAGGGTCAATCATCGAAGGTTTTTTTCAGAGGGAAGATTCACTTCGCAAGGTGGTCTTACAACAGAAGATATTGCATCCAATTTAGTTAGTGGATTTAAATCTCACATTAATATAAAAGATTATTCAATCGAAATAGGTGTTCTAAACAAATTAGATTGGGACCAAAAACTAATTAATAATGAAAAAGTGGAATAAAAAAACTGACTACTAAATTTTCTAATCACATAATGATCGATTTAACGATAGAAAGAAAAATCACCAAAGGAAGAAATATTTCACTGGTAATTTATCAGAATGGCAGAGTGGTACTAAAACATCCCGCCAGAATTCAAAAAAAGCAGCTAGAGGATTTTTTATCAGAAAAGAGGGATTGGATAGAATCCAAATTAGAACAACTACCAAAAGATATTCCGCAAAAATTAAAGTTCGAAGAGGGGGAAAAAACTATTATCTTCGGAAGTTCCACAAAGATATCCATAATACCGGGAAAAAAATATGTATATTTTGATGGCATCATCAATATCCCTAATGCTAAAACCGCAGAATCTCGCATTCGTAAGGGAAAACAAGCATTGAAGGATTTGCTTTTACAGAAAGTTTTGCCACTAGTCGAAAAAATCTCACTCACTTTAAATACAAAAGTAACAAAAATTTCGATAAAACCCATGCGTTCTCTTTGGGGAAGTTGTAACTCAAAAAATCAGATCTCCATCAACCTTAGTCTAGTTCATTGTCCAGACTATATTATCGAATACATAATTCTTCACGAAATAGCACATACAATCGAACACAACCATTCCTCAAAATTTTGGAAGATTGTAGAGTCACAAAACCCGAATTACAAAATAGCAGAGAAATGGCTTAAAGATCTTGGCAAAAAATATATATATTACCTTAATTAAATGAAAGAAAAAATAAAAGTTCTCTTTATCTGTTTAGGCAACATTTGCCGTTCCCCTGCTGCTGAAGGTGCGTTCAAAAACCTGGTAAAACAAAGGAAGTTAGATCACTTATTTGAAATTGATTCTTGCGGAACCTCCGGTTATCATGATGGAGAATTAGCAGATCCAAGAACAAGAAAAGTGGCAGAGACTCGCGGAATTCGTTTAACACATCTATCTAGAAAATTAACTAAATCAGATTTAATCCATTTTGATTACTTATTAGTTATGGATGAAAACAACTTCCATGAAGTACGTAGTCTAACTAATGAGAGTAAAATTCAGGATAAAATACTTCTATTTGGGAAGTTTAGAAGTGATGCAGGTGCTCCAATTGTGCCTGATCCTTACTACAAGAACGAAACTGCATTTGAAAAGGTTCAAGATCTTGTAGAAGATTGTTCTTTAGGATTTTTAAATTTTTTAGGAGAAATAGAATGACCCAAATAAAGAAAAAAATCTTAATCATTGGGGCTGGGTTTGGTGGCTTACAAGTAATCAAAACATTAGCTAATAATCAATTATTCGAAATCACTGTTGTTGATAAAAAAAATCATCATCTCTTTCAGCCGCTTTTATACCAAGTAGCAACCGCAGTACTTTCACCCGCTGACATCGCCATTCCATCTAGGTCTATCACAACTAAGTATAAAAATGTAAAAATACTTTTAGGTGATGTCACTGAAATCGATTTCAAAAATCGAATCGTCAAATTCCAGAATAATTCCGAAACTTACGACTATCTCATACTAGCAACAGGAGCAAGAACAAGTTATTTTGGAAACAATAGTTGGAAAGAAAAAACCTTAGGCCTGAAAAATCTAAAAGATGCTTTGGCAATTAGAAGAAGAATTTTACTTTCTTTCGAACAAGCAGAATTAATAGGAGATTACGAAAAAGCAAAAAGTTTTATGCACTACGTAATCATCGGAGGGGGACCAACTGGGGTTGAACTTGCAGGTTCCATTGCCGAACTATCGCATAATATCATCCGCAAAGACTTCAGAAATATAGATTCTGGTATGACAAAAGTAACTTTGATTGAAGCAGGGCCTAGGTTACTTGCTGCTTTTACCGAAAAGTCTAGTGCTTTCACAAAGAAAAAACTAGAAAGTAGGGGAGTAGAAGTGCTTACAAGCTCCCCAGTACTCGACATTACAGAAACTGGCGTTGTTCTCAAAGATAGAACCATTGAATCAAAAACAGTGATTTGGGCTGCAGGAGTAGAAGGTTCCGAGTTAGCAAAAAACTTACCACTTAACAAAGATAAGGCGAATAGAATTATCGTAGATGAATATTGTAGAACGACTGAATATCCAGAAGTATTCGTAATTGGTGATGCGGCAAATTATGGTAAAGGACTAACAAGGCCACTACCAGGAATTTCTCCAGTTGCCATGCAACAAGGAAGATACGTTGCAAAAATCATCGAATCATTAGAAAAAAAGAAATCCATTTCTCCTTTTCATTACTTTGATAAAGGAAATATGGCTACCATTGGAAGGACGGATGCAGTAGCCGAATTTGGAAAAATTAAATTAAAAGGAATTTTTGGCTGGCTTGGTTGGCTTTTTGTCCACCTTGTTTATCAAGTTGGATTTAAAAATAAAGTCAGTACACTCCTTAGTTGGGTTTGGAGTTACCTAACATTCCGAGCAGGGTCTAGACTTATCCAAGAAGAAATGGATGAACTATCAGTTAGACCTTAAATTGTAACGGTTCTTCTCCGATTCGGAAATACATTTTTTATATGCCAATTCAGCATTGCCAATCCAAACTGCTGAGTTTGTCTCTGTGTTTCCATCGGTTGTATGTCTTTGAAGAATCGGTAACATAAACACATAACTTCTATTCCTAGTTTTATCACATTCTTCTCTAAATTGATCTTCGCGAGAGAGTTGTGCACAAGACAAGAAGGTTAAAAATAAAAGAAATAATAGTCGGATCATTTCGATTCGCTAAATAAAATTTTTAGTTCGGTAAGTTCAGAACTTTGCTCTTTGGACAGAAGACTCTGGTTGGATTCAAGAAATTTTAGATCTTCTTCTGCTTTTAACATTTGGGATTGTTTGTATTCCGGTTTATGACTTACTTTTAAAACGATTTCCCCTTTATATCCAGTATCACCATTCGCTTCCAAAATGATAGACCTAACACGTTTTAAATAAATCGGAATTAGCTTCTCTACAGGGGTATCCTTAGCATATTCAGTTAGCCCAAAAGTTAATAAGGAGATTTTTTTTCGATGGATCGTAGTTGCATCCGCTTTTGTCTCACAATCAGGTAAACTAAGACAAACAGGTTTGGAATCGGACCCAGCCAAAAGCGGGAATCCAAAAACTAAGAATAGAGCAAGCAAAAGAAAACGATTCATGAACAAATTTCATAGAGAAAGGAAAAAAGAATCAAGCTTAAATCCAAAAGATAAATGTTTACAATGAGCAGGAATCAAAAAGCCTTAGGTATATGTTGCCAATTACTATTCACACAAAATTCCACTCTATCGAGGGGATTGAGTGGGGGAATCCGCAAGGTACACCTATCCTTGCCTTCCATGGTTGGTTAGACAACGCAAACAGTTTTGCACCATTGGCAAAGTTCTTTTCAAATTACCGGTTCATTTCTATTGACTTCCCTGGCCATGGTAAATCCAGTCATAAACCAGAAAATACAGTATATTATTTTGCAGAATATGCATTAGAGGTTGTATCCATTGCCCAAGCTCTTGGTTTGGAAGATTTTATTCTCATGGCACATTCAATGGGTGCCGCAGTCTCCACGTTAGTTGCAGGAACAAACCTATTAAAAATTAAAAAACTTGTATTAATAGAATCGTTAGGACCACTCACAAACCTTTCAGAATCAGCACCAGATATACTTACAGAGGCTATCAAACAAATCTTACACCCACGAGGCAAAAAAGAAACATACTTTCCTGATATGGAATCAGCGATAGGTGTCCGAATGCGAGCTGGTGATATGAAAAAAGAATCAGCAGAAATTTTAATGGAACGTGGCATTGAAAAAACTCCCAAGGGACTCAAACCAAGAAGGGATCTAAGACTTCATTACAACTCATTTTTCCGATATACCGAAGAACAGATTGTGTCCTTTTGTAGTCGCATAGAATGCCAAACATTACTTATACTAGGTGACAAATCGGGATATCCGATAGCCGAGAAATATAAACACAGAAAAGACGCAGTAAAACATCTAACAGAAAAAATCCTACCTGGCGGACACCATTTACATATGGATTCACCGAAGGAAGTTGCCAATGTTATTATCGATTTTTTAGAAAACTAAATACTAAGGACAATAAATGAACCAACCTATTGAACACCCTTCCAGACATGGTTATGAAATCCATCATGATACCTGTTTTGGATGTGGGAAAGAAAACCCGTTAGGACTTGTCGCTGACTTCACTTTTCATGATGAAACAGGAGAAGTCAATTTTACTTATAATTTCAAAAAATTTTATAATGGAGCACCAGGCTTCGTACACGGAGGAATTCTTTCCACTGTATTGGATGAAGCAATGGGTGGTCTTTGTTTTCATTTAGGTTATATCGTGATGACAGATACTATGAGCTTCAAATTTCACAAAGCTACACCTGTAGAAAAAGAATTACTCATCCGGGCGTGGCCAATCAAAAAAGCAAAACGAAAAGTTCTTTTGGAATGTGAATTAACATCTCTCGATCGAGAAATTTTATACGTAAAAGGGGAGGGAGCTTTTCACATACTTCCACCACGTTTTTTCTCTGATAAGTTAACCGGAGGAAAAATAGCGATTGCGAGTGAATTGCTAGCAGTAAATAAATTGAAACGCGCACATCTCTTTGATAGGATAGAAACATGAAACTAAAACTTCTCTACTTAGTTATTTCAATACTGGCGATCCAATGTTCTGGTGCCTCCATAAAAGACGGGTCAGGTGACCAGGAATTCGAACTTAAATTTACCAAAGGTAAATGGATACGGACAGAACGTTTTAAAAATTCTGGAGGAATTCGAGCCATCGGAGAAGTAAAAGCAGAATGTGGTGGAGCCCGATGCACGGAAGACCAAGTATCAAAATTTGCTCCCGCAAAAATCAAATCACTTCCCAAACATGGCTCTTGGGAAGAATACATTCAGTTCGAACAACCAGGTTCTACTGCAAAAAATCCAAAATATAAATCTACATTGGATCAAGTGGGTGAATATATAGATGGGAAAAAAACTGGAATTTGGAAAAAACCTGACCCTGAAAACCCACAAAAGTTTCTTGCAGAAACTCCTTGGGTTGACGGCAAAAAGGAAGGAGTTGCAAAAACTTTTGATAAACAAGGAAATGTAACCTCAGAAACTACTTATGCAGATGATAAAAAAAATGGGCCATACTACAGAAAGAATAACAAAGGTGAGTGGGTCGAAAAAGGTTCCTTTAAAGACAATGAAGAAGATGGTGAATGGATTTACTATTTCATCGGAGCCGATGGAAACGGGATCAAAACAAAAGTTTCTTATAACAACGGCTTAAAGAACGGACAAGAAATTAATTATTATAAAGACGGTGCTGTAGAATCACAAGGATCCTACACATCAGACGTTCGTTCCGGTTTATGGAAAATGTTCGGACCAAAGGGCAATGTACTTGCAGAAGGAACATATTCCAAAAAAGAAAATTCGGAAAACTTAGATATTAAATATGAAAGGACTGGAATCTGGAAAGAATACTATGCCGACGGGAAACTATTTGGAACAGGCCCAAGAAAACATACAAGGACCGGCGAATGGAAGTTCTATTATAAAAATGGACAGGTTGGTTACCACGGAATTATGGCAAACGAAAGTATGTTGGAATCCGCTAAAGTATACGATAACACAGGAAAAATTCTAGGTGAGGGAAAACTTTTCTTTTCACTCGTCAAAATTGATGAAGAAACACAAGATTTAAAACTAAATTACAAACCAAGCATTCCTTATACTTACTTCTATCCTTCAGGAAAAAAAAGAATGGTCATTCGTTCCACTGAAGATGCAACGGAATATTCAGAAGATGGAAGAGAATTAGGGAAAGGGCCTGTGGAACCTCAGGGAAGAAAAATGGGATGTTGGACCATTGGTGGAAAAACAGAATACTATATGATTGATAAACCTATGCCTAAAATGACTCAATCGCAATGCAAATAAACAAAGAACAAATCAAAGAAATTTCCGACCAAGTCAAATTAATAAGGTCGGAACTCTCCGAATCAATATCAGGGATGGATAATGTAATCCAATCTCTATTCGTTGGCCTTGTTGCCAACGGACACGTGTTACTCGAAGGGATGCCTGGCCTGGCAAAAACTCTCGTTGCAAAAAATTTAGCGTCCATTATGGATGCTAAATTCTCCAGAGTGCAATTCACACCAGACCTGTTACCCGCAGATCTTACCGGAACAAATATATTTAATCCCAAAACTTCATCATTTGAAATACGGAAAGGACCAATATTCACAAATGTTTTGCTTGCGGACGAAATCAATAGAGCACCTGCAAAGGTTCAATCTGCATTACTCCAATGTATGGAAGAAAGGCAAGTATCCATTGCAGACCAAACCTTTGACCTAGACTTACCATTTTTTGTTGTAGCAACCCAAAACCCAATTGACCAAGAAGGAACCTATCCACTTCCTGAAGCACAACTAGACCGCTTTTTGTTTAAAGTTACTGTCACTTATCCATCATTTGAGGATGAATTAACAATTTTACACCAACATGGCTCCTTAAGTGTCTCAAAGAAAAAACCAAAAAAAATCATACATCCAAAGGATATTCAAAAAATTTCGGAAACTTCAAACAAAGTATTTATTGAACCAAAATTACAAAACTATATTGTAAATCTTACAAGAAACACAAGACCAGAAACCACAATAGACAATGAATTAAAAACCTATATCCAACATGGCGTAAGTCCTAGGGCCAGTCTTGCACTGCTTAAAGTCAGCAGAATTAACTCATTGCTCGAGGGTCGCGATTTTGTTATCCCGGAAGATATCCAACGTTTTTTCTCCGAAATCGTAAAACACCGACTCCACCTAACAATTGATGCAATTAGCGAGGACATCACCACAGATTCCATTATCAAAAGAATCTTATCTGTAACGGAAGTTCCTTAGATGTTATCTCCAGAGTTAAAAAGATTACTCCAGGTCTTACAATGGGAAACCAAAAAGAGGTTTTCTTCCACAAGGCAAGGGCTTCTAACAATGTCAGAGAAAGGAAGAGGACTTGATTTCAAAGAAGTAAGAAACTACCATTTGGGAGACGATATTCGTTATATCGACTGGAATGTGACATCAAGGACGGGTGAGTTACACACAAAAGAATTTTATGAGGAACGCGACGCACCCATCATAATCTTTTATGACTTAAGTAATTCACTCAGTGGCTCAAAAAAAGAATCCGCATTCCAAATGGCACTCTTTTTATCTCTGTTCCATGTAAAAATAGGGAATCGAGTTCTACTTATAGGTTTTTCAAATAATCAAGAATCTTACGCCAAATGGCTCAGGACCGAATCAGATGTATTTCTTAATTTTTCAAAGATTGCCAAACAAACAAACGGCGACGAAACAAATTATGAAGCTGCATACCAATATGCATTTAAACTCTACCCAAAATTTGCAATTAGTTATTGGATTTCAGATTTTAACCAATTTTCAGAATATTTACGTACCAATAAAATTCCCAAAATCTGGGAGCCCACAGGCATTTGGATTGAGGACGAATTAGAAATAATTCAATATCCAAAGTGGTTTAAGTTCTTTGGTAAAATTTCAGAAGAAAAAATAAGTTTCCGCAACTCAATAAGCACCTATGACAAAGACTTAAAAGCAGCAAAAACCTTTTTTAAAGAAAATTTAGTTCGGATCAATCCTAACGCAAAACTTTCCAATCAAATCTTGCCCCTATTCAAAGTCAAAAGAAATGGCTAAATACTTCATAATATACTTTTTATCTTCTATAGCTATTTATGCACTTCCGAAAGAATCTGTATTAGAAAACAATATTTATGTTGGAGATACCGTTCATTATCAAATCGAACTGACGGAATCCCATGAAAGCAATTTAGATGTCGCAGAAGGTGATATTTATTATGATGATACCGTACCTTCCTTCAAGATTTTTAATGTTATTAAAGAAAAATCAAAATTAAAAACATCAATCATATTTTTTAAGCCAGGAGATTACACAATTCCCGTCACATGGACCACAAAAGATGATTCCATGAAATCAGCTCTTACAATCAAAGTGAAATCTCAACTGCTAGGTAATGAAACTGATATTGAAGACATTGAACCACCTATCAATTTTTCAGGACCATACTTCTTCCGTTTACTAATCGTCATCCTAATAACTTCAATCAATATTTATCTATTATATGCACTATACCTCTATTGGAAATCGAAGCCAAAAGTAGTAGACGCTCTTTGGGAAAAACAGCCAGTTTTAGAAGAAAAAACAAAACGACTTCATAACTTAGAAACATATTTGCAGTCGGACAAAATCTCAGAAAAAAAATTAGCATTCAAAATCAGTGAATATCTGAAAGAAGCATTCTCAAAAAAATTAGGACAAAACTTATTAGGAAAAACAGATTCTGAATTTTTAGCTGAATTATTTGATAGAACCCACATTGAAGACTCCATTCTCAGGGAATTGCGAATATACTTTAGAAACACAAAGTATGACGACAACCTAACGGAAATTAGCAAAGAAAAAGCAGCAGCTATTTGGGAAAAAATTAAACAGGACTTTGAGTTATGAGTATGGACCAATTTCAAAGACCATATCTTTTACTACTGATCATCCCTTTTCTCTTACTTGCACTATATCAATGGAAAAAAAAGCCATTTGGATCAGTATTACTCATTCAATCGGATAGATTCCAATCAAAAGGAAAGGGCATCTTTTTAAGATTCAAGATTCTACTCTTAAAATTATCAGAATTTATCATCTATTTGGCAGCAATATTCCTTATCATTTCCGCTGCCGGCCCAGGAAAAAAATACCACCTAACTCCAGATATAACCAATGGCATTGACATAATGATTGCCTTAGACATTTCTGGTTCGATGGTAAATTCCTACGATTTTTTACCAAAAAATAGGCTCACTGTATCAAAAGAACTACTAAGGGACTTTATCAAAAAAAGAGTTTATGACCGCATTGGTATTGTACTCTTCGCGGGTGCAGCATATCTTCAATCCCCGTTATCAAACGACAGATACGCGCTAGACGAACTAATAACAGAAGCTTCGGACGAAGACATATCCGAGCAGGGCACTGCGGTTGGAGACGCTTTAGTATTATCAACATACAGGCTCAAAGACTCAGAAGCAAAATCAAAAATCATTATCCTTCTCACAGATGGAGTCTCAAATACCGGAAAACTCGATCCTGAAACTGCTTCCCAAGCTGCCAAAGCTTTTGGGATAAAAGTTTATTGTATAGGAATAGGGAAAGAACAAGGCCAGTACGAAGTAAATTATGAATCATTGGAAAATATCTCACAAAGTACAAGCGGGAGATTCTTTCGAGCAGAATCTCCCGAAGTATTACAAGAAGTCCTTAACGAAATTAATGGCCTGGAAAAAGTAGAGCTCCCCTCAAAACCAATGGAAATACAGGAAACGAACTTTCCTGCTGTCTTGTCTTTTTTCTTTAGTTTACTGGGTATTGTTGGTCTTTTAATGTTTTATCCGCTCACAGAAAAATTATGACAAACTTAAATTCAATCGCCATACTTTCTCTTCTTTGTATATTTATTTGGATCGTCGCCTTCACTGTAAAATTATATATCAACGGAAAAGCTAATTCTTTTAAAGAAAATCATCCGAATTTAAAAGATAGAATTTATACAAGTGATACAAAAATTTATTTATTAAGGATACTCTGCTTCCTTCTTGCTCTTTTTTTTGCATTTTATTCTTTATTTAAAACTAAATCTACAGAAATCGAATCTATCAAAGAATTCGAATCCGCAGATATCTTGTTTGTTGTCGATGTGAGTTTATCTATGAATGCAATTGACGTTAGACCAAACCGGCTCAAAAGATTTCAAGACTTAGCTTTACGAATTTTACCCAGTCTCAAAGGAAATCGAATTGGAATCATTGTTTTTGCAGGTCAATCCTTTTCTTTTTGCCCCTTAACTTCCGACATCACAGCCGTTTCTGATTACATACAGGCATTAGGTGTAGAAATGGTCGGTGCCAAAGGGACAGACCTTGCAGTTGCTCTAGAAAGAGCAAACAACATCAGAAAAAAAAATAACAATATATCCTCCCAAATTACTATAATCGTTTCCGATGGAGAGGACCATGAAAACCAAAACCTTCCATCAATCGCAGGAGAGGTGATGGTATGGGGGATTGGTACTTTGGAAGGTGGGCTCATTGAATATCGTGACCCGGGAACGGGAAGAGGTGGCTATGTGACTATGGATGCTGGTATTTCAGATTCACCTATGGCACCCAATTTACTAATTTCAAAAATGAATCTGGAGAAACTCGAAGCCATAGCTGATCAAAATAATGGAAGTTACTACAATGTTTCTTTCGAAGCGGAAGGAGCATATGCACTTCTTGATACCATCCAATCGACCAAAAAAAACAAAATCCAAAGTATAGAACGTTTCAAAAACGAAGATGGTGCTCATCCATTTTTAATTGCAGCCATTTGTTTTTTATTCTTAGAACGAATCCTTATTTTCTTTATGCAAAAAATACCGACTAATATATATTTAACTATTCTTCTTATAATATCTTTCGGCTGGGGCAGACTTGAAGCTTGGGAACTAGACCCAGGTGGGAACTCTATCGATCGCGGCGTAAAATCTTATCACAATAAAAACTATAACGAGAGCCAAAAGGAATTTGAAAAAGCAAAAGAATATATCAAAGATGATCCCAAACTAATCTATAATGAATCTGCAGTTGCATATCAATTAGGTAGGTACAAAGAAGCGAAAGAACTTTCCGAAAAAATTTTATCTCACCCAAATGCCGATAAAGATTTAAAGGCAAAAGCAAGTTTTAACCTAGGAAATATTTACGCTAGATTAGGGGATAGAAAAAACGCATTAAAATCATATACTGATACATTAGAAATGAATCCAGATCATCTTGCGGCTAAAAAAAATATAGAACACCTTACCAAAAAAAAAGAACAAAGCCCCAATCAAAACAGAAAGAACAACGAACCAAACCAAGAACCTTCACAAAATAATAAACAAGAAAAACCAAAAGAAGACAAGTCTGATGCAGAAAGAATATTAGACCCCTTTTCTGGTGACACAATCTTAAAGAATAAAAAGGGAGGTTCTTTTGATAATGAAAAATTCTGGTAAACCTTTACTCCTCTTTTTCCTAATTTATTTCATTCCATTTACAAAAGTAATATCCTCTGATGTAGAATTCAATTTATACCCGAACGAGTTTTCTCTCGGCGAACATGCAAAACTTGAAGTAAGAGCGCGCGGAGATAAACCCTTTCGAGCGTTACAAACCAATATCAAACAAAATGGAGTGCGTATCCAATTTTCTGGTAGTGGTACAGAAACTCAAATCATCAATTTCAAAGTTTCCAAATCACAAATTCTAAACTTCTATGTTTCCACAGAAGCAGAAGGTTCCTTTAAACTTCCAGAAATATCAGTCGAATATGATCACAAAACCTATTCATCCCCACCAATCTCATTTAAAGTCAGCAAAAAAAGCAAACAATCACAAAACCAATGGTTCAATCCCTTCCCTTTTGAAATGGAAGAAGACGTAACTCCGGAATCACCAGAGGTTTCTTTTCATACAAACAAATCCGTCTTTTATAAAGGAGAGCCAATCGTAGGTTATTTTGTTTTATATTATAATGGATACAGACAGCCATTTCTCGAAAGAGACCCGAACCAATCCATTTCATATCCCTATTTTTTATCAGAAACTTTAAAACAAGTTTCCGTACAAATTGAACCGGAAGTATTAAGAAACAATCAACTAAAAAAAACGCTGGTGTATGATAAAGAAATTTATGGACTAACAGGAATTAAAGCGGGAAGATTTCAGATAGGGAAAACTAAATTTATCACGGGAGATAGTTTGCGGTTTAACTCCTTACAAGAAACCGTAAACACAAACCCGGCTACTGTTACTGTTCTTGAACTTCCTCCAGGCAAACCGAAAGAATTCACAGGGGCCATTGGAAATTTCAAACTTAACCTAACAGAATTCCCAAAAACTGTCCACAGGGGGGAAACTCTTTATTATGAAGTTACCGTTGAAGGGGAAGGTGGGTATGAAGGAATCACTCCTTTTTCAATACCAAACTCCAAAGTGCAAGTGATTTCGCAGAAGAGAACAAAAACATTTAAAAAACTAGACTCGGGTGAATATGGATTTTACTCCGTAGTAAAATTCCTTTTCGGACACCAAACTGATTTGCCAGGCAAACTACAATTAGAGCCATATCGTTTCAGCTTTTTCTCATTAAACGAAAAACAATATAAATCGCTTGTTCTTACTTTTCCCGAAATTTCCGTACTCCCGGAGAAAAAAAAATCACTTGAAGCCAAAAAATCGGATTCCAAATCCGAAAGTGGCCCATCGATTATAGTATTAGTTTTGATTGCAGTTTTTGGTATTCTATCCTATGTAGGTTATAAACGTTATTCAATTAGCAGACAGTCCAAAATGTTTTCAGAGATGATTCAATCCTTTGGAAAAAAGAGAAATGTATTTCTCGCCGACTATTTAGAAAAAAAAGGGATACAAAATGACGATAACCAATTTTTGGTAAACCTTCTCAACGATTCAGATAAACTAACACCAGAAAAAACTTTTAAGAATTTATCCAATCAAGAAAAAACAAAAGTCTTAGTATTAAAAAAACAATTACAAAACAAGGAGTAACTTATGTCAGCTGAAGAAACAGGAAAAATTAGCGTAGAAACAGAAAACATCTTTCCCATCATCAAAAAATGGCTATATTCCGAAAAAGATATATTCATTCGAGAATTAGTATCCAATGCAAGTGATGCCATTACGAAGTTAAAAAAAATTGCTTTATCTGAGGAGTTTGAAGGTGGGAACGAATACAGAATTGACCTAAACTTTGATGTAGAAAAAAGAATTTTATCCATTGAAGACAATGGAGTGGGGATGACTTCAGAAGAAGTCAAAAAATATATCAATCAAATTGCATTCTCCGGTGCAACAGACTTCGCCAAACAGTACCAAAACGCAGAAAACAAAGCAGAAATCATTGGCCACTTTGGACTCGGTTTTTACTCATCCTTTATGGTTTCCAAAAAAGTCACAATAGAAACCAAGTCTTACAAAAAAGGGCAAACAGCTGTTCTATGGTCTAGTGAATCAGGAACTGATTTCACAATTTCAGAAATCACAAAAGAATCCAGAGGTACAAAAATATCCTTATACCTTGACGGTGAGTCTGGTGAATATTTAGATAAATGGAAACTAAAGGACCTGATTAAAAAATACTGCGATTTTTTACCTGTAGGTATCTACGTATCAGGAGAAAAAGCAAATCGCGAAAAACCTTTATGGTCAGAAGAGCCCGCAAAAGTCTCAGCAGAGGATTATAAAGATTTTTATTCCTACCTATTTCCGTTCTCTGGGGAATCCCTATTCCATATCCATCTAAACGTAGATTACCCATTCCGTTTACAAGGAATTCTATATTTTCCAAAACTCACTCACGAATTAGAGGCATCAAAGAATGGTATTAAACTATTTTGTAACCATGTCTTTGTGAGCGATAACGCAAGTGAATTAATACCACAATTTCTCACCATCCTTAAAGGAACGATAGACATTCCAGATCTACCCCTAAATGTTTCTAGGTCGTATTTGCAAAATGATCCCCTTGTAAAAAAGATTTCCAACCATATCATCAAAAAAGTAGCAGACCGGCTGATTGAAGATTTCAAAAAAAATAGAAACAAATATGAAGAAAATTGGAACGATATTTCTTTATTTGTAAAATATGGCGTTCTCACCGACGAAAAATTTTACGATGCAATGAAAGACCATTTAATCTTTAAAAACTCAGAAGGAGGATACTCAACAACTTCTGAATACTGGGAAAAGAATAAAGAAAAGAACCAAAACAAAATTTTCTACGCAAATGAAACTGAAATGGGTTCCGTCTATATGGAGTTACTAAAATCACAAGGACTGGAAGCCCTATTAGTTGACTCAAAAATTGATTCCCACTTAATACAACATTTGGAAATGAAAAATCCAGATTGGAAATTTCAAAGAGTGGATTCGGAAATCGCAGACCAAATCGTAGATAAAGAATCTCCAAAAGATTTGGTAAATGAAGAAAACAAAACAGAATTCGACAGGATCAAAAACTTATTTCAAAGCTCGCTACCTACCGAAGGTGTGGAAGTAAAGGTTGAAGCATTAAAATCTGTAGAAGTTCCAGGAGTCATTCTTTTGCCAGAGTTTATGAGACGAATGTCCGAAATGAATTCAATGTTAAACCGAGATGACACAAAAAATATTCTAAGATCACATACTCTTATGGTAAATGCCAAGTCTCCTTTGGTAAAATCCGCATTACAAGCGTTTGAAGGCGTAAACCCCGATAAAGGAAAAAAATTGGCAAGAATCATTTACGACCTTTCACTCCTTTCCGCAAAGGTGATGGATGAAAAAGAAGTTTCGGAATATACCAAAAGGACAACGGAGTTCCTCCAAGAGATTTTTTCACAGTAAGAGGAAAACGCTACAGAAAGATTTGGCAATGATTCCTATTTTTGGAATTGTTGCCATGTGATCCAGATTTGTATAACAAGTCGTCTTAGTTCCTTACCAGTTGTAGTCGCATACAAAAAGGGTTACTTTGAAGAATTCGGTGTCAAAGTAACTCTTCATGTCAACACGCACCATAAGGCAATCATGCCATTACTGGACGCTGGTCGGGTAGAAGCTGGTGAAGTTCCTACCATTGCTTATTTACAAGACAGTTTTTTAAAAAAATCCAAACTCAAACGAATCTATAAAGGGATTTATCTTTACCACTCTCCACTTTCCTTCTATTCAAGATTTCAATTCAAACCAGAAGATCTGACAAGAAACAAAGCTTATATATTACCTGTCCCACATCAATACTCCGTCGAGAGGCTTTTTGCTGAAAAATTTCTTGAAGAATATGCGCCCAAAAATCCAGTTAAAGTTCGTTACATTGACACTCCAGGTTTTTTAGAAGAAAAAGAATTTCTAAAACCCTCTTGTTTAGGTTTGGTTTCAGATCCATTTTCAAGCCCATTCCTTAGAAACTTCCAAGACTTTGCCAATACACTTGAATTACCGATATTAGAATTAAAATCTTTTTACCCTTCCACCTTGCTTGCGTTTAGCGGTGATGCTGTTTTAAAAACAGGAAGAGAAGTTTCGGGAGTTCTTCTTGCGGTAAAAAAAGCCATAGACCTTTTACAAAACACAAATCAATTGAGCCAAGGAAATTTATGGGAAGACCTTCAACTTTCCCATTTTTACCCACATCTTAGAGTAGGGGAAACGAAGAATCTTCTAAACTCCCATCCCCTCATTCAAAAAGGTATTTTCTCTTACAAAGGTGATGCCACAACACTCTATCCACTTTTAAAAGATGTATATTTCCGATTGATTCGTAGGGTCATCCAACCCGACGCCGTAAAAGCCGCTTTTGATTTTGACGAAATCCTATCAGCCCTTGAGCCAAAAAAATTATTTGATGTGCGGAAACTAAGTTCTTTCCAAGAGCCAAAAGAAACAAAGTTACACGCTCCTTCTCAAATCAACTACAGAAAACTCAATGCAGTAAGGCATCTCATTGTCGACGTCAACTCAGTCGTATTGGATATACTTCAAGGAAACTATAATTCAAGATTAAATTCAGACGAAACTTTGCAATTAGACAACCGAGTCAAAGTTCTCGTAAACTCAATGTTAGACTCATTTAACGCCAAATTAGAACTACAAAGAGAAGAGATCACAGAACTCGAAAACCTAATTTCAATTTTAGAAATCAAACTTGACCGCTCCGCAGTAGACCTTCAATACTCGGAAGAAAAATACAGATATCTATTTGAATTTTCCAGAGAAGCCATTGCCCTTGTAGACGCCGATACAGGAAGCATTTTAGAAGCAAACAACCAGTTTCGATTGTTAACTGGTTATACTCGTGGTGATATCACGAAAATGAATATTGAAGACATTATCCTTGGCAACCAAGTATCTAACCAACTCAGGTTTGGAACTGACCTCTCTTCTGATACAATGTTATCACTTCCCGATGTGGAAATCCTCGCCAAAGATGGAAACAAACTAGAAGTAGATATTAGTTTCACATCCATCCTACTTTCTCCAAAGAAACGATACCAAGTTCAATTTCGTCCCAATTCAGAAAGAAAAGAACAAGAAAGACTACAACACGAATTTATTTCCAATGTGAGTCACGAACTAAGAAGCCCGATGACAAACATCAGAGGGTATTTAGAATTTTTTAAATCCGATACAACATTACCATTTAACACCGAACACAAAAATATGTTAGAGGTAATCGATAAAAATGCAAAAAGACTTAGTTTTTTAATCGAAAATCTATTAAAGTTAACCACATCAAGAGAAAAAGACAAAGAAGCCGAAGTAGTCGAAATTTTTGATCCTGTTCCTGTAATCGAAGATGTAATTCACATGAACTCTCATCTTGCCAAAGGAAAACCTATCGAATGGGATTTATCACTCAAAAAAGGTTTTTACTTACGTGGAATCAAATTTGAATTTTCACAAATCATAACCAACCTTTACGTGAATGCACTAAAATACACATTCAAAGGAAAAATTGGAATCTCCATTCGTGAAACCAATGGGAAAATTGAAATCACAGTAGAAGATACAGGAATAGGAATCGACCCAAATTTTAAAAACCAAATCTTCGATCGTTTCTTTCGTATTCCATCTTCGGATAACAAAAAAATTGGTGGGACAGGACTTGGATTGTCTATTGTCAAGTCACTAGTGGACAAAATGTCCGGTGAAATATTTGTCGAAAGCAAAATGGGAGAAGGAAGCAAATTCACCATTTACTTCCCGAAAGTGAATATCAACGCTTAGAAGTTTTTTTCTTTTTAGGGATCTGTTTTTTCTTAGGTGTTTGTTTAGTTTTTTTCTTTGAAGTCAAATCATCAGGTTTCAATTGAACTAAAGCTGGAATGTTCTTTTCATCCAACTGCATTCCAGACAAAATCAAAGAAAGTTCTAACATTTCCCTTGTTCCAAGTAAATGCATCATTTCTAATGCTTGGTTCATTCCGAGTTTTTTAAAAATCTTCAAAGCATTACTAACACCAAAAAATTTGACAAGAATTGGAAGCTCCGCTAACCCACGTTGTTTGATCCACTTTTTACAATCCGCCACTGAAAGTTCACTCACAAGTTGAATGACCAGACCTACTTGAATTTCATCCACCAACCAAAGAAAATCTTTCATCGGAATTTCTTTTAAAAGAGCAATGGACTTTTCAATTCCTAAAGTTTTCAGAATTTCTACGCTTGTTTCTTTGCCTAAAGTTTTTGCAAGTAGACCCACATCATGAGGAGGAATACTCCGAGAAACAAGAGCCAAATCTTCCATTGGAAGGGAGTGAATAAAATAAACCAAATCATCGTCATCATTTTCGCGGATCATCTCAACGAGAATTTTTTCTGGGATTTGTTTTACCAACTCAACGACTGTATCCTCACTTAACTTTTGCGTCAGGACAATGAGCCTTTCTTTAGGGACCTTTCCTGTTAAGGAAAGTAACTTCTCGTAACCGAGATTTTTCAAAATCTGAAAAGATTTTTTGGGGCCAAGTTTTTCTAAATACTGATATACACTTTGGATTGTTACGAGAACTTCTTTCATTTGCCCCAACTTTGGATACAAACTGTCAGAATCTTCGGAAAATTCCAGAGAAATTCCTTTTCGAATCCGTTAAATTTTGCAAAATGGAAGAGTGAAGCAGCGCCAACTTTGGTTTCTATTGGTTTTTTTCCTTTTGGGAGTAGGGGCACTTATCTACTATAAAACAGCACCCTATGAACATTCCCTTTCTGCCCTTATTGGGATTTGGGAAGGTTTCTATGAAATCAATCCAAACCTCGTTGATTCCCAGTTTGTGATCTACAAATCGGGAGGTTATGACGGTCAGTTTTTCTATTTTCTCGCAAAAGATATGTTTGTCGGTGGTGATTGGGATCTCATTGTCGATTCTTATCATTTTCGTTTTCACAGAATGGGACTTTCTTTATTCGTTGGTCTATTTTCTTCCATTTTTGGATTCTCTCATTATCCCTTGGTTACTCTTCTTTTTTTGTTCGTAGTTTTTTCTCTTTCCGTATTCAGCTTGTTTTCATTACTTCCGGATTCAAAAAAATGGTTGGTTATCTTTTATCTATTTTCACCTTTCTCTTTAAATGCAAATCTACTCCTTGTTGCAGATTCACTTTTTGTTAGTTTTGGAATCATAGCTTTCTACTTTTTCACAAATAAAAAAGACCTACTCGCTGTTTTCTTTTTCCTACTTATGGTAATCACAAGAGAGTTAGGGATTTTGTTTCTTATACCCATTGTTTTCAATGCGCTTACAGAAAAAAAATGGGAAAAGATGGCTCTTTATTCCATTCCAGGCATCGTATTTGTTTGTTTGGTGGGATATGGATTAATCCAACCGCCAAACCACCTAGGGACAAATCCTCTCGGGTTTCGAGATATGACAGACTTTCCTTTATTTGGTTTTTTTAAAAGTTTTATGGAAAATGGATCTTTCCAATTCAAACCCAAAGAATTCCCAAAGGTTCTTTTTTTCATTTCCTTTTTAGCTTTATCCATTGCCAGCATCCAATCACTCAAAGATTCCTTTTCTAAAAATATAAATATACTTGTCCCCATTTTTGGAAGCCTCTTTGTCATACTCATTGCCGAAGAGGGGTATTGGAGATCGTTTGATAATCTAAGTAGAATGTTCACATTAATTTTGCCATTTACACTACTATTAGAGGATGCCTATAAAAAACCGTTTATCCGTTTATTTCTTGGAATATCAATTACCTTGTTTTTATTTTTAATCATTCGAATTTTATGGATCACACCTCACAAGGAGTACTTTTTATCCCTATGATCTCTCTTGCTTATTCCCCATGTCCCAATGACACTTTCCTCTTCTACCACCTGATCCGTAATACAAATTACCCAGTAAAAGAAGAACTATACGATGTAGAAAATTTAAACGAATTTGCTTTCCAAGGGAAATTTCCTGTCACCAAACTTTCCTTTGCTGCTTATTTTCATATCATTGATAAATACATTTTACTCGAAACCGGATCTGCACTAGGAAGAGGATGCGGCCCGATACTCATCCGAAAGAAAAATTCCAAAACAGATCTTTCTAATTATAAAAAACTCTATATCCCAGGGAAATTAACCACAGCAAACCTTCTATTATCCTTATATACCAATGGAAAACAGAACCCAACCCCATTACGTTATGATGAGATCATCCCCAGAGTAATGACTGAGGATGATAGCCTTGGGGTGATCATTCACGAGGAACGTTTTACTTATGAAGCCAGAGGTATGGAAAAGGTAGTGGACCTTGGGGAATGGTGGGAACAATCAACAGGATATCCTATCCCACTAGGTGCGATAGCCATTCGACGAGACATTCCAAGAGAAGAAGCACTCAGGTTCCAATCCAACTTGAGACAAAGCTTAAGTGATGCATACAAAGAGCCAAAAGAAATGATGGATTACATTCGAACTAATTCACAAAACAAAGAAGATGCGGTAATCAAATCTCATATCAATTTATATGTAAATGAATTCACAAAAACTTTAGGGCAAGAAGGCCACGGTGCAGTGGAGTATCTTTTACAAAGAGCAATTGAGGCGGGGTTTATTAAAAAACCCACCTCTTTACCTTTATTTTTAGGAGAAGGTTAACATACAAAGGATGTTTCCTTTGTCTCGTTTACAAGCCTCAATGGCCTTAGCCACAAGCATCCCAGGTTTTAATTTTGAAGGATCAGCCTTCACCGCCTGACCAGAAGCAAGTCCTGAAACCAAAAGGTCTCCCGGATAAATGGGAACTTGCGATGCATCCACGTGAATTTTGGTTATTCCAAGAAGTGCCACAAGAACATATTCAACCGCCTTTTCTTGTTTTCCAAAAACCACATGGGCATTGGAAACACAGACACCGATTACATTGGTAGAGTAGGGGTGTTTTGATCTTCCTAAAACACCAGGTTCTTCTGTAGCAACAAGAAGATCTCCCGCAGTCACAACATCCTTTCCATCCAATCTAAAATAACGAGCAATACATTCCTCGCCACCTTCTTTTGTTATGCGGAGGTTCCCTTCAAATAAAGACTCTCCATTCGCATAAATAGCCTTCCCCGAACCAGGAAGTTCCATCTCAGGAATTCCTTTCCCCTCAACAACTAAAGCAAAATCTGATTGAGAGAGAAACCTACCACCTGGTGCCGTAGTGCCGGCACCCAAAATTCCCGCCGATTGTTTCCCGGATTTTCCTTTGGAAATCCCATACACTCCCACAGAATCCCCAAACCCAGTGACACCGGTTCCAGAGGATACCCCCACAACGCCTGTTCCTACTTTTGTATTTTTTCCGTAAATGATAGCGTCATTTGTTTGTGGGGGTACAAAACCTTTAGAACTTGCTTCAGCTTCCCCTGTGATTTTTAAAAGACCTGTATGTGAATTAAAATCATGTTCTTTTTCTGCATAAGGATGTGTATGCGGTTTTGGATCCCTCTTATCAGAAAGCCTCGGGTCATCAGAAAGAACAACCTTACCAGGAACCGCTTCTCCATGATTTGCCAGTAACACAATTCCCGCATCTTGGAATCCTGCTTTCGCCAAACGTTTGTCATCTCCTTGAACGACAGTGCCTGGTTTTGTTTCTCCTGAATGCGCAAGTTGCACAATTCCATGTAATTCTGTGCTCGCATGTTTAAGACGTTTATCGTTTCCTTGAACTACTGTACCTGGTTCTTCACCACCATTTGGCGCCAATTGTACAATACCTTTGGAAGTGTTAGTAGCATCTCTGAGCCTTGGATCATCACCGGTAACCACTTTATCAACGGCAACTTCTCCCGCATCGGCAAGTTGAACTAAACCAATTGATTTTTTAGTAGCAACTCGAAGACGAGAATCATTCCCTTGAACGGCCACACCGGGACGAGTTTCACCATCTAACGCAAGCTCCACGATCCCTGGATGTTCGGTAGAAGCATTACGCAAACGTTCATCATCTGACTGGACAACAAGCCCAGGCCTTGCTTCTCCACTTCTGGATAATCGAACTAAACCATGTGTGAGTTCAGTGGCGATTTTTAGGCGTTTATCATTTCCTTGGACCGCAACCCCAGGTTTTTCTTCCCCGTCAGATGCCAGTTCCACAATTCCACGATATTCCGTAGTAGCATCCCGAAGGCGCCTGTCATTGGCCTGAACCACAACACCTTCTTTTACCTCTCCATCCACAGCAAGGCGAATGATTCCTGACCTAAGGACAGAAGCATAAGGTAGGGGTTCTCTTGTTGGTCCACCGTAATCTTTTTTATCAGGACTAGAATATAACTCAAGTTCAATGACTTCCGTTACGTAGTCTTTTTTATTTTGTTGTTTTTCTTGGATAAAAACTAATTTAAGAAATCGTAAGTTGACAGCGGAGAACCTCCACTTATACCAAGTACCTGGTTCAGACAAAAAGAAGTTCTCTTCATGGAGTTGGTGCCAAGTAATATCATCTTCGCTATAATATGCGACAAACCTTTCCGGGAAATTAGTGATCGGATCATTTTTGGTAAGCATCCGCATCTCTTCAATGCGATTCACCGAACCCATATCTAAAATTAAATACTCTTCTTCAGGTTCTTCTTTCTTTTTAGAGGACCAACCATAATCAGGTCTTGTATCAAAAAGATTTTCTTTTACATAGAGTCTGTCCAGTTCCGAACTTGCTTGGATGGACTGCACTCCTGTGATCAGAATCTTTAATTGACCAAAACTAATCCGGTTTTTTCCGTTACTGGCCTTTCTTGAAATTTTAGAAACAAACTTCACATAACGAGCGCTAGTAAGAGAAAAAAGCCATTTAGCAGAAGTTTTAAAAGATTTTCTAAATGAGGATTCCTGTAAAATAGGTTCCCAATACTTTCCATCATGGGATAATTCAAACCGAAAGGAATCGGGGAAAAAGTCCAACCCGTCTTTGCCTGGTAAAAGCTCAATCCCATTGAAATAAACCACATCATCAAATTGAAAGATGATCGAGGAAAGTGAGGACTGCTCCTTTTCTTCAAAAAAGGATAAAAATTCTTCATTTTTAACTTCGAAAGTTCCCGTAGTAGAAACTGATTTGATAGGTAGAGAGTAGGGGTGGCTTGTGCGTATTAAATGATCTTTCATTGCGCTTTTTGTTGCTGATTCCTTCCAAAAAATACCGTTTTTCTATCCAGTCTATCGAATTTCACTGAGTCGCGATCCTTCTTCTTTCTCAGAAAATACAACAAGAACTGCGGGTTTTACTCGCTCCGTAAAATACATATTCACAATTTGGCGAAGATGCCCTTGCAAAGTCGAAGTTACGACAATCACATTCCCATCGATTTGGACCTGCACCTTTTCTAACTGGTGTAAAGAAGATTGAGTGAGTTCTTTGCTTGCCCAAGATAAAAAGCCGACCCAAGAAGCAGGGTGAGAAAGGGTTTCGTTCCCTGATGGCTTTTGCTCAGTTTTAAGCACTTCCTGTCTTTGCATGGAGATAAGTTCTCGGCAAAGGGATTGTACATAGGATACATTGGATTCCATATGTAGAGAAACTGCCTTCTTATAGGCCTCTAAAGCAATTTCGGGACCGAAAAGTTCGACTAAAGATTCAAAAGCTTTTTTCTCTTCTTTTTCTTTACTAAGGTCTCCTGCCGCAGCGGTAGGTGGTACATGGTTTGTATTAGATATAGTTATATTAATATGGTTAGGGGTCCCGCTCGCACCCCCCTGACCGACAGGTTTTGATCCCTCAGGGGATTCTGATTCGGAACCTCTGAGGGATATATTTGCATCTCCCAGAGGGGTAATTTTGGAACCCTCGTAATGGAAGGAAAAGTGATATCTGGTGGAAGTTCTACCACTGCCGGGAACCTGGTAGAGTAAACCTGCTTTTGTGAGCTCCTTTTTTGCAGAGACAATGGATTTTTTTGTTTTGAACCCGGTAAGCCGCATCAACGTTTCCGTATTGGGCCAAACTGGTTTGAAATTGTAGTCACTGAATTTCAATAGAACTGGGTAAAGTGTTTTGGCCGCATGGGAAAGGCCAGCCCAAACACCAGAATCTATGATGTCGGTCATCAGTCGGATATAGGGATGCCGCTGGTCGCTCACAAAAGCTCCTCCGCTTTTTTGCAAAAATGAAACCAAATTTAAGCAAATTTTGCGAAGGAGTTGACATTATCTGACATAATGTTAATTATGTCTCATCCAACAACATTCCTTCGGGAAACCCCGACCCCCTGGTGTTCCAGGGGAATTTTTTTATATTTCGGGTTGGGATACTAGAGATCCCCCGTCTCTTGATCTACAAGAAACGTTTGCTCAAACTCAAATTACATTTATTATGTCACATTATTGTCGGATTCCGGCAGATGTCAAGTTCGTACAGCCTTTTTTCCCGGATGTACTATAAATTTTTTTCCTAAGTACTTGACTGCTAAGTACTTGTTTGGGTTATGCCGAGTCCCCGTATTTTTTCGTTAGTTCTTTTCGGATGAACTTGTATATATCACCCAAAAGGATTTCATCTTCAGATAAGATCTGAATGCCTGTCCCAGTCCTTCGGATTTTGTAACCGGAGTAGGCAGAGTTTTTTGCTAAATTTGTCTCACCAGACTTGACCTGTTTATTAAAGTCTTTGGCATCTTTTACGGTTTTAAGAGCTCCTTTATGAAACAGGGTAAGGAAGTCATCCAGGCTTCCTTTTTTGGCAGCCTGGGCCGCCTGCACCAAAAGGTTCTTATTATAGATTTCGTTCTTTTTACATTTCTCCAGGTCTTCTTTGGACATAGAGGTAATCGAAAGGACTTCCGTCATATAACTACGACTTTTCCCGAATAGATCTCCGAGTTCCTGGTCGGTATAGTTATGTGAGTTTTTCAGAAATAAGAGGGCATCCACCTCTTCATAAGGGGACAAGTTCTCTCTTTGGAGGTTTTCAATGACTGCTAATTTATAAATTTCTTTATCAGGTCGGTTTAAAATCTTACATTCAATTTCCGCCCAACCGAGAGACTTCGCAGCGTGATACCTCCTCTCTCCTGCTATGATTTTATAATTCCCTTCTTTTTCCCCTTTGGAGACTATGATGGGTTGCAATAACCCGTCTGCCTTTAAGGTTTGGGCCAGTTCCTCAACTCCCTTTTTTCTTTCCTGCCTTGGTTGGTGTTCTGAAGGTTGAATCCTGTCCATTCGGATGGTCCGAATGGTCCCATCTAAATTTTCTGCCTGATAGATATCAGCGAGAGTTCCGAGGCGTTTACTTTTTAAGCTCATTTAAAACCTCCTCAATAAAACCTTCATACTCTTGGGACTGACGTGAAGTTTTGTTGTAGTCGAAGACTGATTTTTTTGCCAGGTGGCTTTCCCCGATGGCCACCCCGTCAGAAATCGTATGGTCAAAGATGCGGAAGTATTTTGTCAATACGGGGAGGATGGTTTTCGTAAGCAATGTCTGAGGTTTGAGTTGGGTGATGAGGGCACCCAAAATTTCCAGGTCTGGATTGATTCTTTTTTTGATCGAAGAAATGGTTTGTTGTAATCCCATAATTCCATCCATTGAGAATTTTTCTGCCTGGAGAGGGATGAGAACATAGTTAGCTGCTACAAGACTGTTTACCGTGAAGATAGAAAGGGAAGGGGGGCAGTCAATAATCACAAAATCAAATTCTTTGATCGTCGAAAGCGAGTCTCTTAAAATATAAGGAGCCTCTACTGAGTTCACTGAAACTGTTTCCATTTCCGCCAAACGCATGCTAGACGGTGCGACCCACAAATGTTCGTTATACGCAGGTGTAATGATCTCTTTTAGGTTTGCAGAGTTTTGGAACAAGTGGGCTAGATCTTTTTCGACCGTCTCCGGGTTTAAAAAAATTCCGGTGGAATTGGCCTGTGGGTCCATATCGATGAGTAGGGTTTTTAGATTGCGACGGGCCAACCCCATAGCAAGATTCAAAGAAGTAGTTGTTTTCCCTTCTCCGCCTTTTTGGTTTGCAACTGCAATGGTGATCATCTCTCTCTATTTTCCCTTCCCAAATGGTATGCTTTCCTGCCGAAAATTTGGGATCAATTGTATTTTTAGAAAGGAGCAAAAAAAGGATTTTTCCCTCATTTCTATCTCCATTGTCGGACATCCGACATACCGAAAATTAGCAAAAACTATCTCCTCTCTTTTGGTCGGACATCCGACATTCAAATAGGTACGTACTTGACAAAGTGATTAAATTTAAACAGTTTCATAGCATGCCTTCTCAAGCCATTTCCCTGCTTGCCTCTGATAAAACTGGCAAGGATTGGATGGATTCTGTCCTTCCTGTTTTGTGGGAAAAATTATGTACTGAGTTAGGTCTATCTTCCGGTGTGGTGGTTCTGAAAATCGAAGGAGAGGATTCCTTTTATGAATCAGCCAGTTTTGGATACGGAGAAGATGGGTTTTATTATTCATTTTTGAATCGCGATTCTCTGCACTGGGAAGAGCTAATGCGCTCTCAGGAACCCGTCTTTTTTTCAGGATCTGAGTTTGAATTGTTTGGTAAAAAGACCAATGCTTTCGCTATTCGGATTCGGGCTGGGCAAAAAGAAATTGGTTTCCTTCTTGCGGAAATTGAGGTTTCTAATTCTCTCCCGGTGGGAATCTTTCTTAGTCTTCTTGCTGATAAGGTTGGGAACGAATGGGGTAGAACTCAAGGGATACCCGTTAGCAAAGAGGTCACTTCTTCTGAAAATTCGTATTCTTTATACCGCAAGGAAATTCCCAATTTAGATCTTGCGATTTCAGAATTTACAAAACAGAAAATCTTAACCATTCTCGGTCCATCTGGCTCAGGAAAAAAAACTTTAGCGAAGTGGATTCATCAAACCAATTTACCTGGCGCCCCCATCCTTGTAATCGAGTCGTTGCCTGACCATTTTGGGAAACTAGAGAAAGCCTTGGACCTTTGGGGGACGGAGTCGCGGCATGGTAGTTTAGTCCTGGCAGGAATCCAAAGTTTGAATTTGGGACAACAGCAAATCCTTCTCGATTGGTGGTCCAAATCTGGATATTCCGGGTCGTTATTTTTGCTTGGGCCAGAAGGAATGGGGCAAGAAATGTTGCCTGAATTTGAAAGATTTTTACAAAAAAATTCGTTGGTACTACCATCCCTTAGGTTCCTTCCCAAAGCAAAATTACAAACTTTGGTGCAGGCGATTTTCGAAGAATTATGCGATTCACAGAACCGTTCGGGTTTACATTTAGGGGCAATGAGTTTGCAGGAATTGATATCCAGATCTTATTCGGAAAATTTTACAGATTTAAGGAATGCTATTTTAACCGGGATTTTGACCTGCCGGACGAACCAAGTGGAGCCAGTAGATTTGGAACCAGGGAAATTTAAAATGGATTTAGAGATTCCCGATGCAGAAGATTTAGACTTGCGGCGTGGAACTGAGGCCTTAGAAAGGCAGAAGATTCTGCTTGCCATGCGGATCTTTTCAGGCAACCAAATCCGGATGGCAAAGGCCTTGGGCATTTCGAGGGGATCCCTCCAATATAAAATGAAACAACTTGGTTTAATGTAAAAATGGATGATACTGTATACGAAGAGAGGAAGACCCCTGCTGGTTTTCTCGTCAAAGTTCGGCTTTCCAAGTTAACTTACGTTGTTTTTACGGAGACCGGCCCAGAGGTTCCCAAAGGGGCCAGGAATAATTCCATTGTAGTCAATGTCCCCCGGGTTGGGTTTTTTGGGGACGATTTTGACGTTTCGCATTTTCATTTGGGAGAACTTTCCTTTGTCAACGTTAAGGCTGGCAAACTGGTTATCCCTTACCAACATGGGTTCTCCAACGAAATCAAAACCATTTACCTCGGAACGGGGAGCCAAAGCGATGTCCTTCCTGTTGTCATTTATCATTACAAAAGTAAGGAAGATTTGATGGCTGCTTGGGAGAGAGGAGAGCAGGCTCAGTATCTCGTGGTGGATGAAGAAATCCCAAGGTCAGATATGGTTTCTTTTAAGATCCGATACCCGAGTATGAATATCCTTGTGATCAAAAAAAGGATCAATACTTCAGCCGAATCGCAGTCCCCCAAAACGGACACATCCAAAGATAAGGGAGTGGTTGATTATGACAAAGTTCGGGCGACCGATGTTGCCAAAAACCAAAACCTAAATACCTATAGCGAAAACCCTGTTTTTTTGGCTCGGATCCATCTTCGTGCCATGGAGTTAGATAAGGTAAAACAGCTACTTTTAGATTTTCACCTTTCCTCTGACGATGTAATGTTCATTCGTACCTTCTTGGATGTGATGATCAAAAACGAATTGAAAAAGCCGGAATTGGACGCCGTGAAACCACAGCTTGCTGCCATGAATGAGGCTTTTCGTTTGGCGGTTCTCATTTTAGAATTCCGAGTGGAAGATTTCGAAAAGGAATTGGATTTGGGATTTTCCAAAGAGATCTCCAATATGATTTATGCACTTCTTGCAAAAGAGCAGGAAACGGCTCAGGACCTAGAACAGGAAATTGTTCTCTGGGAATGGAAACTCCGGGTGCGTTCACAAATCATCAAAAAATAGTCAAAATCCTGTAAAAAAGGCTTTATTTTTCTGCGATTTCGAGGAAAACTGAGGAGAATCCTATGGTTTTCTTGGGAAAATACAAAAATATGGCACAGAAATTGCAAAGTTTTGCAATTTGCCTCTTGCTATCTGTTCTTTTTGTATTTCCAGCTTCAGGCCTCTTTGCTAACGAGTCTGACTTACCTGTGATCATTCCAAACGATGAACTCCTCGCTCCTATCGAACTGAGAGATGGTTTGGTTAATGAGGTGACAGTGGACCAAAATACGGAGATTGCATTCGAGACCTCTTCCGGAAATGAAGGGGAAGGCTCTTATTCTAAAGTCTCGGCAGGTATGCAAGTATTGGCTCCTCAATTTACTTCTGAAATTTTCTGCTCTCAATTTGTATTGGCTAAAAAATGCGAAACCTCGTCTCAGGAAAAACCTTGGGCGCCCGGCTTACGACTTTCTATTTTTGAGAACGAGTCAAAGCAATACCCTGTAAAATCGATTGCCAACTCAGGACTTTTTGGTTTTCTGGGGATATGTCTCAGCCGAAGCGAGTTGCCTTCCAAAAATTTCTCAACGCAATGCGAAAACTCTCTACCGAAGTCAATGACTCGGAGATCTGCAAACGATTGGAAATTCTTATGGCCACCAGTAAGGATGACCTCCCTTTGGCTCTCGTCAATCAACTCCTTCAGGATGCAAAAAACTTCGATCCGAAAGCCATCCATGAACCCTACACTCAGTATGTCCGACATTTCATCTACATGGTCAAACGCAATGGAAGAGTTCCTAGTGACTTTGCTTCGGGAGAAGAAGACAGAAATTCGGATTCCAGTGGCTCCAAATCGACAAGAAAACAACAAGCCACTACTCACCCTAAACCAAAGCGCACTTCCACAAAATCAACATCTCCTGTAAAGAAGCCAAAAGCTACTACCAAAACTAGCTCTAAAAAGGCTTAAATCCTCTCTTCTCACGGCCTAGTGAAACCGCCCTGTGCGCACTACAGGGTAGGATCGCCAATTCTGCGAATTCGGGACATAGTCTCCATTTAGGCAAAAACTGACCAAAATTAATCATTTATCACAGTTTATGGGACTCCATTCATAACTCTTTCCAGTTTCTCCCTTTAGATCCAAAAAAAATGACCAAAAATAGTCAATTATGAAATATGGGGACTTGAGCTGTAAATGCCTCAGGAAGGGCATCTATCCTCTGTTAGGTTTTTAAAGAAAGTTCAGATTTGGGCGGCCTCTGCTCGCCTTTGGGCACCCAAATGCAGGCATGTTTCCGGTCCGTCAGACTTGGAAGGGGCAGTTCTCGGAATGCCGAAAATAGGGCATTCATTTCCCATTCCTCCTTTCTTTCTAACGGGCTAGAGTCTTCTGACGTTCCCCTAGGAAGTTTCTTAGAGAAAAAGGTGTCCCAATGCCTTCTGCCGAAAAATGGTCAATCACTGCCCCAACAAAACCTATGGCAGAAGAGAAAAAGGCGGGATTTCTCCTGGTTTCCCCTGTAGACACGACAGGGAGGTATTCCTAGAGAAAATCCATAGTTTATCTGAGAATGATCTAATTTTAAGTTTAAATGACTCCGCTTCAAGTGTCCATTTTTCGGCAATTAGACCGCAAATTTCCATTCTCGGGATAACCCAAAAAGATAGGACGTATAGAAAATAGGACCTTGGGAGTAAAAGGGAATAGGGCTAAATCAGACAGAAAAACTGCCAAATTGTCATGTGTATCAAATTTGCATACACCTGTAAAATTGTCAGGTTCTGGAATAGTAGTTGCCACCCCTGCTTTCGGGAGTCACCGTTCTTTTTTATATGGCGGAAACGATTCGGTTAAGAGTGAAATGTCATGCTTGTTCCAATTTGATTGAAGGAACTGCAAAATATGGTTCTGGGCACTTTGTTCCGGAGGGTGTGGTCTTTGATTTTGTCGCCGTGGGGAAAGTGGAAGGCGCCCAAGGTAGGCGTGTCAAGGCGGAGGTTACCTGTACCTGTCCTAATTGCGGGGTAAAATGCAAGTATAACGTATAGTGCTTAAAAATAGTCAATAATATGCTCTTTAATTCGGCTGTTTTTTGTCTCTATTTAGCAGTAGCCTGGACTTCGTGGTGGCTGCTGCGCATATTACTGATTGAAAATGGACAATATTATGCCAATAAATCGTACATATTCCGATTGGTATTGGTCGTTTATTTGGTTATTGTTAGTGCTATTTTTTATTGTTTTTGGCATCCGCTTTATTTTCTTTTGCTCTTTTGGGTAGCAGTCCTTGATTTTTCCCTCTCAAGACTCCTAGAATTTTCCAAGTCCTTGTGGATACGGCGGTTCCTTTTGTTTCTTTCTTTGTCAAATAGCTTGGGAATCCTATTTTTCTTTAAATATGGGCGATTTATTGCTGAAAATTGGGCAAATTTGTTTGGATTCGTCCCTCCCTCTGCTGATTTTTGGAGTCATTGGTTGCTTCCGGTAGGAATCTCCTTTTATACGTTTCAGTCTATTTCTTACGTGGTGGATGTATACAAAAGAGAATTGGAACCAGAGAGGAATTTTCTCTCCTATTTGTTATTTCTTTGTTTTTTCCCCCAGTTAGTAGCAGGTCCCATCGTAACGGCAAAGTCCTTTTTGCCACAAATTCGTAGGCCACTTCCCTTCCTTAGAATCCCCATTTTCTTTGCTACCTTCCTGATTTTGTTAGGCCTATTTAAAAAAATGGTTTTGGCTGATCATTTGGCCGAAACTTCGGATTTTGTTTTTGTTCGACCTGCGGAGATGACGACCAAGGGGCTTTGGATTGGGATGTTTTCTTATTCCTTACAGATCTATTGTGATTTTTCAGGATACACCGATATTGCCCAAGGCGCGGCACTTCTATTTGGCTTTCGGTTGCCAGAGAATTTTAGGATGCCTTACCTATCGGCAGGATTTTCCGAATTTTGGACTCGCTGGCATATCTCCCTTTCCCAGTGGTTAAAAAAATACATTTATATCTCTCTTGGGGGAAATCGCATTGGCCGGTATTTTACTTATAGGAATTTATTTTTGGTGATGGCCATTGGTGGTCTTTGGCATGGTGCTTCTTGGAATTTTGTCATCTGGGGTTCTTGTCATGGGATTTTACTCATTTTGGAAAGGTGGGTAATCACTCAGTTTCCGAACAGCCTCCCTACCTTTTTGCGACCAGTTCGAATCTTGGGAACTTTTCTTTTTGTAAGCTTACTTTGGATTTTTTTTCGAAGTCCCGATATTACTTCCTCCCTGTGCTACCTACAGGGACTTTTTATCAAAAAAGAGGGTTTTTCGCTGCCTTATACATTTGAAATGAATTTTCTCTATTGTTTTTTTGCCATTTCCATTGGTCATATTTGGGGTAGTTTTTATTTTAAAGACAATAAGCAATTGTTAAATGGTTTTCGAAAATGGGAAAATTCCTTAGGAAAAATAGCTATTTTTGGTGTTTTGGCCGCCATTTCTCTGATTTTGATCGTTTTGTTTTCGGCCGATAGTAAGCCATTTGTGTATTTTGTATTTTAGGTAGGTATATGAAAAATCGGATCTTATTTATATGCCTGTTTTTGGTTTCTTTGTTTGGTTTTGATTTTTTAGTTTTTAAAAAATTACAATTTTTTTTGCCAAATGAATCTCCTTGGAACACAAACCATTTTTTCAATTTTTTGTATGAATATGAAAGAATCAGGCACTTACCTAAGACTAAAAAGAGAATCATTGTTGTAGGGAGTTCTGTTGCTTACTATTCCATCGATGCAAACAAACTAAAACAAACCTTACAGGCGGATTATCATTTAGATGTGGATGTGTTTTATTTAGCGTATGCAGGGAATAGTCCACTTTATGTATATTTATTACTGAATTGGTTAGATCCATTAAAACCGGACCTGGTTGTTTATCCGGTTAATTTTATAGATTATAGGCTTCACCGAACTTATGTTATCTTTCCTGAAGGGAAAAACGAGTCGGTGGATGAATCGGTAGTGGTTAAGGATGCACTCACCTTTGGAGAAGCGCCTCAATCGCTTTGGGTATTTCCTTGGGAGACACTGAAGGAAGTTGGTTCTTCTATGGATTGGGATATTTGGTCTCGTTATGTGATATCCTCTGGGTTTTCGTTTTATCGTTATAAAGATATTTATTTGCAAAATTTGCAAAATTTAGTCCAACACCGTTTTGGGCGAAATACCAGTTATCATGCTTACGCCGGTGCCGAGATTCCGGAAGGAATCAGCGGTCTAGGTTGGACAGGGCAAAAATTTAGTTTTTATCCGACAGAGAAGATCAAGAACAAAGGATTTTGGGTGGAAGTGACACCTTTTCTTTTGGCTGGGAAACCTTGCCGAATGGAAATTTCCAATGGGACCACTACCCAAGAGTTCCTTCTTTCAAAAGAAGGCTGGGTTCGCCTTTCCCTAGACCCAAAATTTTTCGATCAACGAAAATTGATCACAGCAAAACTCGAACGTGTGTGGTTTGCCAATGAGGCTACGGGTGCGTATTTGGATTATCATTTTGATCCAATGGGGGTCCGGCTGGAACAGACCTTTGGGTTGGAAAATGCCAAGTCGGGAATCCAATACGAAAGGGAACCAAGAACCGAGGATTTTCGTTACATCGGTATGAAAGACGAAGAATACAGAAAATACTTCTATTACCGATTGTTGGAAGGATTGGAAAAACGACCAGGGATTGGCTACCTTGTCGCATTAAAATTGGCAAAAGAGAAAATTCGGGAAGAATCGTTTCGGCCGTATTTTCACTTTCGGTACCTGAAAAAAATTTCAGACCATTTCCGTGAACGAAATCTACCTTTTTTACTCATCAATAATCCAGAAAATCCTATTTCTCTCGAGTGGTATGAAGATTCCCGGTGGTATAAAGACCATCTTGTCTATTTACAATCCTTGGAAGGAGGGTCAGTCCATTATTGGGACATACACCGAAGTTTGCCCATGCAAGGGTTCTCTGACTTCCATCATTTTACTTATGTCGGAATGGAACAAATGAATCCGATTTATGCTAAAAGAATTGGAAATCTCTTTCCGAAATAGGATGTTTTTCAATCCTTACATTAGATAAGGAATTTTATGGAAAAAATCAAAGTTGGAGTCCTGGGAGCAACAGGTTCCGTCGGTCAAAGATTCATTCAACTTTTGGAGAATCACCCTTATTTCACGGTGACTCATTTGGCAGCTTCAGAAAAAAGTGCCGGCCAAACGTACGGTGAGGTAATGAAATCTCGTTGGAAGATTTCATCTGATATCCCTGCATACGCAAAAGACATTATTATCTCGTTACCAAATCCTGAAGTGACCAAGGGCGTACAACTCGTGTTTAGTGGTCTTGATGCTTCGATTGCAGGAGAAGTGGAAACTGCTTATGCTGAGGCAGGGGTAATGGTTCTTTCCAATTCTAAAAATCATAGAATGGATCCGAACGTGCCGATTCTTTCTGCAGAAGTCAACGCCCACCATTTGGATGTTTTGAAATCGCAAAATACCAAAGGGAAAATTATTACTAATTCCAACTGTACCATTATGGGTGTTACAATTTCTCTAAAACCTCTGATGGATGCTTTTGGTTTAAAGTCTGTTATGTTATTTTCCATGCAGGCCATTTCAGGTGCAGGTTATCCAGGAGTTCCGACAATGGACATTCTTGGAAACGTTGTCCCATACATTGGTGGGGAAGAAGACAAAGCCGAAGTGGAACCTCAAAAATGTTTGGGAACAGTAGAGGCAGGAGTGATCAAATCAGCAGATTTTAAAATTTCTGCCCATTGTAATCGTGTTCCCGTTTTTGACGGACATACTGTTTGTGTTTCTGTTTCCTTTGACAAAAAACCAAAAAAAGAAGAGATTCTGAAAGTTTGGGCCGATTTTCAAGGAGAACCGCAGAAATTGGGATTGCCGTTTGCACCAAACCAGGCTATTCTCTACCGCGAAGAAAATGATAGGCCTCAACCACGTCTTGATTTAGAGACTGGTAGAGGAATGACGACAGTTGTCGGAAGGCTAAGAGAAGATCCAATTTTGGATTGGAAATGGGTAGTTCTTTCGCATAACACAATTCGAGGTGCTGCAGGTGCTGCCATTTTGAATGCAGAGTTATTGTATAAAAAAGGGTTTTTTAACTAAGGACAATCACATAAACCATGTTAGATCCAAACCTCCCAGAATTAAAAGTTATGGATTACACAGCCTGCCTCCAAAAGGTGCAGGCTATGGATTCACGGGGAGATTTCTCATACAAAGGGATCTATAAAGTTTTACTAGTGATCTTTGAGTGGACTGATAAGTTTTTACAAAACAAGGTCCTTCCCAATGTGGAACAAATTGAACGTGATAGTTCCATCGATCGCGATCGTACTGAAAATTACGTAATCGATCTTAGTTACAAACAAAATCCGGCTATCATCAGAAAGTTGAATGTCCTTGAGTTTCATCCAAATGAACCTGGGGATCCGGAAAATCCAAAGACCTTTATCAAACATAATACTGTATTTGCAAGACCAACTACCTCTGATGGAGGGACTGCGTTTCGTTATGCGCTCGGCCTGAATGAACTTTCTACTGCTGCCATCAAAGGTTGGTTTAACGAAAAAAGAAAATATCCAGGCAAAGAAAAGATGCGAAAAGTCATTAAAGCAGCCGTGGATTCCAATAGGTTATTTGATACATATGCCTCTACCGAAATTGGAAATTTGTTTCAATGCCCCTATGACAAAACAAAGGCCCAAAAAGATGCGACGATTGTCATCCATTTAAAACCCATTCTAAAACAATTGGTAGATGATAAGATCCTCTTTTTCTTTCGTAATGATTCTGCTTCTCGGCCAGCAAATAAAAGTGTATTTCTTTACAATAAACCTTCTGAAATTGCAGACCGTTATGATGGTTACATTGATTATACAAAAAACACAATTTACCCAGCCCTAAAAAATCTTGGAGTAATGGGTGAGGTTACAGAAGATTCATGGAACAGTCCTCGTAATCTTTTAATGGAAATTAAAGGATATATGAATGATTCTTACGGGGATCAAAAAACTTTGATAGAAGAATGTTTGGTTTTAAATGAAATTATAGAAAAAGATAAAGAAAGAGAAGAAAAACAAAAACGCAAACAACAGGTTGATGATTTGATGGCCTTCCTAGCGGAAGCAGGTAGAATTGTGGAGGTAAACTTACTTCGTGTGAGTGGGGAACCATTAACAGATGAGTTTCGTGCTACTTTACTTTCACAACCTGAATTACTTTATACCGAATACGCGGATAACAAAGTTTATAATGAATTTATCCTTCATAAATCTTGTATTCCTCAAGCAATCGAGTCTGCGAAAAGGACATTCCAAATCAAACATTCGGATTTGGAAATCAGGGTGTTAAACCAAATGAATGTGACTCTTCATTTGAATGATGAAAGTCCGAAACGTTTATTGGAAGAGATTGAGGCCCAAAGCCTTTTTCAGTTCCTCCCATTTTTTACAAGAATTTGGCGGATGATTATGGGGAGTATGGTTGTCCATAAATTCGAAATCCCTCCTATCAAAGCAAGGTTGCAACAACAGCTAAACAAGGATTTGGCGAGCCAAAAGGCTAAAAAAATATCACAAGAAAAAGAACGTTTGGTAAAGGCTCGTTTGAAAGAACGAGAAGAGGCAGAAAAAGATGCCGAAAAAAAATCCAAACAATCACAACAAGCCGCTTCAACCACTGCTGGATTTAACGGAGGAGAAGAAGATTCTTCTGAACCTGTTAAACAAGGGAGCCCAGAAGAAGAAAAAAAATGGAAAGAGTCCATTGAAGCAATCATTCGTATTTTAGATGAGGCTTGGGAGTTTGGAGTGTATCCAGACCGCGAGTATGTACTTTCTAAATTAAATGGAAAGTTTACTGAAGAAAATTTGATCTTTTTCTTAAAGAAATTTGGCGGAAAAGAAATCTATAGTTTCCCAATTCGGAACCAAAGGGAAAAGTTCCCTTGGCCGATTCTTGTTTCAACAGGATATCTGAAGAGGTATGGTAAAAAACTTTTGGATAAAGTGACTGCTGAAAGTGACCGCCAACGAAGCGAAAAATTTCCAAACCAAGAGAAATTTGACATTGCGGAATCGCAATTAGACTTTCTTAATAGAATCTTGCCCCGGTTAAAACCTTAAAATTATGCCTGCAATTGAACAACTAAGAGCTCGAAAAACAAAAATCGTTTGCACCATTGGTCCTGCGACTGCCTCCAAAGAAATGATCCGAAGTTTAGCTTTGGCTGGGATGAATATTGCAAGGATCAATATGAGTCATGGTGATCATGAATTTCATAGAAAGATCATTCGAATTATTAAGTCATTAAACAAAGATGAATTACATAAACATCCAATTTCTATCCTTCTCGATACGCAAGGGCCTGAAATTCGAACTGGGGATGTCCAAAACGACCTTCACTTAAAAGTGGGTGAGACTTTTACTTTTCATATCATTCCGGGAATGGAAGCAGAAGCACAAAGTGTTTTTGTGAACTATCGTGATATTGTAAAAGATTTGAAAGTGGGAGATAAAGTCACTGTTGACAACGGACTCATCAATCTTGCTGTACAAGAGATTCGCGAAAATGAGCTCGTTTGTACTGTGTTAGATGGGGGAAAACTCGGATCTAGAAAACATATTAACTTGCCTGGAATTCGAGTCAATTTACCCTCTATTACTCCGAAAGATTTAAAAGACATTTTATTTGGTTTGGAAGAAGATATTGATTTTGTGGCTTTGTCTTTTGTCCGTTCGCAGGAAGACGTGATCCAATTACGAGGGATCATTGATGAAAAAAATCACCATGCACAAATCATAGCAAAAATTGAAGACCAAGAAGGTTTAAAAAATTTGGATGCTATCATAAAAGAATCCGATGGGATTATGGTGGCACGAGGGGATTTGGGTGTGGAGATTGAAATCGAAGAACTCCCGATTGTCCAAAGAAGGATCATTAAACGTTGCCAAGAAGAAGGAAAACGTGTGATCGTTGCGACTCACTTATTAGAATCCATGATCCAAAATCCTTCACCAACAAGAGCCGAGGTCACTGACGTTGCCAATGCTGTGTATGAAGAAGCCGATGCCATTATGTTGTCCGGTGAAACCGCTATGGGAAAGTTTCCTGTGCGTTGTGTGGAAATGTTAGATAAAATTGCACGCCGTATGGAAATGTCGATTAACTTAGGTCTTGCGGCCCAAAGAAAACCTAAAGACCAAAAAGAAGAAATGGCGCGTTCAGCGGCAAATTTAGCTGATTCCATGCAAGCCCATGCGATTATTGCTATCACTCGAAGGGGAATTACTGCAAACAATTTAGCATCGTTTCATCCGAAATATCCAATTGTCCATGCGTTTACAAACATGACTTCTGTTAGGCGAAAACTTTGGCTGACGAGAGGTGTAATTCCTTATCGTGTCGATTTTTCTTCTGATCCAGAAAAAACCATTAAACTTGCGATCCAAACTCTTGTGAATAATGGGTATCTCCAAATGGGAGAAAAGGTGGTCATTCTTTCCGATATCATCGCTGGGGAAGAAAGAGTCGAAACCATCCAAGTTCGCGAAGTTAAATAACCTCAATGTTTTTTCGGAATCTGGTTTCTGCGTTGGTAGCGTTATCAACATGGATTACCATTCCTATATTTGCAGAAGAACGAAAATCCGATGTTCCCGAATGGTTAGGTGAGTTTAAAAAATTAGACGAGAAAGAGCTAACCAATAAAAAAGAGGGTTGGTATGCGACGGGTCTTCCTTTGTTTGGGAATGATGCTGTAAATGGTTCCGGACTCGGAGTCCTTGCCAATATTTTTTATAACGGAACTAAATCAGATTCTTCCTTTAAGTATACTCCTTACGAACATTTGTTCAATGTGGGGGTATACCGAACAAACCGAGGTACACAAAATAATTATCTTGCTTGGGATGCGCCTTATTTTGCTGATACAGCCTACAGGCTTAGGGCATATTTCGGCCATGATGCTAGTTTATATAATCAATACTTTGGTGTGGGAACTGAAAGTTTACAACCTTTGTATTTCAAAGATCGTAATGCTGATGGAAGTCGGATCACTCGAAACGCTACATATTCGGACTTTGAAAATGCAAACTCGTATGCACGTAACCGTGGACCAGGAAGAGAATTTACTTCAAACCAACATTATCATGACTACCAATTTGAAACTACCTATGGACAATTTGCCGCAGACAAAACAATATTTCAGGTTTTCAGAGTTTGGGGTGGGGTGGAGTTTTCGAAAAATTCTGTTAGGCGTTATGATGGAACTTCTACAAATGCAAGAGATCCTCTTACAAACATTAAAGTTCCAGCCATTGAAGATTATTCGAAAATTACAGAAGATGCAAACTCAGGGAAAATTATTGGTATCAATGGAGGGAACCTAAATTATGTCCGTGCGGGAATTGCGTATGATACAAGAGACTATGAGCCCGATCCAGATCGTGGTTGGCTCATTGAATACAATATCAATAAAGCAGAAAGAACGATAGGCTCTGATTTTAATTATATAAGACATTTTGCACAAGTGAAGAATTTTTATCAACCCTTCCCCAAACTCTTTGAGGAGTTTGTCATCGCACAACGTGCGGCACTTACAAAAATTGAAGGGGATGTTCCATTTTTTGAATATCGTTATCTTTTTTCCATCGATGGTCCGTTTGGTGCACTTGGTGGGCAAAACACACTCCGTGGTTATAGACAAGAACGTTTTTTTGGACCAGTGATTGGATTTTATAATATAGAACTACGGTATCGGGTGGGGAGTTTTTCATTATGGGATCAGTTTTTCCAATTCAGTATTGTTCCGTTTTATGATGTGGGTCGAGTCTGGGACAAACTTCGAGACGTGAATGCAGTAGGTTATAAACATGCACGTGGATTGGGATTACGGCTGATTTGGGACCAAGCAACCGTAATCCTATTTGACTACGCTTATTCCAGAGAAGACCAATTATTTTATTTGGATATTGGTCATACTTTCTAAAATCTATTTTCCAATTTAATTAAATCTATCTTTTCGGATAACTTCAACATCATTCATAAAGATCACCATCGGGTATTTATCGATGTATTTCTCTGCAATGATTTCAAAAATTTTGTTTGCTTTCGTTTCTGAAACCAAAGATTCCAATCGGATATTTTTCCCTTCCCATGATGTTAGATGTTTTTGATTAATACCTTCACCAATTGCGTCACTAATAGTATAACCTTTAACTGCTAATGACTTTAGTTCCATAACTAGTCTATCTTGAATTGCCTCATCTGCGATAATTGTGATCAATTTTGCTTTTTCTAATTTCATATTAAACTCCGTAAAGATACTTTGAGACCGAAAGGTAGAGTGGTAATCCAACTGATAAATTGAAAGGGAAGGTGATCGCAAGAGAAGACGTTAGGTATATGGCAGGACTTGCTTCAGGAATAGCGATCCGAATGGCGGCAGGTGCAGCAATGTATGAGGCACTAGCGCTAAGCGTTGCCAGGATAGTTGCTCCACCCATCGAAAGGCCTACCGTTTTACCTAAGATCAAGCCAAACATCCCGTTACAAATGGGGAATAGAATTCCAAATGCAATCAGGAATACTCCGGCCTTTTTTAAGTCAGTAATTCTACGACCTGTGACAATACCAACTTCCAGTAAGAATAGAATCAACATCCCTCTGAATGGAACTTCAAATAAAGGGGCAAATTGTTCGTGCCCTTTTTTACCTGAAATCATACCGATGATTAAGCCACCAATCAAAAGTAAGGTGCCTTTCCCTGTAAATAGTTCGTGTGCCACTTTTTTCCAGGACATACTTTCTTTTTCTTTTGAGGAATTAATTTTGAGTATGAAGAGTGCCACTATAATTGCCGGTATTTCCATTATGGCTAACATACTTGGCATATAACCTTCATAAGGAATATGTAACGATTCCAAAAATGCGAGTGCTTCACTAAAAGTTACTGCTGACACCGAACCATAATGTGCTGATAACGCTGCTGCATTTTCCTTATCATACCCACCCAATTTGGTGAGTATGTAATATGCTAGAATAGGAATTGATATACAAAGAGTTAAAGCAGCTATGGCAGGTTTGTAAAATTCTTCTATTGTGGTACTGTTTAGTTTGACCCCTCCTTTTAGCCCAATGGCAAAGAGTAAGTAAATTGTGATTCCCGTATACATCCCATCGGGAAATTTTAGATCGCTTTTCACAAGTGTGGCGAATATTCCTAACAAAAAGGCAAGGAACATCGGTGTTTGGAGATTGGCAATTAGAGAATTGAGTATTTCCATTGGGTCACCTATTTTGCGATGGAAAGAATATAATCTTCATCTAAAAAACTTACTTTACCTGTTTCCAAATCATAAACTGCTCCTACAATTAAAAGTTTTCCACTGTTGTATTGTTTAGAAAGAATCGGATCAAGTTTTCTAAGAGAGGTAACTTGTAAGGCAACGTTTGCTTTTACTGCATTTTGTAACCAATCACCTTCTAAGTGTTTTGTTTTTTCTGCAGCAGGTTTGATTGCATTTGTTAGAGTGATGATATGGCCTGGTACTTCATTTGATTTGCATGCAGCGTCTACGGCACCACATTTGGAATGGCCTAAGACTACCACTAAGTTCACACCAAGCACAGCTACAGAAAATTCGATAGATCCCCACGATGCATAAGTGGAGACTTGGCCTGCTGTTCTTATGATGAATAAATCGCCGAGTCCTTGATCGAATACGATTTCGTTTGGCACTCTGGAATCGGAACATCCAATGATCGTCGCAAACGGGAATTGTTTTTTAGAAACTTCGCGAATTCTTTCTGGGGACTGGTTCGGGCGTTTTGCTTTTCCTTCGGTGAATCGATTGTTCCCATCGATTAACTTTTGTAAGGCAACATCTGCCGGAACACTGGTTGTACTTTCTGCAAAGACATGGGAAGAAAGTGTTAAAAGAACAAAACCCAAAATCCACTGGTTACTTTTCATTTTGATTCTCCTTCGATTTTTTCCTTTTATGGAAAAGTCCTACTTTTACCAAGTTGGACTAATAGGAAAAAATATTCACGAAAAAAAATTCGTATAAAGTGGAGAGATTCAAAAAAATAAATCGGTAAATCCCTAAAAAAAGGAACCCACTTTCGCAAGTTCCTTAGATCCATGTGTTTTTTATTTCATCGGGACTTCAATGACGAGAAGTTCCGATTTTACTTCTGCTTGGAATTTGTATGCATCGTTTCCCCAGTATCCAACTGCATCTCTGCGTTCTAATACCGTATCTTCGACTTTTAGTTTACCACTAATCAAAAAAGCAAAGATTCCTTGGTCAGGGGAATGGACTGCATAAGAAAGTTCCTTCCCGGGATCGAGAGTTGCCAAAGAAAAGTAGGCATCTTGGTTGATCCAAATGGCTTCCTCATCAATGGGGGAAACTACGGTTTGGAATTTGTTGATTCGACCCGCTTCTGTAAAAGTCTTTTGGGCATACCGTGGTTCGATACCAGCCACTTTAGGAAGGATCCATATTTGCAAAAAATTGACTTTCTTCTCATTACTATGGTTGAATTCCGAATGAAGGATCCCAGAACCCGCAGACATAATTTGTACGTCTCCAGTGCGGATGATACCATTCGTACCTGTACTATCTTTGTGAGCGAGCTCACCGAATAAGGGAATAGAAACGATTTCCATATTTTGGTGTGGGTGTGTACCAAACCCCATACTTGGTTCTACAATATCATCATTGAGTACACGAAGTGCGCCAAAGTTTGTTTTTTCGGGATGGTACCATTGTCCAAAGCTAAAGGAATGGTGGCTGTCCAACCATCCAAAATTAACATGTCCACGCTCTGATGCGGGGTGGAGTTTTTTATGTACGGAATTGCGATTGGTATTTAATGTTTCCATATTGAATAGTTTAATATTAAACTATAATTTGTCAACTGAGTTTCTCCTTTCAGAAAGCAAAAAAAGAAAATCACTTCCCATTCACTTTCCCTTCAGGATCATCATCCTATGTCGAGAACTAGTTTAGAACCTATAAAAACAAAAAAAAGCTGGGTAGAATTAGGTCCTGTGTACGTGAATCGAGTCAGATTTCTTTTGGCAGGATTCTATATCATCGCTACCCTTGGATCATTTAAAACATCAACTACACTCCAAACCATGAGTTATTTGGTAGGAATTACATGTATGTTTTTATATGGCGGGTTACAGGCTTATCTTTTCAAAAAAGAAAGGTTAAATGCCTTTTTTCCGAAGTTACTCATTATTTTGGACATAACGGTTTTATTTGCGGTCACTGCGTCCGGGCTTATGGGTGGCAGTACAGTAGCTGCTGATTTAATAAAAGCTCCAACCTTATATGTGTTATATTACTTTTATGTAGTATATTCTGCATTTTTGTTTTCAAGACGAACACTTCTTATGAGTACATATTATTCTGTTTTTTGTTTGATCCTTCTACTAGTGATTGGTTTTGGTCAAGGTGTTGAGTTTAAAGAAGCAGAAGGTGTCCAAAGTCTACAAGGTACTGTTGCTATTTCAACGGAGGTATTTAAAATTCTTTTTTTAATTTGTTTTGGATATTTGACTTCAGCCGTTCTCAATTTATTAAACGAAATTAAAAACGAATCGGAAGAAAGACAAAAAATTGCTGAAACTGAAAGAACAACTGCAGACAACTTAAATCGTGATTTGGTTCAAATTGGTTCTGAACTATTTAAAACTTTAAAATCAATTCGCGAAATAACGTCAGATTTTAATTTTCAAATTGAATCACAGGACAAATCTATTCATGAATTGACAGAGTTCGTCTCCTCATTTTCTGAAAGTATCCAGTCTTCTGTGGATAATATTGGAAGACAACACAGCCAAATTACTTTGTTAAATCATAAGTCTGATACACTCAAACTGAGTATTTCAGAAATTGGGGTAGTAGTAGAAGAATTAAATTCTAATATGAGTGACTTTCAAGATAGAAGTAATGTCCTCTCAGGAACCGTTAAAAATTTAGAGGAAAGACTTCGTGCGGTCAATGATTCTCAAAAAGAAGTGAGTGAAGTAAACGATATTATGGCAGAAATTGCAGATAGAACGAATTTACTGGCTCTCAATGCCTCCATTGAAGCAGCAAGAGCTGGGGAACATGGAAGGGGTTTTGCTGTCGTTGCGCAAGAAGTAGCAAAATTAGCCGAAAATTCGAACGAAAATGCCACTAAAATTAAAAAAATCATCACCAATTCAAATAGGTTTATCCAGGAAGGGACGGAACTTGCTTCTGTTTCTCTGAAACAAACCGAAACACTCCAATCTAAGTATGAACTTTTGAGTGGGGTGATTAGAACTGCGACAAACAAAATCAGTTCTCAAAAAAATATTAATAATGAAGTACTGGAGTCATTAGATTTAATCGAATCGATTTCGAAACAACTGGATGAAGAGTCAAAAGTTTTGAATCGAGATAAAGATCAAATGATCGCCGTTGTACAAAAAATGGAAGAAATCAACAGAGAAGTGGTGATTAATGCTAGAAAAGTAGGAGAGAATACTCTAAGTTTGGAAAAACAAGCCGAAGATTTGGCTGTTCACCGCTAATATTGATGAAATCAAAAATTCTAATATTCTTATTTTTTACTGCACCGACAATAGTTGTTGCTGATCCTGGACCAAAACGAATTGGGTTTATTGTTGGTGTAAGTGAATATAAAAATTTAACTTTGGGTGATTTAAAAACTGCTAAAAACGATGCTTTGGGTATAACCAAGATTTTATTCAGTTTCGGCTCCTATAATCGTATCCAAACATTAGTTCAGGAAGGTTCTGCAAACTCAACCCCTACAAAATATAATATTTTAACGAATTTTGAGGCCTTGTTAGAGGAAACTAATCCAGATGATTTATTGGTATTTTATTTTTCAGGGCATGGGGTTGTCGATTACAATGACAGGGTCTATTTACTTCCAGAAGACGCTAATCCCTTAACTCCCTTTGAATCAGGAATTGCCGTAGAACAACTTCTTGAAATGACAAGGAAGTTTAATCTAAAGAGAGTTGTTTTTTTTATTGATGCTTGTCGTAATCCAGATGATGGAAAAGGGGAAGAAGGTCGGAAATTTTTAGTGAATACCTCATTTCGTGATTCCGAAATTGTTTCCGTTTTTTATTCCACAAAAGTTGGTTACTCCAGTTTTGAAGACCCAAAGTCAGGTTATGGAATTTTCACTAAGTATCTGATTTATGGATTGGAAGGAAGGGCGGACTCTAACTTTAACGGGGAAGTTTCTTATTCTGAATTATCTAATTATGTAATTACTTCATTGAAGGAATGGAGTAAAACCAATCAGAAGTTACAAAAACCATACACAAAAGAATATGCGGAGAAATCCGAGGATACCATTCTAACGTATGCGGTCAATCCTGAGACCTCTTTGACGGACGCCCCGCTGTTTAATCCATACAATCCTACTTATGCCTTCCGATCGTTTTTGTTTCCTGGGTGGGGTCAGTATGCAAGGGGACAAGAGGACAAAGGTAAAATTTATATGTCTATCTTTACTTTGGGAGTTCTTTATGCAGGACTTCAATATAAAACTTATATGCAAGATAAATCAAATTATGAATCTGCCATTGGTATTCCTCCTAACCCACGCGTAACGGAAACTGTCGCATTAAATTATTACTTAATTGAACCGTATCGACAGAAGATGGAGTCATCCAGAGCCCACTTGTCACAAGCCCTCACCGTACTTCTTGTTTTGTGGTCGGCAAATGTGTTTGATTTTTATCTGTTGGGACCCAATCCTAAGGAAAAGTCGGGAGTTTTACTCGAGTTTGATTGGGAAAACCAAGGTGGTATGGGAATTGACAGGGTTGGGAAGTTAGGATATGCGATGCGGTTTTAATTTACTATTAGCATTACTATTAATTCACTGTGATATTAAAAATAATTCGCAAAATATCTTTGATCCCACCACTTTTGCTGGAGGGACTGCTGCCGTCTTATCAACGTTAGTTTCAAGGGACGAAGTAGAGATCAATTCCCGATACAAGTCCACTGACTATCCTTCCTTTGTAAAAACGGAAATCCTGGATTTGGATTTGAATCTTCCAGTAGCAAAATACTTCGAAAAGAAACATTTCCGAGTTTCCGAAAACTATAAAGATGACCTGGTATTGCGGGATGTTTTCCCTTTATCTGAAACTAAACTTCGTGTATTATTTTCTGTTTCTTCTCGTTCGGAATGGAGAGACCCAATTTCAATTTTCATTCAAAAACCAGACTCACTGGTTGATTATTCTTTTTCGGGTAAGGTATTAGAATTCAAATTTCCCTATCCACGTTATATTGGTTCCATATCCGAAGCAAAAGGTCAAATTACAACAATTCCTTTGTTAGATGGCAGAATACTTTTGGTAGGAGGAGTTTCTATTTTTGGGAACACACTGTCTACGGTAGAAATATTTAATCCTGAATTAGGGACTTCAACCGTTCTTCCTTCGTTAAATCAAAGTTTGACGAAAATGGCGATTTGTTCTGATCCACAGGGGAATATTTATGTTTCTGGCGGGAAAACTACAAGGACAGATCCTTCAATAGATTCTCAAATCAACGATCGAATATATAGAATTAATGTAAACAATCAAACTGTGGTCGAACTTCCCATACCAATGCAAAGGAGACGAGTTGGACATACAATGGTTTGTTTGTCTAATGGTGATTTACTGATTTCTGGTGGACAATTTCGAGTTGGAAGTGATGAACATGCAATCTCTAATGATCACGAATATATTTCAATACAAAATGGAACTTCCACATTATTAGATTCCTCTGCTAACTTTCCTATTAATACATTGTTTCATTTTGCAGAGTATGATGAAAATAAACATCGTATATTGTTTTTTGGAGGGAAGGATCGTCTCTCTGTTTATGCAATCTATTCAAAAGTCATTTATAGTTTAGATCTTAATTCAAAAACGATTTCTACTTTGCCTGTAGTACTACCTACTTCCAGATCAAGTGTAACCAACATACCTGTGCCTGGTGGTGACAGATTGATTTTGGGCGGTGTGACGGGAAGTGGAGTTGGTTCACGAAGTATAGAATCATGGACTGAAGAAGGTTCTATCACGAAAACTCATGGATTTACTAGTAGAATCAAAAATGAAAGTGCCATTGTAACTTTTTCAAATGCGCAAGTTCTCTACACAGGTGGAGTGGATACATATTATAAATCAGGAATTTTAGAACTTTATGATCATGTAGAAAAGAAAAACTTTTTAGTCGATACAATGATGGATGCTCGTTCAGAACATTCTGCGATACAAACCGCAAAGGGGATTGTTATTTTCGGTGATTCTGCACTTGCTGATAAAAAGGTAGAGTTGTATGGTAAAGACTAAATTTTTTTTTCTAATCGCTTTACTCATATCTTGCAAAATAGGGACAGGTAAAAATTTATTTGATCCGAATTCTCCTGTCAGTTTAGGACTCCTTCTTTTGGGTTCGGAATCAGTAGTGACTATGGAATTTTCTACCAATCGGGTGCAGCCAGGTGGAGTTATGTATGTATCCACTAACCATGATTTCACGACAAAGACTGAAGGTCTGAAGTTGCCTATATCTGGAATCAGTGATGATCCTATTTTGAAAATTATTCCTCGCAGTAAGTTTTTATATGAGATTCGAATGAATCCTTCCGTTACGTCAGGTAAGTTCCGTATCAATCTTAAGGATTATTATTCAAACGAATCGTTGCTTGTGAATCCAGAGAGTTTTGACTTCGAAATCGATTCAGAGCCCCCTATCCTAGAACTACGTACGGGAAATGGAATCGATATTTCTGAACTAAAATCTGGGTTTTTGGATATAGTTTCGAATGAAGATATTGTTTGGGACGGAAATTTGTCTCAAGTTTCGCTCTCAGGGACTGCAAAAAATACTCTTGTTGTTTCTGATGTCATCGCTTCTCCGCGCAACATACGTTTGTTATTTGCTGGAAATCCAAATTCAAATGGCGGTATTTTAACAATTTCTTTTGTGGACATTCAAGATAAAGCCTCAAATTCACAAGGGACATTGATGTTGCCTATTAATGTTTATGCTTTTAAAAGTGGGCCAAACTTAAATGTGCCAAGAAGATCCTGTGTTGGCGTTGAGTTAGATGATGGTCGCCGTATGGTTCTCGGCGGGAAAGCAAAAAAGGATTTTATGTTCTATGGAAATGGAGCATTAAATCATGCAGAATTTTATGATTCTGTTGCCAAAAATTTCGTACAAGCTCCCGACATGGTATATCGTCGCCAAGAATTTGATGCTGTTAAACTCCTTGATGGTAGAATTTTTGTCGCGGCAGGTTTAGGTGATAAAAATGGAACATCCAACGATGGATTAACTTCAACTGAGGTTTATGATCCTATTACGAATACTTGGACTGAGGGGCCAGAGTTATCTGTCCCGCGTTTGTTTCATAAAATGACAGTGCTTCCAAATGGCGATGTTCTTGTAGTCGGAGGAATGAGTCCCTATAAACCAATTCAATCGGTTGGATCTGTTGAACTAGTTCATATCACAGAAAATCCTGCTTCAATGACTGTAGAATTTATTGGAAACCTAAGTGATTCTCGAGGTAAACATACACAGATTTTTTCTAAGGAAGCAGGTAAGGTAATTATCTTTGGGGGAGAACGATCTGATGTATTTGGTCCATTGTCAAATGATTTTACTCCGAATGCGTTGGAATCAATCGAGATTTATGATATCAATACAAAAACTCTCTCAAAGTCCACGGCAAAGTTATACAAAAGATTTAACCATTTTGTTTATGGATTAAAAAATGGTGAGATTCTAATTTTTGGAGGTATAAATTCTAGGTTTGATAACGCGCAACCGGTGTTACGTGCACAAATTTATAATCCCATTACGGATACAATCAGAGATCATAAAAATTTATTATTCGGAAGAGAGTATGGTTCTTCTTTTGTTTTTCCTTATGGAAAGGATCAAATCATTGTCGCTGGAGGTTTAGAATATCGTACAGTCAATGGTTCCACATTTGATTCGATACAAGAAACGGAATCATGGTCTGAATCGAATTACAGATTTTATATGACCAGTCGTTCTTTAAATGCACGTTGGGATGGTTGTAATATTCGTTACAATTCAGTTGGTGGCGGTATGATCATCGGAGGTAGGGTTGGTGATATCTTAGGAAATACGGAGGAATACAGTTTTGAATAAATTGATTTTTCCTATTTTGTTTTTTGCTATCGGATGTATCATTCCCGAAAAATATGGAAATCCTTTTGATCAAAAATCAAGTGGTGTTCTATTCCTCAGTACCTTTTTCGAAAAGGCACCTTTCCGTTGTGTAAATCAATCAAATCAAAAATTTCTTGGAACAGTGGACCAAGTTTTACTGCAATGTAACAGAGATCTTGCAAATATCGATGCAAATTTTCTTGCAGAGTCTAATCAAAAAGTTTTTTCGAATGTGAGTTTTTCAAAAATTGATAAGGATCGATTGTTGGTTAAGTTTGATCCAATAACCGCTGACGGGAAGTATGAACTGAATTTATTGGGAGTGGTATCTAACTCTGGTGAAACCCTTATTGATGATATACTTCCGATCATCATTGATACACAAATCCCAAGTATAAATTTAGTTGGTTATATTCCGATTACCGATTATACTTTTTTTTCGTCCCACTATTGGGATTTTACAACATCTGAACCATTGGCAGTTTTTAATCCTCCCATCTTAAGTGGATCACTTGCTTCCGAGGTGATTCTCCGTTCAGTACAAAAAGTGAATGAAACCACATACCGTGTTTACTTCGAGGTCAATTTTTCTTCCAATAGTCCTGGTTCGCTTACGATGCATTTTTACAATTCACAGGATAATGCTGGCAATGAGGTATCCAATTCTTTAACGATCCAATTGATTGGATTGGTCCAAGGACCAAATTTACACCATGCCCGGTCGGAATTTGATGCTTTCCAAAATGCCAATGGTGATGTGATTGCTATCTATGGTTTTACTTCTAGTGCGGAAATATTGAGAAAAGGTGCTTCTAGTTTTGTTCTCACAAATCCTAGTTTGCCCTATATTTCTAGAGGTGAACGTGGTGTGATGTTAGATGGAAAGAATCTTCTAATTACAGGAGGAACGCAAGCACCTAGTCCGTATGCCATTACTTCGAGTTATATTTTTGATACAGAAACAACCGCCTTCACACCGACAGGGAATATGAATGGACGCAGGCATTTGCATAACATAGTGAAACTTAAGGATGGCCGAGTGATTGTGTTAGGTGGAATTAGCGAGTATGATTTTGATCCTATGACAACTGATGTATTTATAACTTTAAACACTGCTGAGATTTATGATCCATCTACCGGAATTTTTACTGAAGTGCCCAATCGAATGAAAGTGCCTAGATCATTTTCATGTTCTGTATTGCTTGATGATGGTCGAGTATTTATCATTGGTGGAACAAATGGAATTTTTGCACCTAAAGATACCACGGAATTTTTTGATCCAGATACTCAGACATTTTCATGGGGACCCACCTTACCAGTACCAGTTGGTGCCTTAAAATGTATGAAATTAACTGACGGGAACGTGCTCATTTATGGAGCGCAGTTATCTAATTCCAATAATTCTACCATGTTATATGATCTAACTCGAAATCAGATACTTACGGTTGCTAACTCGCAGTTTAGGCGAGAATGGAGTTTTGCGCAGGAACTACCAGACGGTGGAATTCTTTTTTATGGTGGTGGATATAAATACAATACGAGTGAACCAAGTCGTGTAATGGAAAAACTTGATTATGGAAAAAGTAATAATTTTTTCAACATGGGAATGGCAAAGTACAGCATAACAAAACATAGTGGTGTGAAATTTTCTGATGGTACTTTGTTTTTTCTAGGTGGAGAAATTGGAGGAGCTTTCCATTTGGAAACAGAGTATTACGGGTTATCTAATTAGTTTTTTTATGCCTCACGATAACGGTCTCATTTATGGCTCATTTAAAAAAATTTGTATTCCTGAATTAGAATTAAAAGAAGAAGCAGAGATTCTTCGTCCGTTTTTAACTTCGCTAAAAAAGGATTGGGAAACTGGTCAAATATCCGACAGCCAACTTACCTTCCAAATAGTATTGTTGTATTTAGAGAGACGTGTAAAAAAACATCCTTTCCTTAGGATGGGGAAACCACTTCCTCACAGGAACCAGTCCCAAGAATTTTTAGAAGTAGTTCGGTTTTATGGAATGCCTGATACCGTACGTTTTGCACTATGGAAGTGGCATATAGGTGAATGGGACATTCGACTCATCGATTACAATCCTAGCTCATTAGAAATGTTGGAATCACAAAGTAATGGTTATCGATATTCTACTATCAGTTGGACACATGCGATCGAAGGGAGTTTGGTCGAAGGCAAACGTGATGCCTTTGAACATTTGCTTCATGACTTGGCTCATGCCTATATGTTTTTTCGAGAAGATTATGATTTTGAAGGTCAAAAACGTTTTTTTCAAGAAATGTACCTAGATTATTCCAAGTATGAGAATGAATTAGAGGCCAATCCTATTTTTCGTACTAAGTTTGATTATTGTATTTCGGATATGAATTCCCATCCAGCTCACCTCTCAGCGTATTGGAACGCCATTCGTAGAGAAGCGGGAATTTTTGTTCAATGATAGAGTATAGCAAAGATAGTTATAGTTTAGGATTGTTTTTGTGGCGGTCTATATCTCGTTTTGTATTTTTTTTAATCGTTGCACGAATGGCATCTTGAAGGGAAATTCCCATCTGGTTAGCTAAACAAGTCAGTACAAATAAAATATCACCAATTTCGTTTGGTATGTTATCTTCTGATTCTCCTGATTTGAATGATTGGTCTCCATACTTTCTTGCCATTAGCCTCGACAGTTCGCCGACTTCTTCCATGAGAATGGCAAGATTGGTGAGCTCTGAAAAATATCTGACTCCTATATTTTGAATCCAATCGTCTACTTCCGATTGCAATTGATTCAGAGTGGTATCATCGTTTCCCAAGTTTTTTCTCCAAATCTTTGGCTAAAATTTTTGTGAATTCTTTCATCCCTGCTTCATTTAAATGAATTAAATCAAAACAGTATTTTCCATTGGAATCTCCAAGAGAATCTTGAAGATCCATTTCATCAAGTGGTTGGAATGGAGTTAATGCATTTGATAATCCCTCATGCCAAACTTTCATTCTTCCTTCGTTATTGACTTTTCGAATTACATCAGAATAAGGTGCAAAGACATTGATAATATGTATTTTACGTTCCCCAATAAAGTTATACATTTTTTTTAATCGCCTAAAGTATCTTTCTGTATCTTCAGTTGCATTGGAATCTTGAGGAACTACACTGGCAATGCCACATGTTTCAAACAACATTCGTCTGTGATCTGGATTTGATGCTTTGGGGATCTCTAAGGGAAGGTGTAAGGCCAATCGATTTAGGCAATCATCTACACTTGTCAGGTGGTATTCATCAATGGACTCTGGATGATCGTTTTCATAATCCCAAGGATTCAAATTTGGGTTTTTGTTTTTTCGGGAAATGGCTTTTAGTCTTTCATTAAAGTTAATCACCAAATCAGACAAATCTTTACGATAGGCCACGGATTTAAAAATCAAATAAAGATAGTTTGAAAATTCTAGATTGTATTCGAAATCGAGGACAGTCGGAATTGCTTTGAAGTTTCCAAGTTCTGATAACATTGCCAGTGTCGGATCTACTACATACTTCCGATCGACCCAAGGCATACCAGGTTCCATCACATGGAGGATGATTTTTACGTTAGGGAATTTATCTAAGTATTCTTCTAAAATCCGATGTTGTACTACAAGTTCTGAACCGCGAACAGCAATCGATTGAGTTTTCCATCCAGTTTTTTGTAGTTCTTCGTTAAGGAGGCGAATGCTAATACCTTCGAAGGCCACAGATGTACCAACGATCAAAATATCTGGATCCAAAACATCTCGTTTGGAAACCACATGTTCTGTGACTCGGTTGATATTGGATGCATAGGAATTTTTCTTTAGATATGGTTTGTACAAACCAAATTGCAGTAAACATTCCAGCGTTAACAAAAAGATGATGGCAGTGACTAATTTTTTATCAGTCAGAAATGAGATGGTTTCTTTATGTAAGCTCATAATTAAAATTGAAAGTAGAGAAAGTTCTGACTTTCAGTAACTCCAAATAGTAATAGTAACAAAACGTTTACAATAACAAAGGTAGTATATTTTAGCCAACTTCCTGTCAGAAGAGTAGGAATTTGTCTTTTGGAAAAAATGTAACTCGCAGTAAAACAAATCAAAAGCAAAATTCCGAATCGGTAGTTATTCCATCTTGCAATTGGTGCTACAGAATCATTTAGGAAAAGAAGGGCCTTCATCATAGGGACTGCTTTTTCCATTGTTTCCGCACGGAACATGATAAAACCAAATGCCAAACAAAACATGGTAAATACGCGCGCAAATAAATCATAAACTCGGCCACCTTTTCCGTTTAAGTATTTTGCGAGCGTGGTATCTCCATAAAATTTGTGAGAAAGTAACATGGTCCCTTGCCAGAGACCCCAACCTACATAGTGGTAGGCGGCACCATGCCACAATCCAGCAAATAACCAGGTGATCATAATGTTACGAATGTACATAATGACACTTACTCTTGAACCACCTAACGGGATGTAGATATAATCTCTAATCCATGTGGAAAAAGAAATATGCCATCTGGACCAATGATCTGCGATATTTCTGCAAGACATAGGGAAGTTGAAGTTTGGATTGAACTGGAAGCCAAAGAGTCTAGCAACTCCTATTGCAATGTCGGTATAACCTGCGAAGTCAAAATAAATCTGCCATCCAAAAGCAAGAGCACCTGTCCAAATTTCAATTGAGTTTAAGTTTTGGTAATTGGAAAACGTGGAGTCAACCACACGAGCCAGGTTATCTGCAAAGACAATTTTTCGTGTGAATCCGATTAAGATTAATGCGAATGCAGCATCAATATTCTCTTTGTACACACCGAGACGAAAATCTAAGTCGCGGAAAAATGTTTCTGCACGTACAATGGGTCCTGCTACCAGTTGTGGAAAGAAAGCAACATACAAAGCAAAATCCAGAAAGGATTTCCGTGCTTCTATTTTTCGATTGTATACATCAATGGTATAACTCATTGATTGGAATGTATAAAAAGAAATTCCTACGGGAAGGATAATGTTTTGTTTTGCGAATTGGAAGTCACCTAAAAGATGGATGTCGTTAATGACTCCGAGTAGAAAGTCCGTATATTTGAAAAATCCAAGTGTTCCAATGTTGACTACAAGAGATAATACGAGTAACCATCCTCTGGCACTATCCCCATCTTGTTTTTTTTCAATGAGTCTTGCAGCAAAGTAATCAATGATCGTTGAGAAAATTAGAATAAAAACATAGGGATTGATTTTAAAATCACAATAGAGTCTATCTGTATAAAACTTGAAACCATCGGTGGCCATCGCCGTACAGGAAATAGACGATGGTTGCCAAGCCATGTAAAAATAGTAGCTAGTGAGTAGGAAAAAAAGTTTTTGCCAACGGTTCTTTAAAAGATTCCCAACGATGATTGTGATAAAGAAGAAAACTAAAAATTCAAACGAGTTAAATAACATTTTTTTATCCTAACGGTAAATTGTTTCTTCGGCTAATTTTTCAACGGGTCCTTGTATACCTTCTGTGTATCCAAATTTTGGGCCAATGGATCTGGGAAGGGTAGAAAAGGTAAAATTGGTACTGAAATAAAACAGAAATAAGACCAGGTAAACTGTATGGAGAATTGCATTAGAAAATTTTGGAAACAAAGGGATCGATAACGATTGAAGTGTAAAAGAATTTAAGATCCAAAGGGCAATGGTAGTTCCTACCCAAAATTCAAAAAAATATCCTTCCCACCATGTATAAAATCCAATCGACGGGAGAATCCAAAACACCATAATTAATAATTCCTGTTTGTATCGGACCCACATAGTACGGAAATTCAAAATTCCCAAACTCAAACTAAAAATCCAGAATAAAAGATTTAAATTGTAGGGAAGGTGTTTAGGGTTTTGAAAGTCAAAAAAGTTCACTCGAAACTTTGGAATTACGTTTTGGAATACAAGAAACGCATCTCCTATGCCTCGATAGAAATACAATACATAGTTTTTTTCTTCGCCAAGGCTTGTTCCCCAGCGGTTGATGGCAGCATATAAGAACATCCAAAAAGAAAAATGTTTTTCATCAAGGGGGCCAAGTCCCCTTTTTAGGATAATGAATCCAACAAATAAATACGAGAGGATAGTGGCAACACCAAGACATGTTAAATAGATGAATATGATTCTGAGTTTTTTTCCCAATGACCGATTCGGTGAAAGAAATACTGCCATTGGGACCATTCCGAAATGAATCACATTCGATTGATGGAAGTAGATACTAAAGAGTTGGATCACCCATAGAATGACTAAATGTTTTGCTTTTAGCCCTGATCTTAAAAAGTAAACTGTAAATAAAAACAAAAGAGCCATCAAACAAGAATGGATGAGAGGTGTGTCATTGTGTAAACTATAGAACCAAAAAGCTTGGCTCACTTGAATGACTAGGGCTAAAATGACTGCTAAAACTATATCTTTATATAACTTATAATAAATCCAAATAAAGAGTCCTAAAAAAAATAAAGAAAAACTAAGGATCCTCAATCGCAAAAAAAACATGATATCCGTGGTTGGATAAATGGAACGGAGCATTTTCCAATAGAGTAATCCTGATGATTCAAATCCTAAATGGTGTGGATTAAAAAAGGCAGATTCTATTCTATCTTTTTGAATGTTCAGAGCGTAAACACAAGAATCCCAATCGAAGGCTCGGGAAAGATACCTAAGATGAAATAAAAAAAGAAATAATAGTAAAAGGAGAATGAATAACTTCTTCAAAAGTTTGGTTCCACTCTAACGTTTTAAAATCCGATTCACGATGGTTTTATTTTTTTTGTAAGGGAAAAAATAAGGAGTCACAAAAAGAGTTTTTCCATTTTTTCCCCAAACCAATCGGTTCCATCCTAATAAATCACTAAGTCCACCATGTTCGTATCCTAACTCTACACCATCAGTTTCTAAGTTGAACTTAATCAGTTTTTTGCCGAATCCAAATTTTTGAATTTGCCAAATTTCATTTTTTACAAAGACGGTTCGTATGTTCCATCTGTTTAAAAGACGACTCATATCGATTAAGAGAGAGGTTGCAATGTAGAAATAAACAAAAGCAGAAAGATAATGATAATATCTAAGTTCATCTAAAAATGGAATTTTCAAAACCTTCGTAATTTCTAAAACTCCCACAAACCAATAAAAAAACTTACCCAAATAATAAATATAAGGCAAACTATAGGTAAAAAATAAAACGGCAAAGAGAATGAGTAATAAGGAAGGAATCGGATTTACCGTTAACTCATCGTATAACGATGTTCCAAAGTAAGCGATTTCTCTTTTGCTTTGGAATTCTTTCCATTTTGATATCCATTTATTGATGATTTTCACTGAAAAATTACCTCTTCAATTTTTTTTGCTGTTTCTTCCCATGTCCATTGTTTGGCGGGAAATTTGGGAGATCTTGATTTTTTTGGTCCGGACATCAGTTCAAAACTACGAGTCCAATCCTTTGTTTCTTTGGCTGGAACATAGAGATCACATTTGTCTGAAAGAATTTCTTTAAAGACGGGAATATCGGAAGCAACACAACGTTTGTCCTCTAACATTGCTTCAAGGAGTGGGAGGCCGAAACCTTCATGTAAGGAAGGGAAGAAAAAAACCTTACATTGTTTAAATGCTTCTGCCAGTGTTGCATCATCTGGATTTTCCCAAAATTGAATTCCTAGGTTTTGGATTTTTGGATCTTTTAATTTTTGGTATAAAAATTCACCTTCTTCTCCCCAACCTTTTCTTCCCATAATGAGGAGAGAGTTTTTGTCCTTTGGATGTTTTGTTTTAAAATCTAAAAAAGCATCTACTAATCGATTGATGTTTTTTCTTGGTTCTAAAGTACCTACTGTTAGAAAAAATTCTTTTGGAAAAGTAACTTTTGGTTTTGGTAATTTCTGTTTTGAAACACCAGGATAAACCACAATGCATTTTTTTTCACAGTCTGGGCGAAAGGCCGCGATTTCTCTTTTTGTATTCTTGGACAGACAAAAAATTTTATCTGCATTCTTTAGTGTAATGGGAGAGAGTAGTTTGTGTTGCCAATAGTTCCATTTGGCCATTGTTTCCGGTGCGGAAATAAAATTAAGGTCATGATAGTTCACATAACTTGGTATAGGGAGTTTTAAAAACGGTAACATCTGTATGGTGGCCCAAAAAACTTCGATACCATCTTGTTTGAGACGTTTGGGTAAAACAAAATTCAAATATATGGGGCCTGGGATTTTTATTGATTCCAAAACCACTTTTGTATTGGGCCCAAGTAAGTCATGAAACACAGGATGGATCGGTTTGTTTGTATAAAGAAAAAATTCTTTTTTTGTATATTTGGGTAATATGACTTTAAGGACTTCGGCTAAATACCGAGAATTTCCAGTCATCCCGTAGGCAAGAGGCCTAACATCAATTCCGATTTTCTGTTTCACGTAGAGCAAACCTTACAATATAAAAATACAAGAGACTGGTGGAATAAAATAAAATAGAAAACATAGATAGTGTTGCTTCGATTTTTGAACCGACGAAGGTTCTATGTGAAAGAATTGGTAAACTCAAAATCAAAATAAGAATAGTTAATTCTTTTTTGTTGTTTGGTAAACGAATCACCTGATTCAAAATAAAATAAATAGGGATCAAACAAATGATAAAACTATGAATCCAACTAATTCCACTAAAAAGAGCAGAAATTAAAAACAATAGAGAAATGATTTCCCATTTTTTATTTTTCTTTCTCCAGAGTAATAGAAGAGGAGTCCCAAACAAAATGATAAAACCAAGTTGGATAAACTTTAACATGGGAAGAGATAAAACCAAAAAAGGTAAACTGTAGGTGGGTTGGTTCATCAAATCTGCACCTGGAACAAAATACTTTGCAAGTGTAGAACTTAAGGATTGGTTATTTTTCCAAGAACGAAGTAGGGGGTTACTAAAAGCATTCCCTAAAATTTCAGTTAGCCATTCGTTTGTCATTTGAATGGTATAGTCCCAATTGTAAAGAAGTGGGGCCGCATTCCAAACAAAAATTCCGAAAAGAAACCAGAAGATTCGTTTGTATTGTTTTTCATAAATATAAACAAAAAGGAAAACGAGTGGGGTAATCTTAATGCTTGTGGCAAGTGCCAAAATCATTCCACTCTGCCAATCTGACTTTATAGTTAGTGATACTAACACAAGTAAAATGAGAAGTAGCCCAACTTGATTATTTTGGATATGGCTTTCTAAAAAACGAAAGTTGAAAAGGATTGTGGTGACTAGAATTAAATATGGATAGGGAGACTTTGGGTTGGTAATTTCTTTATTTTGGAAAATAAGATAAAGAATGGCTAATAAAGAAAGCGAACTTACGATTTCAAAGAGAAGAGCTGCATTGGGTTCTGAGAGATAGGTAACGGGAATGAGTAAAAAGGAAAATAGAGGAGGATAAATATAAGTTGCTGTTTCGTTTTGCAGAGCCGTTAAGAGGTGAAAATTTTCAGGTAAGAATAGATCTTCCATTTTTTTCACTTTGGACTGGAGTTCGAAAGCGGCATCAAACCGGTAAAGGTTCTCACCTGTGGCCCAACGTTCTGCCGCATGGTAATAATCCAAAAAATCCGATTTTTGTTTGGATCTAGAGACGGACAGGGCAAAAAAAATCACAAGCAGAACGGTGAGAATCCATTTCCCACGTTTCTCTAGGGTTTCTAAAAATTTCCACATAGTTCTCCTACCATTCCCAATATTTCTGGTTAATTGACAAGGTTTTCCCAAGGCTATACAAAGATGGATTTTTTACAGGAATACGATTTCCACCTCCCCGATGAACAAATTGCCAAATTTCCCTTAGAAAATCGAGATGAGTCTCGGCTTTTGGTGGTAAACATAGGGCAATCAAAGTTTTGGGAAGCACCATTGTTTCGAGACATTTTGGCGTTGGTTCGTCCCGGAGATGTATTTGTATATAATGAGACAAAAGTATCAGCCCGTCGTGTGTATTTACAAGTGGAATCTGGCCGCATTCATGAATCGATTTTTTTGGAATCGTTAGATCCATCCGACAGAAGTTGGTTATGTATCTTAAAAAATAGGGCAAAATTAAAGTTAGGTGAAAAACTTTTCCCAGTGGGTTTTGAAAATTATCAGTTTTCCTACCAAGGACCAAAAGAAGAACTTTCCATTTTATTTTCCGAAAGTCCCATTTCCGATTCTGATTTTGGAATTTTTGGAAATATACCCATTCCACCTTATCTCAAACGAAATGTGACAGAAGAAGATAAAGTTCGTTACCAGACTATTTTTGCCAACCGTTCAGGATCTGTGGCTGCTCCCACCGCTGGACTCCATTTTACAGAAGAATTAAAAGAGAACGTCCTAAAAAATGGTGCAGAATTTGTCCCTGTGGAATTACAGATTGGTTATGGGACATTTCGTCCACTGACTCCTGAACAATGGGAAACGAAAACCTTACATAGGGAAAAGTATTTTGTTTCCGAGTCCACAGCATCAAAGTTAAACGGTGCTAGAAAAGAGGGGAGAAGGATCATTGCCGTAGGAACCACTACACTTCGCGTCTTAGAAACTGTATTTGATTCTCAATTAAAGAAATATAAGGTGGGATCAAGTCAAACTGACATCTTTTTGTCGCCAGGTGACAATATCCAATCAGTACAAGGCCTGATCACTAACTTCCACTTACCAAAGTCCAGTCTTTTGCTTTTGGTAAGTGCGTTTGCAAATACCAAACTAGTGTTGGATGCTTATCAGTACGCTCTACAGAACAGGTTTCGTTTTTATTCTTATGGAGATTCAATGTTCCTTTTCCAAAAATAGATTTACATTCATCTGAATTTAGGAAATATGTTTCATAGTCTCTCTATGTACTCCCCGAAATCTTCGGTATTTGTTTCTTTATTCTCAGGTCTAGGTCTTCTGGGGGTCGTTTTTTTTGCGCCCTTAAAAGACACAGATATCAGGGAATCTGAATCGTCAAACTTGCGTAAGTTGGAAGATGGTTTGTCACGCCAAGTTAGATTGGGATATGAAACAAATGTTGTGGGAAGTCAATCTTCCGAATATAAAAGTAATCTTAAATTCCTTTCTTCCAATCCTTTATCTGGTTATAAAAAAGAAGTACAAACTACCTCACAATGGAATCCAATTGCAAATACTGGTTCTAAATTGGATTTTGATTTTTCTCCCCAGACAACTTTAGTTTGGGATGCAAAGTTAAGTGGAGAGCCGTCTCTTTCGCAACCTTCTCTTGTTGGTCCTGTTCATCCGTCGGCAACACTCATCTTTCGTCAATTAGAGGCCAATAAACGCTCATTATATGATCCTAGGCAATCGTACGAATTCCAAGGAAGTTTTAATCCATCGCAATTTTTGAAAGTGCAAACTGCTGTGTATAATGTAAAAACAGAAAACCCAGTTTCCGCCTACGGTGCCGAAGGTGGTAAGTTTTCTTTTTTTTTCGGCAGTGACAAAATCCAATTAAATTTAAAATACAATTACGTAAATCCAAGGCCCGGTACTGTTCCTCTCGGTCAATTTGGGTTTGGTTCAGCCCAGGACAATGCTTCGCTTGGTCTTATCTTCTTTTTAGGATCTTCGAAAAGTTATTCACTTTATGTTGGGAACCAAATTTTCAATGTATTTAATGATCCGCTCTTACATATCAAAGATCAAAATGGTAGGTCTCCAGAAACTTTCTCTGCCTCCTTTCGTGGGAAACATCCTGGCAAACTAAAAACCACTTTTTTTCTTAATTTTCAGAACCAATTTTATAAAGACGGTATGCTAATTGGGGTTCCCGGTGGTTATATGTATGGGAATGGGTTTAATGGAAAATCGTTTTATGAATATGTTACATCACTTGGGATGGAACTTGCGTTTTAAAATTTTATTTTTTGTTTTTGTCTTACTAAGCATTAGCGCATGTTATTTGGGGGACGAGAGGGAATCTAAACCTCAGAAAAAAGTTGTTCCTCCTCTAGAGCAACTTGCAGTTTCTCTTTCTGAGAAAGGTTTTTACTTCCAACCACAAAGACTTGTTGTATTAACTTTTTTAGACCAGGAAGGCAAAAAAAGTCCGTATGGCGAAATCCTAGCAGAGAAACTCACAACAGAACTTGTGAAAAAAGACAGATTCCAAATCTTAGACCGCTTGGCCAACCAAAAGGTTTTAAAAGAAGCAGGTCTCGGACTTGATTCTCCTACCGACACCGCCACCTTGCGCAAAATAGGCGATGTTTTGAAATTGGACGTTATCATTACAGGAATTGTGACACCATACCAAGACGGAGTTTTTGTCAATACCAGGCTTATCGAAATCAAATCGGGCCTTATCCTCAAAGCGGATGAAGTTTATGTCCGCATTGACGGCTAAAAAAGATACAGGTTCACACAAGTGAGCCAAATTTACTGATTTTAGCACTTGTAGTTTAATTTTCGATTGATTCCCTTTTTTCCTGCGGTCTGATAGGTATAAGAGGTTCAGATGGCATTTGATATAGAAATGATTGCGGCACGTTATTCCAAAATGGAAGCGGCCATCGCACAAGCCAGGAAGGTAGTGGGTCGACCCCTCACACTTACAGAAAAGATTTTATACAACCACCTTTGGGATGGAAATCCAACAAAGAGTTTTGGTCGCGGTGTCGACTACGTTGACTTTGCACCAGACCGTGTGGCGATGCAAGATGCAACAGCGCAGATGGCGCTTCTCCAATTTATGCAAGCTGGTCGTAAAAAAGTAGCGGTTCCCTCCACCGTTCACTGTGACCACTTAATCACAGCAAAAGACGAATCCGGTGTGGATCTTGGAATTGCTGTTAAAGAAAACAAAGAAGTATATGATTTTTTATCCTCCGTTTCTAATAAATATGGAATCGGTTTTTGGAAACCAGGTGCTGGTATCATCCACCAAGTGGTTTTAGAAAATTATGCTTTCCCAGGTGGGATGATGATCGGAACAGACTCCCATACAGTAAACGCTGGGGGACTTGGAATGGTTGCCATCGGTGTTGGTGGAGCTGACGCTTGTGATGTGATGGCCGGTCTTGCTTGGGAACTCAAATGGCCAAAAGCCATCGGTGTCAAACTTACTGGAAAGTTAAATGGTTGGACATCCGCAAAAGATGTTATCTTAAAAGTGGCAGGAATCCTCACTGTGAAAGGGGGAACTGGTGCGATTGTAGAATACTTTGGTCCAGGTGCCGAAGCCCTCTCTTGTACTGGGAAAGGTACAATCTGTAACATGGGAGCAGAAATTGGGGCAACCACTTCTACTTTTGGTTATGATGAATCCATGGAACGTTACTTACGATCCACTAACAGAAGTGATGTGGCTGACCTTGCTAACAAATACAAAGCACATTTGACTGCTGACCCAGAAGTGTATGTAGATCCATCCAAATACTTTGACCAAGTGATCGAAATTGATCTTAATACATTAGAACCATACGTAAACGGTCCATTCACTCCAGACCTTGCGACTCCTATTTCCAAAATGAAAGAAGAAGCCACTAAAAATGGTTGGCCACTCAAAGTAGAAGTAGGTCTTATCGGATCTTGCACTAATTCTTCTTACGAAGATATTTCAAGAGCTGCCTCCCTTGCCAAACAAGTGGCTGCCAAGGGTTTAAAAACCAAAGCAGAGTTTACCATCACTCCTGGATCGGAACTAGTTCGATACACCATCCAAAGAGACGGGTTCATCGATTCCTTCCATAAAATTGGAGCGAAAGTTTTCTCTAATGCTTGTGGACCTTGTATTGGAATGTGGTCTCGTGTGGGTGCAGAAAAAAAGGAAAAGAACACCATTGTTCACTCCTTCAATCGTAACTTCCAAGCACGCCAAGATGGAAACCCAAACACTTATGCTTTTGTAGCTTCTCCAGAAATCACTACGGCACTTGCCATTGCTGGGGACTTAGGATTCAATCCACTCACTGACACTTTAACTAACGAAAAAGGCGAGCAAGTAAAACTGGACCCACCTACCGGGGAAGAACTTCCTAACAAAGGTTTTGCGGTAGAGGATGCAGGTTTTGTGGCTCCGGCGGCAGATGGTTCAGGAGTGCAAGTCATTGTAGATCCAACATCCACAAGATTACAACTTCTTGCTCCATTCAAAGCATGGGAAGGCACTGACCTCAAAGGTCTAAAACTCCTCATCAAAGCCAAAGGAAAATGTACAACAGACCATATTTCGATGGCGGGTCCTTGGCTTAAGTTTCGTGGTCACTTGGATAATATTTCCAATAACTTACTCATTGGGGCTACTAACATCTTTAATGGTAAAACCAACGAAGTAAAAAACCAACTGAACGGAAACTACGAACCGGTTCCGCAAACCCAAAGAGCTTACAAAGCACAAGGGATTGGATCCATTGTGGTTGGGGATGAAAACTACGGCGAAGGTTCTTCTAGGGAACATGCGGCAATGGAACCAAGACATTTAGGTGTCAGAGCCGTTCTTGTAAAATCCTTTGCGCGGATTCACGAAACCAACTTGAAAAAACAAGGGATGTTGGCTTTGACTTTTGCAAATAAAGACGACTACGATAAAATCCAAGAAGATGATGTGATTGATATTGTAGGACTCACAAGTTTTGCCGAAGGAAAACCGCTTACACTAGTTCTTAATCATAAGGATGGGAAACAGGAAGAAATTTCTGTGAACCATACTTACAATGCGCAACAAATCGAATGGTTCAAAGCAGGTGCTGCTTTAAACCTGATGAAAGCGTAAGTAAACCAAAGAACAAAACCAAACAGTCGCCAGGTCCCATTGATCTGGCGATTTTTTCCTTCTCCAAAAATGCCAAAACAAAAATCCAAACCGAATGCCACCGCAGAGGAATCCCTAATCTGGACGGGCGTTTCGTCCAACCAAACCAAGGCTCAAAAAGAGTTTAACGATGCTCTGCGTAAACATAAGGAAACCTTAGAACGTTCAAAAGAAATTGAACCTTTATTTCGACTAGTCAATGAAACTTATTTGAATGAAGTTTTGCCAGAGTTGGAAAAACAGAAGAAGTTGGAGAAAGAACGATTTGCAATTATGTGTTCCATTCTTCTGGAAGAAAAACTTTCCTTTGGAAAAATGCAAAGAGAATTCCTGCGGCGTTACCTTTTGGAAATGTGTAACGATTCCATGATGGAAGACACAAATTTTTATGGGCCACTGCGTGATCAGTTAGAAACCAAATTTGAAAAGATGGAGAGGCTGCGGTATAAAAATCAAATGGAAGCCAGGATTAAAAACACCTTTGGCATTGACATTGATTTGGATGACATGAATCGTACGGGGTTTGATTCAGAAGAGGAAAGAGAGTCACACGAAGAAAAGTATAGAGAGTTTCGCGAAAAATATGAAGAGTACCGGTCGGAATATTTTAGAGGCAGAGATTCCAATTCGAATCATCGCAAAAAATCAAAAACACAAAGCCAAAAAGAAAAAAAACAATTAGAAGCAGAAAAACTACTTAGCACAGACATCAACACCTTATTCAAAAATTTAGCCAAACTTATCCATCCTGATAAAGAACAAGACCCTATATTACGAGAACGTAAATCTAAACTTATGACTAAACTTTCTAGTGCCAGAGATACTATGAACATCGCAGAAATTTTAGAAATTAAGTTACAGGTTGATGAACTATTACCAAACGAACAAACTAATGTTTCATTTCATGATACTTCCATCAAACGATTTGTTGGTATCATCAAATCAAAAATACGCGAGTTAGAAGATTCCATCAGGCAAAGATTTTTTTCTCATCCACTTATGGCTGATTTTTCTGAAAAAAAAATCAGTAAGGAATCGTTGGATAAATATCTAAAACGAGTTAAACTAGACAATCAAATGGTGACGAAGGCCTATGAAAAGGAAGTAAACCAGCTGACTTTGGAACCAAAATACATTAAAGAAATGATCAAAGAATTACAAAGTCTTGGGGTTCAATTTTAGTGAAAGGATTCTTAAATAAAAAAAGTTTTGGCCTCGGTAAAAATGGCAAAAAGTTTGATGACTCGTATTGGTCAGATATCTATGGCAATGGTTTGGATGTAGATGGTTCTTATAATGCCAAACAACATGCGGAATACTTAAAAGCACTCTTTCAATTAATGGAAATTCCTGTTTACAAAATTGCCGATTTTGGGTTTGGAAAAGCTATTTTACTGCGAGAGATGGTAAAAACATTTTCTCCCGTAAAAGTATATGCAGTGGACGCATCCAAAGAAGCTTACGAAGACCTAAAGAAAAAAGACTGGGTCAAAAAATCTGATAAGTATCATATTTATCACGAATCTCTAGAGACACTCAAACTCCCCAAATTGGAAAAAGAACCCGTGGAACTTGGGATTTGTAATTCAGTGATTCAGTATTTGCCAGATTCGATGATCCCCGGTGTTTTGGAAAAAATGGCAAAGTATTGTAATTATTTGTATTTTACAGTTCCAACTAACGAAGATTATTTGGTTATGAAAGCAGAAATGAATTTCATTGATCCTTATGCATTCTCTAGGTCCAAAAAAAAATACAGAAAATGGATTTCCCGTGATTTTGAAATAGTAGGTTATAATCTTCTGCAAAGTAAGTGGCTAGGGGAGAAGGGTTTTAAGGAAGATTTCTTTCGAATATAGACTTAGGCAAAACAGTTTAACTTATTAAAGTTTGTTTTTTTTATTTTTGTTATTGTATGAATGGTCTGGTTTTGGTTTAGGAAAGGTTCTCACAGAGGATACATTTTGTATCTTAATCGGATTTTGTGGGATTAATGAGTAAGAACCTTCTTTTAGTGTCTTAATATGTTCGATTTGTCCTTAATCTTTTCAAAAGAACTTCAAATTTTCTCTGTATTCGGTAATCCGATAAGTCTGATTGAACTCCTCGGCACAAGCACAGGACTTCTATGTGTTTACTTAGCCTCAAGAAATCATATCCTTACTTGGCCTTTTGGGATTTTGACTTCTATTTGTTTTTTCTGTTTATTTTTCCAAATCCAACTTTATTCCGATATGTTGTTACAAATTTATTTCTTTGGATCTAGTGTGTATGGTTGGATCGTTTGGCGGAAAAAAACTGGTGTTTATGTAAAAATTCAATCTATAGGTACATCAAAAAACTTGGTTCTTGTTTTAGTGATTCTTTTTGGGACTTATTTCTTGGGAGCAGTTACAAGTCGATTACCAATATGGTTACCAAACATTTTTACAAAACCACCTGAATTCTTGTATTGGGATGCGTTTACCACTGTGGGAAGTATCGTTGCTAACTTTTTACTGGCTCAAAGAAAGTTGGAATCTTGGTTTTTATGGGTGTTTGTAGATATAGTTTGTATCACCATCTATTCCTTAAAGGAAATTCCCTTCGTGACTTTGGAATACATTGTGTTTTTACTCATCGCATTTTATGGATGCCACCATTGGTATCAGGAATATAAACTAAATCATCATTCCTTGGAATGATGTCTCGATCGAATGAACAGAACTAAAGGGAGTCGTATGTTTGGACCAACTTTGTTTGAAGGTAAGTTGATCCAAAATCGTTTTTTGGAAAATGGTTTCAGTCACTATTCGCTTTTGATTTTTCTACCTTCAGGTCGTAAATACCAAGAAATCACTGTGAGTGATAAAAGTAGCAAAGAAGGAAAAATTTCTCCGAATGGATGGCCACAGGCGATATGGGAAATGGCTGCCCCAGACATGGCAAAGAAAAATCCAGCATAAGCCCATTCTTTCAACAAAACAAATTTTGGTGATAAAACTGCCACAACACCGAGCAGTTTCCAAACCCCAAGAAGCGTAAGAAAGTAAGTAGGGTAACCTAGTTGGTTGATTTTTTCTACTTCTTCGGGAAGTTTGATTAGTTGTACAATCGCAGTGGATACCATCCCGAGTGACAACCATAGGGTAAAGAACCAATAAACAATTTTTTTAGTTTTTTCTGACATCTCATTTCTCCTAAATTAAAATATAATTCCGAATCAATCTTAACCTTTGATTATTTCTTCCAATCGGTTATGCGCCATATTGATTCCCTTAGCAAATGGCATCTTTAAAATTTGGTCTCTTTGTTCGACTGACTTATAAATAATATGCATAACGAGTTTGCTTTTGGTTTCCGAAATTTTCTGAAATTCAAAAAACTCAAGTTGAATCGGGAAACCTGTATTTTCCATTTCGAAGGTACGCACAAAACTTTCATTTTCTTTGATATTGAGTAAAACTCCATTGGCTCGAAACAATACGACTCCTTCTGGATTTTTCGTTTCAAAGATCCAACTTCCATGATTTTTTGCTTCAAACTTAAGGACCTTGTTTCCCATCCATTGTTCGATGAGTTCAGGTTCCGTGTGAGCTTTAAATACTAAAGAAGTTGGTAAATCAAATTCTCGTTCGATTCTTAACTCTTGTTGGCCGTCTTCTGCATACACTTTTGTTTTGAGTTCCATTCATTTCTCCTCTAGGTTTGTTGTTTCGAAATTCAATTTTTTTTTTGGTAATTTTTCATTACCGATTCCAGCTTGTTAAACCGGTCATCCCAAAGTTTTTGGAAAGGTTCAATGAAGTTTGCAATCTCTTTCATTTTGTTTGGGTTTAGATGGTAATAAATCTCACGACCGTTAGGTTCCTTTTTTAACAATTCACATTCAGTTAAAATTTGTAAATGTTTGGAAACGGTAGGTCGTTTGGTATCAAACTGTGAGGCAATGGCACCTGCCGTCATAGACTGGGTGGCCACTAGGAGGAGGATGGCCCGCCTAGTGGGATCTGCAATTGCCTGAAAAACATCTCTTCGTAAATCCATTGTGTAGCCATCTGACTACGCAATTATATGTAGTTATTTGGCAACACTTTTTTTGATCGGGAGTGTAGTTTCGAAAGAATCCAGGGAGAATCCCGCGCCAGGGCATACCAAGGGCTTGGTCTGCCTTTAGGCAGACGGGAGCGAATGCGGACCCCGTAGTACGCCCGGTCGTTTCTAGAAAAGGAAGGTTGGTAGAGAAATAGATTCGAGGCGCCCACTTGAGGAAATAGAATCAGAGATGGTTCTACAGCCACCAATCGTGTTTCGTCAAGGGAAGAATCGAAAGAAAGCGATTGGCTTTTGGGTATTTATTATTTGAATCTAACTATTTTTTTTGATTTTGTCGGCAACAAACGCTTTATAGGCGGGGCTACCAAAACTTACGTCCATACGAATGATTTCTGGAGCAATGTAAGGATGACGTTTCATAATGTATTCTTCGATCGCATTGTACTTGTCAGCTTTTGCTTTGAGAAGGATTTTGTTTTCGGTATCAACCGTGATTTTTCCTTCCCATAAATAAACAAGTTCCACTTCTGGGAAGATGGTTCCTGAAACGATGATTCCTTGTTCTAACATTTCGGAGATATGTTCTTCGGCCATATCGCGATCGCCGATTGTGGTAAATACTAAGATTTCATCTGAAGCCATAGGAAGTCCTTCTTTGTTTTTACAATGATCGGCTTTGCGTGGGGAAACCCTTATTCTTTTGGGGATTTATTTTGTAAGTAGGATTGAAATCCTTCTTTTACTTGGTCTACCATTCCTGATTCTCGAACGGACCTAACCACTCGTTGCCAGAATTTGATTTTGCCTTCAAACTCATTCCAACCAATTTGTAAATCCATTCGTTTGATTTTCAGTAACATCCTAAGTTCAGTGAGAGACATTTCTTTTGGATCTTTGTCTAAATACCGTTCGTGGTCTGTTAGGGGATTAAATCTCATGTGCTTATTTTTTCTTTAGAACCAGTGATAAAAAGAAAATTGCAAAAATTAAAAATCCAAATCCTGTTCCAAAACTAGAAAGGATGGGATCTCCTGCCGCTAAAAACTTCTGAATGCTTAAATACACACCGTAGGATATGTATATAAGACCGAGGAAGATTAGGAAAAGAGCAGTGAAAATCCAAACAGAAGACAAAACCAAATTTCTAATATAAATTTGGAGATTTTTCTGAATGTAAATCACCATCACTTCGCCATAAGCAACAAGCTTGGCGACTAATTCTTCGAAGGCGGCTTTGATTCCGCCTTTTTTGCGATGTTTTGTGTGTTTCTCGTCCAATTATTTCTTCTTAAAGAACCAACCAAGAGCGAGTCCAAGACCAAGACCAACGCCAAATCCAATGATTGCGGCTTTTTGTGGGTGCTCTTTTACATAAGATCCTACATTGTCTATGACTTCTTTTGCTTTGATAGAAGCCTCTTCACTGGCTTTACCTAACTTTTGTTTGATGTCGCTTACTTGTTCCATATACTTCTCCTTGGCTCTTTGTTCAATTTCTTTGGCTTTTTTCTCATACAACTTGATTTCGTCGATGAGGGATTTGTCCTTCTTCACTTCTTCCATAATGTTTTTTATTCTGGAACGACTATGTTCTCAAAGTTGTCAGTGAAACGATATCCGATTCCCCAAATGGTTTCGATCCATTCTGGTTGAGCAGAGTTTTTTTCTAGTTTAGAACGAATGCGTTTGATATGACTGTCGATCATCCTTTCAAATCCATCCCATTCCACTCCCCAAACTGATTCCAAAATCATTTCGCGAGAAAAAACTTTCCCCGGAGATCCAGCTAGCAGTTGTAAGATGTCAAATTCTTTTCTAGAAATATTGATGATGTTTTCGTTCAGAGTCACACGTCTGCGGATGGAATCAATCTTTAGAGCTCCGCGAATGATTTCTCCTGCTTGGCCCACGTTGGGTTTGATCCCAATTTTTTTGTCCCATCTACGAAAGAAAACATCCACTCGTGTTTTTAGTTCACGAACTGAAAAAGGTTTTGTGATGTAATCATCAGCGCCTAACTCAAGTCCCATGATGCGATCGATTTCTTCTGTCCTTGCAGATAAAATGAAAATCGGAGTACTTTCATCGGCTTTTCGGATACTACGGCAAATCTCCATACCATCAATGTCCGGTAGAGATAAATCCAGAATCACTAAATCAGGATGATTGGACTTGTAAAATTTCAAACCTTCTTCGCCGTTTTCAAAGACGGAGGTTGTATAGTGAGCAGAATCGAGAGATTTCCGAATTAGGTTCCCAATATCCGGATCGTCCTCAATTACCAAAATATTTTTCATGTTTTTCCCTTGAGTTCTTTCTCAATTTGGTTCTTGTAGTAGAAAAAAAAAGTAAAAAATGGAATCGGGAACACAAAGAGAAGCAAAATCGTGGGCGATGTTCGCCATCACAGGTCCGAGGCTAAAGCCGCAGGAACTGACGGAAAAATTGGGCATCCAACCGGACTATTACCACGGAGCGGATGTAAAAGACATCGAAAATATGACAATTCCGAGTCATTGGCAGATCAATTCTAAATTGGGACCTGAATTCCCTGCATTGGATCATATTTGGGATTTGCTTAAAACTTTAGCACCTGTTCGAAAAGAACTAAAAGAATTCACCGAAAACTATGAATCTACCATTTACGTTTCTGTAGAGTTTGCCTCTGAGTTCACAAAAGGAGTGGTTCTCGACAAAAGAACTATGCTTTTGTTAGGTGAACTGGGTGTGAATTTAGAAATTATCCCCTGGGAACTCGATGAGACTCTTTAAGGATCGCTGGACTTGGAAACACAAGTCGAACTAGGTCAAATCGTTTTAAATACATATAACTAGAAATGGGTAATCCGAGTAATACTAGAACCCTTTTTTTTAATCTTAGGTCACGAGCCATATTTAAAAGTTTAGTGAGAAGAGTGATGGGAAGGTAAGGAAGGTTGGAAAGATCCATTTGGATATGAGACCTTGTTTGGAAGAACAACATATGCATGACAGAATCCAATTCTTCTTCTAATTCTTGATGAACGTCTTTAGACAAAATGACAATTTCATACGCGTTTTGAACTTCTCGTATGTTCAGGTATTTTGTTTTTTTTGCCATTGGAGGTAATGGTATGATTTCTCTCTCAAAAGATACAGTTATTTTTCGATCTCAAGTTTTCAAAATGGTACGTGAGATTCTTTCGAGAAATGAGTTTTTGGAGGTAGATACGCCGACATTCAAACCCGTAGTAGGTATGGAACCATATTTAGATCCGTTTGAAGTGCGTTCCCCTAACGGTAGGGAAAAAGGATATCTCATCACTTCTCCCGAATACAGTTTAAAACAAATGATGGCAACTGGGCTCGATCGAATCTTTGAACTCGCTCATACTTACCGGTCGGGAGAGATGGGAAGTGGGGTTCATTCGAAAGAGTTTGTAATGTTAGAACTCTATGCAAAAGAAATGGATGATGTGATTTTACGTCATTTTATAGAAAAATTCCTGAGAGAATTGATTTCTGCTTTGGGAAGAGAAAAAGATAAGAAAAACCTTACAAATCCCAAATGGATTCGTCACCTCTCTGTGGAAGAAGTTTTTTTGCAAAACCTTGGACATGGTTTTTTAAAAGAAGATCTAATCAAAACCATTACCTCCAAAAAACTATCGAATACACCCGTATCAGAACTGAATCGGTGGCAATATGAAGATTTATTCTTTTTGGTTTTTTTAAACCTAGTAGAACCAAAATTAGGTGAAGGGATTGTTTTTTTATACGACTATCCACCTGAATGTGCGGCCCTTGCCAAAATTGTAGATGGAGTTGCCAAACGATTTGAAATTTATTGGGACGGACTGGAACTTGCCAATGCATTTTATGAGCTTAGCGACGTAGAGGAACAGAAAAAACGTTTTAGCGATGAACAGGAGTTACGTGCAAAATTGGGGAAAGAAGTTTTCCCTATGGATGAAGATTTTCTTGGATGTTTAGAAAATGGATTTCCAAATTGTTCTGGAATTTCGATTGGTATGGACCGACTGATTTTGAAATTATCAGGAAAAAACGGGCTAAACGAGGTTAGCCCGTATTGGATGGAAGTGTAGATTATTTGGATTAATCTTCTTCTTGGAATTTTTCGCAAGACTCTGGAACTTTTCCTTCTTCTAAGTCGGCACAGGAAAAGGCAGCCATATCTTTGGCACATTTTTTCATGTCTTCTAAATCTTGTTTGGTGAGTTTTTTTGTGGGTTGGTTGTTTGCCGGTTTTTGGCCTTCTACAACGTAGTTTTTATAACGAGATTCGCAGACGTTCCCATTGACAAATTGAGACTCGATCATTTTCCTTTGGTCTGCGGGAAGGTCTTTTAGTTTTTCTTTCATACACTCAGACGATTTTGCACACATTTTTTTGGAGAGTGCTTGGAATTCTTTTGCATCCTTTAATGTCTGTGAGGTGATAAGGAAAGGAAGAAAAAAGAGAGAAATAAAGAATATTTTTTTCATAAAAGAAGTTTACCGCTTCTAGTCATTTGGTAAAGAAAAAAATGAAGAAAAAGGATTGAAACCAAATCATAATGATTCTAGTATTCTCGACCATGAAAACGATCACTTGTTTATTAGTATTTTGTTTTTCCTTACCCATTGTGGCTCAAAACTTGACAGAGAGAAATCCTGTTAGTATATCTACCGAACCTACCACTGTAGATGAATTCAAATCATTACAATCGAAAGTGGCCTCCACACCAGAAGGAGGAGTTGCAATGTTAGTCCTTGCCATTTCTATTTATGGCAAAAATCAGGACTTGGGAACGAAAGCCGTGATCCTTTCTGTCCTCTCCAAAAACAGACAAAAGTCTACCAAACCTTCCGCCGTAGAGGGAATGGACTTAGGAGGAAGTGACAAATATTTGTTAGGGCAACTTGATAAATATAAAATGTTATCCAATGGTTATTGGAAAGGGGCAGAACCAGCTAACGGTTATACGCCGAGTAGTCCTTTGACAGTGGAAACATTTACCAACCCATATTCGGGAGAGGAATCAACGGGGAAACTAAAACTTTTTGTAGCGACTCGCGGTGCTTCCAGTTATCGACCTGTATCTATGGAAAAAGATACCGATGGACTTTGGCGAGCCAAAGAAATGAGTTCTCTCTTTGTCGGAATGATGCCAGCTAAATAGATGTTCGATTTTTTTCTATCTCTACATCCAGTGGTTTTGGCACTTCTTGCCACTGGGTTTACTTGGTTTTGCACTGCTTTCGGTGCCGGTTTTGTTTTTTTCTTTCGCACGGTGCCAAGACCTGTCTTTAATGCCATGCTTGGTTTTGCTTCTGGGATTATGATTGCGGCTAGTTTTTGGTCTCTTCTTTTACCATCGATTGAACTTTCTGAACGTGCTGGAAATCTTGCTTGGTTTCATGTAAGTCTCGGTTTTTTATCTGGTGGGCTTTCTTTGTATTTATTACATAAACTCCTTCCACATTTACATGTTGGTTTAGAAGAAAATCGTTTGGAAGGAGGGAAGTCTTCTTTTCAAAGAAGTTTACTTTTAATTCTTGCGATCACTCTTCATAACATTCCGGAAGGTTTGGCCGTGGGGGTCGCCTTTGGCGCGCTTGGTGATGGGTTTACATATGAAGCACTGATGGCAGCAGTTGTTGTCGCTTTTGGAATCGGCATCCAAAATATTCCAGAAGGGGCTGCTGTTTCCATTCCTTTGTTACGCGAGGGATTTAGTGCCAGGAAAAGTTTTTGGTATGGACAACTCTCTGGGTTTGTGGAACCGATCGGTGGAATTTTAGGAGCCGCCCTTGTGTTTTATGTGGAAAGTTTATTACCGTTTGCACTTTCCTTTGCAGCGGGTGCTATGATTTTTGTGGTAGTGGAGGAGCTGATTCCCGAATCTCATACGGGTAAGGAAACGGAAATGTCGACCCTCGGTGCCATGTTTGGATTTGTTCTTATGATGGCTCTCGATGTAGGGCTTGGTTAAACTTTTAAAGTAACATGAATCCAAATACCTTTCTGACAAGTAGTCACTGATGCGAAACCATTACAACGTTGGAAATCATTTAAGCTATGATCATAAATAAACTTTCTCCTTTTATAGGAGTTCACTGTGAAACCACAACTACAGGGACACTTCTAAAACATATTGGGATCGATCTCACTGAACCCATATTATTTGGCATTGGCGAAGGGCTTAGCTTTATCTTTTGGAATATGAAGTCGATGGACTACCCCTTTATTGGTGGGAGAATTAAACCAGATGAACTCACAAAAAATATAACAAAAAATCTAAAATTGGATCTTAAAATTTCGGAAACATCTTCAAAGTCAAAGGCTTGGTCATCGGTTCGGGATATGATTGATTCCGGAACACCCGTTGGTTTAAAGTTAGATTGTTTTCATTTGGAATATTTTTCCAAACCCTTTCATTTTGCAGGTCATTATGCTGCTTTATATGGATACGACGATAAAAATGCATATTTGGTAGATACAAAACAACAAGGGACCAAGGTACAAACTTCCTTAAAAAGTTTGGAATTGGCAAGAAACGAAAAAGGACCAATGGCATCTAAAAATCTCTTTTATACGATTGGGCCGGGGAAAAAACAAATTAACTTGGATAAGGTTGTGGTCCTTGCGGCAAAAAACAATGCACGTGAATATGTAAATCCTCCAATTACCAATGTTTCCTATAAAGGGATTAAAAAACTAGCAACCTATTTGGAGAAATGGTACCATTCTTCCAAGGACATTCCAAGAGATTTTGGAACCACTGCGATGATGATGGAAAAAGCTGGGACGGGTGGAGCTATTTTTCGTAATTTGTATAGAGACTTTCTTTATGAATCTTATGAACTAACAAAAGATCCTATTATTAAAAATGCTTATCTCCAATTCAAAGAGATTGCAGACCACTGGACAAATATTGCCTCCTTGTTTGATACCTTGGGAAAAAGGGGAGAGGAGAGTGCCCTCAGTGAAATTAAAGTTCTTCTTCATACGGTAGCGGATTTAGAGTTTCGTACAATGAAAGAATTAGTAAAATTAAAAGAAGTTTAAACTAACTCAGATAAGCTGGTAATGCCCGGAATGTACCAACTTAATTATCTTTTCTTTTGGACGTCTCATCCAGAAATATAAGGAAATAGGAAATTAGAATTTCCAGATGGTCCTCTTTTTACAATCATCCCTGTGCTGCGTCTGAAATTTCCTGCCAAACCTCCCAAGTGGCTAGACGATTGGCATAGGTTTCTCTTACCAAAGGCAAATTTTGATTTCCCAGAAAAAATCGAAGAGGTGGATTTTCTGCATCGATCATTTTGAACAAAGCTTCAGGTGTTGCATTCGGATTCCCACGTTCCATACTCTTCATTCTCTCTTGGAACTGATTTTTAAGATCTGAGTAGATATCAAGTCCAGTGGCAAACTTCAATGAAGCGGGGCTTCCAAACTCGGTGGCATAAGCACCTGGTTCTACAATGGTTACTTTGATACCAAAAGGTTTCACTTCCATCGCCAAACTTTCATGGATCGATTCGAACGCCCATTTGGAAGAACAGTAGTATCCAATCAATGGCATCGATACAAGTCCCAAAGTACTGGAAATACCAACGATATGACCGCTACCTTGTTTGCGTAATAACGGTAATGCGGCTTGGATGACAGAGAGTGGGCCAAAAATATTAGTTTCATAAAGAGCCCTGACTTCATCTCCACTTGCTTCTTCTATGGTGCCCACAAGTGAATATCCAGCATTGTTCAAAATGATATCTAATTTGCCAAAGTGCGCATGGGCTTCTTCCACCACACGTTTGACCTGATCGGGTTTTGTTACGTCGAGCTCTAAAGTTAGAACTTGATCACCATATTTTTCCTTCAGGTCTGCTAAGTTTGATAAAGAACGTGCGGTGGCCGCCACTTTGTCGCCACGTTTGAGTGCAGCTTCCGTCCAGATGCGACCAAAACCTCGAGAACTTCCAGTAATGAGCCAGATTTTATTAGACATATTGCCCCTTTCCTTTTTGTCTTGGGTCCGTTTGATTCCAGACCCAAATATTGTTATCATTGATAACAATATTTGTTTATCACAGATAACATGTGCCTGCAATCAAATTTTCCCTCCTTCATCGAAAAAATTGGGAAGAAAGAATCAATATACGGTCTTAAATTAGGTAAAGTCTGACTTGATTTGGCACCAGAGACAAAAATCAAAAAAGGTGAATGTAAGTTTGGAGTTTCAATGTTATGTCGAAATTTTTAATCATCGACAAAGTCCACATTCTTTTCTAAGTTATAGGTGTTCCGAAGAATTTGAATTAAAAGTAGCAGTGTATCGTGTCTAAGAATAAGTTAGCAGGCCAAACACCTGCAGTGAGTGCATCCCGAAATGATATTCGTGAGCGGATTATAAAAGCGGCTCTTGGTGTATTAAAAAAAGGCGGTCGAGAGGCCTTAACGACGAGGAGTGTCTCTGCTGCAGCAAAGGTGCAAGCACCGACTCTTTATCGTTTGTTTGGTGACATGCGCGGACTACTCGATGCCGTAGCTGAGTCTGGATTTGTCGCTGCCTTTAACAAAAAGAAGGAACAAAAACCAAGTTCTGATCCTGTGGAAGACCTACGTAGGGCCTGGGATTCCCATATCAACTTTGGACTTGAAAACCCAGTCCTTTATGTATTGATGTTTGGTGAACCGAGGCCGGAATTAAATTTACCTGTCATCGAAAAATCAAAACAACTTCTCGGTGAGCTAATCCATCGTATTGCGGTCGAAGGACAACTCAAGGTGACTGAAAAACGTGCGGCAGAATTGATTTATTCCTTTAGTTCTGGAATCGTACTCAGCTTACTTGCGATGCCAGAAGATATACGTGATATCAATCTATCTTATGATGCACGTGAGGTAGTGGTTTCGGCCATTACAAATCATGATCCACTTCAAAAAAATGCAAGCTCCGAGATTGTATCCGCAGCAATTACCATGCAGGCTTTACTTCCTAGTGTTTCTTCTCTTTCGGAAGGAGAACGCCACCTTCTAAAAGAGTTGTTAGATAGAATCGCAACCCAAAAATAAAGTATTACGATACGAAACACTTGTGAATCGTTATTTGATCCTTGTTATTGATATTGGTTTTGGATCTTTACTTCTTTATTCCCAACTCACCACAACTTTTCCAAAATGTTTTCCTGTTTGTAAATACTGTAGGGCTTCTGGAACTTCCTCCCAATCGAACACTTTGTCCACAACTGGTTTCATTTTGTTTTGTTCGATAGCTCGGTTCATTTTTTCAAAATCGGCGCGGCTTCCCACAATTACACCTTGGACTTTGACTCCTTGCATAAGAATCGGGTAGAGAGAAAGGCTCGATTCTCCTCCAGCAAGGACACCGATCAGAGCAATGGTTCCGTATGGTTTGACACTCATCATAGACTTTTGCATGGTGCCAGCACCACCCACTTCGATGATGAGGTCGGCTCCTGCCATCTTGGTTGCTTTTCGAACATCTCGTTCCCAATTGGCTCTCGTGGAATAATTAATCGTTTCATCGGCACCTAAGGTTTTAGCACGGGCCAATTTTTCATCACTGGATGAGGTAATGATAACCCGAGCCCCCATCATTTTTGCAAATTGTAAGGCAAATAGAGAAACACCCCCAGTGCCTAAACAGAGGACATCGGATCCGGGTTCAATCCCGCCAAAATTCACAACGGCATTGTAAGCAGTAAGCCCAGCACAACCCAAAGTGGCAGCTTCTTTGTCTGTAAGGTGGCTTGGTGTAGCAACCAGTCCTTCTTCTTGGAATTTTCCATAATTCGCTAAACAGCCGTCATGTGGACCACCGAGAGTCGAACGGAGGTTGTCCATATTCGGTGCTCCATCCATCCACTTCTGTGCAAAGATCGGAAGGACTCGGTCTCCTTTTTTCCAAAGACTGACCTCTGATCCAACGGCTTCCACCACACCGGCCCCATCAGAACAAGGGATGAGAGGGAGTTTTTGTCTAGGGTTATAAGTTCCAATCACCATTAAATAATCTCGGTAATTGAGTGAAGTTGCAGTTAGGCGAACAAGAACTTCCTTGGGTGCTAGTGATTCAGAAAGATCCCTCGTTGATTTTTTTAGATTTTCTAACCCGAACGATCCTTGGATTTCCCAAACTTGGTTTAACATATTCCCTCTTGTCATTTAGAATCAAAATTCACTCGTCAGATCCTCAGGTCTCCTGATCCTTTGTCGAGTGGGAATCAGAGGAAAGGTGCGTTATGAATAAAGATTTTTGGAACGATAGGGTGGTAGTGATCACTGGAGCAACGAGTGGGATTGGTAAGGCTTTGTATGAAGAATTGGCCTTATTCCCCTGTGAACTGGTTCTTGTTGCAAGAAGGGCTGCCGAAATTACCGAACCCAAAAACAAACACCAAGGTGCTGTCATTCACAAAGTGGCCTGTGATCTCGCGGATCCCACATCTGTATTAGATGCCATTCAGTGGATTGGAAAACAGGTTCCTAAAATTGATGTATTGTTTAATAATGCAGGAATCACGGCCCATGGTCGTTTTGAATCCCTTTCGATGGATGTGTATCGCAAAACCTTTGCTACGAATTTTTTTGGCCCCATCCAACTCATTCGTGGACTCCTTCCTCTGCTTCTTATTGCTAAAGGAAATATTGTGACTACATCCACTGTCTCTGCTCTCTATGGTGTACCTGGTCGTGCGGCATATTCTGCATCCAAGTCTGCCTTACATGCGGCACTCGAATCCCTTCGGATCGAAAACTTAGAATCAGGGCTTGGTGTATCCCTTGTATGTGTTCCCTATACGGATACGGCACTTCGTACTTCTGGTCTCGACGCAAGTGGTGGAGTTTTATCGGAAGCTCCTGCCAAAGGAAAACGAAAGAGCGCAAAAGAAGTGGCTCATGTTTTAATGTCTGTTGCCAAGGACAAAGAAGCAAGGCTTGTGACTTTTAACTTGTCCGGAAAATTTTTGGAATGGATGCGCTTTCTCTCTCCTAAAATTTTAGAAAAAATACTTTATAAAAAACTTTATGAGGACTTCAAACCACACTGACCATCGTCTAAACCAAGGTATAGGGAGAGGAACTATCCTTTGGAAAATCTTTTATTTTCTTATTTAGCAGCTGTTATATTTGCATTTCTCTTTATGTGCCTAATGTGGTTTTGGGGAAAATCACGAGACAACTACGCTGTCATTGATGTGGGTTGGGGACTTGTCATCGCAGGAATTGCCAGTATCCTTGTTTGTTTTGGAACAGGGACTGTTTTTGCAAAAATCGCTATTCTTGTTCCCGTTTGGATCTGGGCCCTCCGTCTCTCTGGATTCCTATACTGGACTCGCATTCGGACAAACCACCCGGAAGACAAACGTTATGCAGGTTTTCGAAAAGACTACGGTGACAAAGTCCATAGTAAGATGTTCACCAACGTGTTTCTATTACAAGGTTTCCTTGCCCTTTTCCTTTCTTTTCCTTTTTACTTTGCAGCAAATTGGAACTTATTTCCCAACACCGGGATTTTTGGACCTAACGGATATTTGATGGTAGTAATTGGTTGGATTTTCTTTGTGGTAGGGGTGATCGGGGAAGGAATCGCCGATCGTGACCTACACAAGTTTGTGGCTGATCCAAAAAACAAAGGTAAGGTCTGTGATCTTGGTCTTTGGAAGTATACAAGGCATCCCAATTATTTTTTTGAATGGGTGATATGGCTTGGGATTGGGATCATTCCGATTCTTTCTGCGCCTTGGGCGGCCCTTTCTCTCTTTACCCCGGTCTTTATGTTTGTCTTGTTACGATTTATTTCCGGTGTTCCATTTGCAGAAAAATATTCCCTCCTCTCGAAAGGAGATGTTTTTCGCGAATACATGCGCACCACAAATGCATTTTTCCCTTGGTTTCCCAAACAAAAATAATAAAGGATAAAACATGAATTTTACGGATTCTTCCAAAAAAGAAGAAACTTCTTCTTTTAGTATCAACGCACTGCTAGAAAAGGATATCTTTCCTGATTGGCTCATTCGATTTCGCATTCGTCAACTTTTGAATCTGCGAATCAAACAAGAGAAAAAAGAGAGTTTTACGGCCCAGCTCCAACACAAAATGAATTATGTGAAAGAGTTAAAAAAATCTCCGATTGCCGTACATACAGAAGCGGCAAACGAACAACATTACGAAGTTCCCAGTGATTTTTTTACTTATGTAATGGGACCTAGAATGAAGTATTCCTCTGGATACTGGCAAAGTCTTGATACAAGTTTTGCGGAATCCGAAGAAGAGATGTTACGAATTACAGTGGAGCGAGCAGAGATTCAAAATGGAATGAAAGTTTTGGATTTAGGATGTGGTTGGGGAAGTATTTCTCTCTACATTGCAGAAAAATTTCCGAAATGTAAGGTTACAGGTGTTTCCAACTCTCGTACACAAAAAGAATTTATCGATAAACGGGCCAAAGAACGTGGATTAAAAAATCTAACCATCATCACAAAGGATATGAACGATTTTACCACCAAAGACAAGTTTGATCGAATTGTTTCTGTAGAAATGTTAGAACATATGAAAAACTACGAAAAACTATTTGAAAAACTATCAAAGTTTCTTGTGGCAGATGGAAAGTTTTTTGTACATATCTTCACTCATAAAGAGTTTGCTTATCCGTTTGAAATCATTGATGAAACGGATTGGATGGCAAAATATTTTTTCACAGGTGGGCAGATGCCATCGGATGATTTGTTTTTATACTTCCAAAAAGACTTCCTCATCGAAAATCATTGGGTTGTGAATGGAACTCATTATGCGAGAACGAGTGAAGCTTGGTATGATAATATGATTGCTAACAAGGATAAACTAATGCCTATCCTTGCGAGTACTTACGGCGAAAAAGAAAAAACCAAATGGTTTGTCTATTGGAAAGTTTTCTTTCTCGCCTGTGCAGAGTTATGGGGTTACCGAAACGGTGAGGAGTGGTTTGTAAGCCACTACTTGTTTCGAAAACGCTGAGTTTTTTTCCCAGCAGCCTTTACGTAAACGCCACCTTCTTTTTTCGAAGAAGGTGAGCTGCTACTACGGCGAGAATCCCCACCTCTTTCGCTTCTTTCTCCGCGTTCACTTCTATCACTATTGGATCTGCCACCACGGTATCCACCGCGACCGCCGCCACCAGATCCACCTTCCTCACGACGTCGTCTTCCACCAGATCCACCACCAGGAGGCATTTCACTCCATTCTGCAGGTGTTTTTCCGATTTTTTCCGGTCCACTGATTTTGGTTTTATCGAGCATAGTCGAAAGGAGTTTTAAAGATAACGAACGTTTGTCGTCTAACTTCAAAAGTTTTTCTAAAACTTCTTCTGCGTCTGCATGAATTTCTGTTTCCACAACTTTGTTTAAAAAGTCTTCTTCTCTCCTTGCAAGTACTTCCTTTTTGGTTGGAAGGGCTGCAATGGTCAGATTGGTTCCAGAAGTTCCTTTGAGTCGGATGAGGGCACGAGATTCTCTCGTTGTTACAAGAGTCACAGCTTTTCCCGATTTACCAGCACGACCTGTACGACCAATTCTATGAGTATAACTTTCGCTATCAAAAGGTAGGTGGTAGTTGATCACAAGAGACAAATCTTTTACATCAAGTCCACGTGCAGCCACATCAGTTGCCACAAGGATCTTCACTCGGCCATCGTGGAGGCTTTTTAAAACTTGTTCTCTTTGTTTTTGGTTTAGATCTCCGTGGAGTGCTTCTACAGGGTATCCTTTGAAACCAAGTGTAGCTTTTAAATCATCTGCTTCTTTCTTCGTTTTTGTGAAGATGATTGCCTTATATGGATTTTCATAATCCAAAATTCGGACAACAGCAATTTCACGTTCTGCTTCATCGATCACGTAGTACACTTGTTCGATGTTCTTAGAAGATTTTTCAGTAGGAGTTATCTTTACATGAGCAGGGTGCGTTTGGTATTTACTTGCCAACTTCTTAATCGGCTCCGGCATAGTTGCGGAGAAAAGTAAAGTTTGTCGTTTGGTTGGCAGTAGATTAAAGATGGATTCAATATCATCCATAAAGCCCATATCGAGCATTTCATCTGCTTCATCCAAAATCACCATAGAAGGTTTGAAGTTTTTAAGTTCTTTTCCTTTAAGAAGGTCGAGAAGTCTTCCTGGTGTTGCAACAGCAACTTGGGCACCTTTGGCCACTTGTGTAATTTGTTTAGAATAGGAACTACCACCATAAATGGTTGTGGTTTTGATTCCTAAATGTTTTCCCAATTTAAACAGTTCATCAGATACTTGCAGGGCAAGTTCACGAGTCGGTGTGAGGACAAGCACTTGCATGCCATCATTCACATTGATTCGGTTCAAACAGGGGAGTCCGTAAGCTGCAGTTTTTCCGGTACCGGTCTGCGCTTGTGCGATTAAATCTTTTCCTTCCAATACGAGCGGAATCGCTTGTTTTTGGATAGGGCTTGGTGATTCGAAGCCTGCTTCAGTGATTCCTTGTAGTATTTCAGGACGTAATCCGAAGGATTGGAAGTCATTTCCAACTTCGGTGTCATTCTTAGTCATGAAAATAGGATACAATAAAAAAACGGCCTAAAAAAGAAAGGGAAAAACTACCAGACCGCTAAGGGCCAACGTTACGGGTGTTTTTTGGCGATGTCTGTCAAATGTGCGTATAATTCTTCTTTTAAGTAGGGTTTTGGCATAAAATATTCAAATCCGGAGTTTAGAATTTGTTCTTTTTCCTCTGGCATGCAAAGCCCAGTACAAGCAAAAAGGACGGGTCGATTTGGTTTTCCGCTGATTCCCTTCGCAATTTCAGTTCCGTGTTTCCCTGGCATTTCGATGTCCAAAAAGGCGATATCGTAGAGAGAATTGAGTAGTTCTCTTTCTGTATCAAGTCCATTGCTTGTTTCTTTGATTTCAAATCCGAAAGGTTTTAGATAACTTTTTAGGACTTTCCTGTTAAGATCGTTGTCATCGGCAATAAGTACTTTTTGTTGTTTAGAAAATTTTGGTAGTTGGTTCAGATTGGTTACGCCTGCAGCAGAAGAGTTCCGATTTTTTTCCTCTAATTTCCAAACGATGGGAATAGATACTTTAAAAGTCGATCCTTCACCTAACTTAGATTCCACTTTAACGGTTCCCTCCAACTCTTCCAATGAAAGTTTAACAATGGATAGTCCAAGGCCAGATCCTGAAATCCCACATCCTTCCGGAACGAATTGGTTGTATTTCTGAAAGAGTTTGTCCTTAACCTCAGGAGAAATGCCAGGACCTGTGTCTTTTACTTCTATCAATAACAATCCGTTTTCATTCGTTTTTGTTTCCAGAGAAACGGAACAAGTGATTTCTCCATTGTTTGTAAATTTAACTGCATTGGCGGTTAGATTCCATAAAATCTTTTCGATTTTTCTTTTGTCCGAATGAATGAGTAAATTTTGATTCGTAAAGTTTTGAAGTTTAAATTCTAATTGTTTACGTCTGGTTTCTGTTTTGAAAAAAGAATCTAAAATATGTAAACATTGATAAAGTTCAAACCATTCAAGATTTGAAACATTGGCGTTCTCTTCAAGTCTTGAGATTTCAATGGTGTCATTGACTAAATGTAAAATAACTTCCCCGGCATTTTTGATATGATCCACATAACCGAGAATGGTTGGATCTAAATCCGTTTCACGGATCATTTCGGACATACCGAGTAGGGAATTTAAAGGGTTTCTAATGTCATGACTAATCGCGGCAATAAAATCACGTTTGGCGGCGGTGGCTCTTTCTGCAGATAATTTTTCTATTTCTAAACGTTCGGTTGCCTTTCGCATTTGTAAGAGACGAATGGTTTGTTTTCCAAGAAGGCGAAGCATTTGGATTTGATTTTCATTGAGTTCTCTCGGTTTGTTATCAATCACACATAAAGTTCCGAGTTTAATATGGTCATCGAGAGCTAGTGGAATCCCAGCATAGAAGATTACATTGGGAGCTTCATTTACTAAGGGGTTATTTTTAAACCGAGGGTCTAGTTTCGCATTGGGCACAACAAATAGTTCATCCCCTAAAATCGCATGGGAACAAAAGGCAAGGGACCTGGGAGTTTCTCGGGTATCTAATCCATGATGCGATTTGAACCATTGTCTTGTTTCATCAATGAGGCTTACAAGAGAGATGGGAACATTACAAATCATCGATGCTAATTTTGTAATTTCATCAAACATCTCCTCTTCAGGAGTGTCTAGTATTTCGAGCCCTTTTAACGCCGAAAGACGTGCGGTCTCATTTTTCGGAAGGGGGGCGATCATCATACATAGCTTAGACGAAATTGTATTCCTTTAAATAAAAGCAGAATTTTTGAAATCCTACAGGTCTAAATACTATGAAACGAGCCATTCCTATCCTTTTCTTCAGTATCTTTTTTGTATTAGGGTTGTTTTTGTTACCTTCCTGTTCTGAATCCTCGTCTCATTCCCCAAAAAAAATAGAGAATCCTGAACTCCGAAAAAAACTCACCGATCTTCAATACCGTGTCACACAAGAGGGTGAAACGGAACCTGCTTTTCAGAATGAATATTGGGACAATCATGAAGAAGGAATCTATGTTGATATTGTTTCCAAAGAACCCCTCTTTAGTTCGAAAGACAAGTTTGAATCGGGTACAGGTTGGCCAAGTTTTACAAAGCCACTTGTCGGTGGCAATGTGGTGGAAGTCGCTGATCATTCTTATGGGATGACACGAACCGAAATACGTTCTAAAAACGCCAATTCTCATTTGGGCCATGTATTTGATGATGGACCCGCTCCAACAAACAAACGTTATTGTATGAATTCGGCAGCAATGGAATTTATCCCCAAAGGTAAACTGAAAGAAAGAGGATATGGATCTTTTCTTTCGGGGTTTACGGATTTAGGTAAGGACTAGGGTAGGTTCTTCCATATACAGTTTTTCTCAAGTTATCAACCAAAAAATAGTCGATATAGAACCGATAAACCTTTGGTTTTTTATGCCCAAAGATTCATCATAAATTCTTCATCGTTACGTAATGAGATCAGTTTGTATTTGGTTTCGTGGATATCTTCTCTAGAAACTTCTCGTTTCCAACGAATATCCACTTTTAGTTTGCGAACACGCGTTTGGAGTTCTAAAAGTTCCCAAATGGAGTCTTCCATTTCTTTTCTGTAAAGATTACTAAAGAGGGGTGCTACTTGGTCTGGAGTGTCCATTTTCAAAAGTTCAATATGAGTTAGGTCATGGATATTTTGTAAGGCCCAAATATGCAGGGTGAGAGTAGTGATCCTTTCGAGTTGGGAAATTTCATCCTTTGTATTTCTTGTGACTTGTTGTTTAAAAAAACGAATTCTTTTTTCTAGGTATGCGATGAGATCCGATTTAGGAATTTCTCGCCCTTTCCATTTTTCCCACTCGGCTTTTAGATCTTCATAAAGGCCTTCGCCGTAGAACACGGATGAGGCTTCCATCAGTTGTAAGCTTCCTGGTTCCGAAATTTTGATTCGATGACGAAGAGAATCAGCATCTCCTGCAATCATATTCACAGGAGCAACATCTTCTAATTTCTGTAAGGCGCGGGAGATGGAATCAATGAATTGAGATTTCATCTGGTCTGTCGAATGAGCCACCAAATAAAAATTGAGATCAGATTCTGGGTGAAAATCCCCACGTTCGCGGGAACCATAAAAAAGGATTTGGTAAGGTTTGGTCGAAGGGATGAGTTCTAATTCATCCAAAACTTGTGCATAGAGGTTAGGGTTTAGTGCTTCAAATTCCATTGTTCATTCAAAGTATAATTTCATTCGAGAAAGATTCTCTAAAATGGCTTTGAAGGCGCGGTCGCGTTCTTCTTTGCCAGGGAAGGGAAGGGATTTTACATTATTGAGATCTTGGTAAATGATTTCAATCGAAGGTTGGTTCGGATTTTTTTTGATAGAGGCAACGTAATCCAAATTAATAACTTCCGATTCACCGAGTTTTAGCCACATAGAAATTCTCCTCAAAGCCTAAGGGTTCCATTCTATTTGCCTAATCTTTTTTTCTAAAAAATGAGGCTTTGTTGGGATTCTCGTGCCTAGTACAATTCCAGAGATTGGAGGACCATTTGGTGGAGGTCCTTGGCCAGTTCTTTGGGATCTGTGGTTTGGGAAGTAATGGTCTCAAAAACGAGTAAAAATCCGTTATGGATTCCTTCCCAACGAGCATAAAGTTGCGAGTCCCTGTAGGGAAAAACAAGGACACTGCATTTTTTGGATCCCCAAACAAAATAGGATACGTCTGGGTTTTTGTTTTCCTCTTTATAAAAATAAGGGAATTGGGACTGGTTTTCGCGGTCCGTGGAAGATAAACGTAACCAAAGGATGTTTTGTCCTTCCCCCAAACGAATTTCATAACTATTCCCTGTCCCAAAAATGGATCCAGATTTTAGGAGTTCAAAATTTTCTTTTGCCACCCAGACTGCGTGGTAGGTTAGGCGTAGCTCTTTGGTTAGGTGAGAATTTTTTGTTTCTACCTTGTGACTAGGAAGGGTAGTATCTTTGTTTTTTTCTTTCGGTGGTTCCTGTAGAGTTTGGCAGGCGTTGCTTATAATGAAAGAAAGTATAAAAATGATTTTAATGTCCCACTTCATATTCATCTCCTAAATAGTTTTGAAACAGATATCCACTTGGTGTTTTCTTTTGTAAATAGTTAGGAGAGAGAAGCACTTTTCCCCCACCACCAGTAAGATCTTTTACATAATTGGGAATTGTGATTCCAGAATGATAACCACGAAGTTTTCGATAGATTTCAATTCCTCTTTCAATAGGTACCACAAAGTCTGAACTTCCAAATACTTCATCACATTGGTGGAGGTAATAAGGTTTAATTCCTATACTGATTAGTTTGTAGTTGAGTTCTGACAAAATTTTTTCATCGTCATTGATTCCTGATAATAAAACAGATTGGTTAAAAATAGATACAAAACCTGTTTTTATCATTCGCATAACATACATTTTAGTTTCATCTGAGATTTCATTCGGATGGTTAAAATGAGTGACCATATACAAAGGGAAATGTTTGGCAAAAACTTCGTTTAAAGATTCTGTCAGTCGCATGGGCATAGTGACTGGGTGGCGGGTGTGAATCCTTACTTGGTTGATATGAGGGATGGACTTTAATTCCCCCAAAAGATAATCAAGAGAAGAATCGGATAAAGTAAGTGGATCTCCACCGGACATGATGACCTCTCTTACTTCTGTATGTCCGCGAAAGTATTCGAGAGCCTTTTCCCATTCGCTTCGATTGGGAGTTTCTTCCGGATCTGATACCTTTCGTTTCCTGGTGCAAAATCGGCAATACACAGCACAGACATGAGAAATGTACCAAATCGCACGGTCTGGATAACGATGGGTGACACCTTTCACCGGCATATAACGTTCTTCTGCTAGGGGATCTTCTACTTCGTTTGGTTTTTTTCTAAGCTCTCCCGCTCGGGGGATGATTTGTTTTCGAATGGGACAGTTGGGATTTTTTTTGTCGATTCGTTCCAAATAATAGGGAGTGACTGCAAAACTAAATTCCGCAAGTGCGGGGGCAAAACTTTCCCTCTCTTCTTCTGTTAGAGTTAGTTTTTCTTCCAAATCGCCAAGGGTAGTGATTCGGTTTTGTAATTGCCATTTCCAATCCGACCAGGTCATCGCTTATGACCATACTTCGGTTGACACAGGGCCAAGTCCCTCGGATTTTGTTTACGAGTAACGAAATTATGAACTTAGGCATTACAGAAGTAAAAAAAGGAATGATCCTCAAGATCGAGAATGAGCTTTATTCCGTCGTCAAAACCGAGTTTGTGAATCCTGGAAAGGGTTCTGCATTCATCCGTACCAAACTAAAAAATATTGTCCGTGATTCTTCGATTGAAAGAACTTTCAAAGCAGCAGAAAAATTGGAAAGTGTGGATTTAGAGCGCCGTAAAATGCAGTACTGTTATGCAGACGGTGACCAAATCATTTTTATGGATGTCAACGATTACGAACAAATCCCGGTTTCCAAAGATTATGTGGAAGACATCCTTCCTTTTATGAAAGAAGAAACTCCGGTAGAAGTATCATTTTATAATGACAAACCGATTGGGGTCACACCTCCTAACTTTGCTATATTGGAAGTAACTTATGCAGAAGATGGTCTCAAAGGAGATACTACTGGTCTTGCGCTCAAACGAGTGACTGTGGAAACCGGTGGAGAAGTTCAAGTTCCTATCTTTATCAAACAAGGGGACACCGTTAAAATTGACCTCCGAGATTTGAGTTACGTGGAGCGCGTGAACAAATAGATTTGGATTCGCTTTCTTCCTTACAGGAACTGACCAAACTTTCCCATACCTATTATGAAAGGCAGTGGATGTATGCCACTGCGGGAAATCTCTCTGCACGCGATGGAGATAATTTTTGGATTACTGCCTCTGGAAAACATAAGGGAGAACTTACAGACAAAGACTTTGTTTGTGTTTCGGTAAACGACGGATCCTTGGTTTCTGCGAGTGCGGGACTGAAACCCTCAGCAGAAACTAGCATCCATCAGGTGGTGTATTCTAAAATGGACGATGCGGGGGCTGCTCTCCATGTCCATACTTTAGATTCTAATCTTTTAGAATTTGGAATTGGAAAAGAAGAGGGTTTCCGAGACATCCCCCTCCCTCCGATCGAAATCATCAAAGCCTTTGGGATTTGGGATGAAAAACCAAATTTAAAATTTCCAGTTTTTTATAATCATACAAATGTTCCCACCATTGCTTCGGAAATCAAACGTTACATGGAAACCAAAGGGAAACCACAAGTTCCCTTTCTTCTCATCGAAGGCCACGGCCCCACTGTCTGGGGAAAAACTGTAGCGGAAGCCAACAAACACTTGGAAGCTGTTCATTTTCTATTACAAGTGATGGCTAGACGTATATGAAACCGAAAGCCCAAGTTTATATTTTTGGAATTGGTTCCGGAATTGGACAAGGGCTTTACAAACGTTTTTTAGAAGACAAATCTGTTTCTCTCTATGGATTCTCCCGAAAAGGAGAACTCCCACTCAATGTATTTTCAAAAAAAGAAAATGGAACCTTTGTTTTTGATGCCACAAAAAAAGAGGATCTAAGAACATTAGAAATTTCACTTTCAGAGAAATATGGATTTAAAAAAGAACCTACTGCACCTAACTACATACAAACAGAACTTTATGTTTACTTTGCTTTAGGTGACGGAATCTTTGGGACCATTGACTTACTGAAGAAAAAAGATCTCGAAGCCCATTTCCAACTCAATGTCCATTCTCTACTCTTATTATCTAAATATTTTTCGCAAAATTTGCCTTTCTTTCAACAAGCCACTTTTGTGTTTTTAGGATCCACTGCGGGAAAACAAGGTTTTCCAGAATCTGCGGCCTATTGTGCCTCTAAACATGCGGTTCTTGGAATCGCCAGGGCGTTACGAGAAGAGTGGAAACCATTCGGAACCAAGGTGGTCCATGTGAGCTTAGGGGCAGTTGCCACGGAAATCTGGGACACAAGACCCCAGTTTGACAAGAATGATATGGTTTCTATTTCGGACATTTCCGAGTATTTGTGGAGTATTTCCCACTTGCCTAAATCGATCTTTGTGGATGACTTATCCATTACCCCAAGAAAAGGAATTTTGTAGGTCCGATGGAAATCAAGGAATCGATTGTTCTCGTGACAGGTGGCAGTGGCGGGATTGGAAGGGAAATTGTAAGGACTCTCGTCCTAGCAGGTTTTTCTGTTTGGAATTTGGACAAAGTCCGCCCTAATTCCCCGATCCTCCAAGAAACCTATCGTGAACTGGATTTATCGGAAACCCCTTTTGTAGTAGAGAGGGGACTTTCTAAAATCATCCAAGAATGTTCCGAAATGGGAGACCTCTATGGACTTGTCCATAATGCAGGATTTGGTGGGCCTTATCACCCCATCACTGAAGTTTCCATCGAAGAATGGGATTCTATTTTCAGAATCAACCTAAACAGTTTGTTCCTACTTTCTAAGTTATTACTTCCCATTTTTAAAACTCATCAATTTGGAAGGATCGTGGCCATCGCATCCTCTTTATCCATTGTAGGTGCAGCCAATTCGGTTGCATATTCTTCATCGAAACACGGATTAGTTGGTTTTATTCGTTCTGTTGCTGATGAATGGGGGAAGTTTGGGATCACCGCCAATGCAGTGAGCCCAGGTTATGTCGATACCAATATGGGAATCCAAGAAGACCAAGTTTCGGATCATAAATCGAAAATTATTGAACAGACACCTGTTAGGCGAATTGCAGAACCATCCGAAATAGCTCGTGTGGTCAATTTCCTTCTTCAAAAAGAATCTGGATATATTTCTGGATCGAATTGGACCGTCGATGGCGGACTCACTGCCATTTAATTTATGAGAATATCACCTCCGCACGACCATTTTTTGCAACTAACAACGAAAGAAACGTTAGGAAGGTCTTCTGGGATCATCTTACAAAAAGAAGCTTTGTCTATCATGAAGACAGTGGAAGTGCAAAGTTCGCGTGAAAACATTGAAGCTGGTCATCTATTTCGTCCTACCGATTCCAATTTCGAAAAACTAAAAATGGATCATGAAACTGCAATGGATGCCATGTGGCAACTGATAGATTATGGACTAACTACACAACTTTTTGAAATTAAGTTCGATGCGGATGTGGGCGAGTTACGTTTAGTGACTTTTCTTGTAGGTCTTCCGGGCGGAATGCCATTGGAAGAACCTTATAAATTACTGATAGCAAGATCTACTGACCACTTTTTTCAATACATTCAAGCCAAACGAATCTTAACAGAAGATACTTGGCGCCTTGTATTAAACAAATTAGCAGATATTGATTATAATGAAGAAAGTGGTTCTGGTGATGAATTGGATCGTTTGTTGGACCCAAAGCAGTTCCCCTTACAACCGTCAGCTGATATGTTGAAACGTTCTCGAGGACTGATCGTTGACGAGTTTGATGCTGATCCTAGAATCATTGTCCTTCCTCATGTTGGATTTTATACTATTCCGGAAATAGAAGCGGCAAACTTTTTGCAAATTGCCAATGAGTATTTGGTAACCAAAGTGGAACCATTGGCAAAGGCCTTTGATACAGAAATTCGTTTGGCATTTGATCGAATTCATTCGACGACACCGGTGACTAGTGTAAACGCAGAACCTAGTGAGATAGATCTAATTCGTTCTAAAATAGATACATTGTATGAGTTTAAGGAAATCCTGAAAGAAAACGGATTTTATCCGTTGATTCATAACCTAAGAAAAGTAGCCGAGTTGGCTGCCAAGTATGCGGAACTGGAAAAAAAACGAGAAGTGGACCGGCTCCTAAAAGTTTATATGAAAATGTTGGATAGCCAGTTCGATTTTGATTCCAGGTTACTTCGGATCAATTTGGAAAAAGATAACGAACACGATACAATCATTGTGGATCTACTCCGAAAAAATCCAAAAGTGCTTTCGGCCGAATGGTTTGATCAAGATGCAAAGATTGCAGTCTTTGTGAATAATAATCAAAATAACATCAAAGACATTAACCATTTAATTTTCCAAAATTATAGGTTCACAACAGAACATATTTTATATCTAAAAGCCATCATTGAACTGAATGAAAAAGAATTAAAACCTTTGTTCAAAGATGATGAATTTGTGAAAACCTATGGCAAAAATTTACAATCAGTGTATTTTAAATACATCCCTTGGTTTTATAAACTTTTTTATTTTTTGGGTGTGACTCCCATTGTAAACTCTGGTTATGCGAAAGCGAAATCAATTCTTACTTATGCGCAGATGGACCGTCAGTTTTTGTATCAGAAACGTAGGGAAAATTTTTATAAGAAGAAATTAAGGGAAAGGGAAGAACGTTTAGAAAAAGAAAAAAAACAACAACTCAAACGGGCTTTGGTTTCTGCTTTGAGTGATGCGTATTTTCAGAAAAATTGTTTGCCGTCAGTGGATTGGTTAGGTTCTAATTATCCTGCTTTTTCTGCTGAGACCTTAGAGAAAATGATCCCTGATTTTGCTTTTGTATCCACAACCGGAAAAACAGTGAAACCAAATTCAATCATCTTGTTCCCAAATTCTCCCGAATTCGATTCACTTAACAAACGTTTGAAGGAGTTGTTTAATCAGTGGACAAGGGGCGAAATTGATCCGCCCGTAGAAGACCCTGAATTATTGGTTCAAATTCGTGGATTGATTTAAAATCAATACCAACGTTTGATCCTAAAGTAAAGTAACATCAAAATCCCTAAAAATCCCATGGCACCGAGTGCTGTGATAAAACCATATTCCCACTCTAAAGTAGGGATATGGCGAAAGTTCATTCCATAAATTCCTGCAACGAGTGACATGGGTAACATGATCGCAGTCATAATGGTAAGGATTTTCATGATTTCATTTGTTTTGCGAGTGGAGATAGCAATGTGAGCCTCAAGTGCTGAGGAAATAGATTCGATATTACTATCCACTAATTCTAATATACGAAGGGAATGGTCACGTACATCTCGAAAGAATGCATCAGCTTCATCACTAAAAAAACTGTTTTTGATTTTTTCTAAGTCTTCTAAAACTTCTTTGTTTTGTAACATCCCTTTTTTAATGGAAAGTAGGCTTGCTCTCAAACTATAAACGTTACTGATATCCAAAGATTTTGCATTCCCAAAAATTTGTTCTTCAAAATGTTCAATTCTTTCTTCGATTTTTTGTGTGATGGCAAGTGTATGATCTGTTTCAATGTCTAAAATTTTATGAACAATAAACTCATAACCGCGAGAAAGAATTTTATTGTTAACCTTCCACTGGTCAATGATATCACCGATGCTATCACGGTAATCAAGTGTCAAAGAAATGATTTGGTTTGGAGTTAAGATGAAGTTAAAGTTTTTTTGAGTGAGTTGGTTCCTCTCAAAATGAAAACCACGAAAAACAAAAAAAATATAATTTGGAAAAATTTCCAATTTAATCCGACTGTTGGGGTTTAGAATGTCTTCGATTGTCAGCTGGTGGATATCATGTTTTTGAAAAAGGAACATTAGTTTTTCTTCATTCTCCGCCGTGATATGAATCCAATGTTTTGGGTGCCGATGGGAAAGAGGGAGTGGTCTATCGAGAAGTACTTCATCTTTACTGGAGGGAGTTAAAATGTAATTAAAGAGAGCTGGCATTTATACAATATTCCTTAAGAAAAATTCTCTAAGTTCTTTTCTGTCTTCTGTGCAGTCTTCTGCGATCACAAATTTTTTTGTTTTGTAATACCCGGATGCTGTGATCATCGATTCTTTGATTTTCCCGGCACGGGAAAGGATCAGATGGAATTTTTCGCCGGGCCGTAAGTTCTTTTCCAACTTTTGTAAGGTGTTTGATGTTGCACGTTTCCCGTTGATGGCAAGGATTTCGTCATCTAACATTAAATCGAACGAGTCCATATCTGATTTGTGAAGGAGTTTTTGGATATAAAGGTTCCCGTTTTTTTCTTTTGTTTTGAAACCTGTTTCTCCCACCATATCGGTTTGAATTCTTTGGATCCCAATGAAATCTAAATAATAGTCTATAGGAATTGGTTTTGGTGATTCTAAATATTCGTTGAATTCTGTTTTAAGGTCCACACCTGTGACTTCCTTGATAGTATCAAAGAACTCTTGTTTGGTGAATCCTCTCTTTTTTGTTTTTACGAAAACTTCGTTAAGTTTATGGAATACATGGCGGATAGTTTTCCTTTCTTTGGACTCTTTTAGCAAAAACAAATTCATACATAAGGCAATAACGCCGCCTTTGGTATAATAGGAAACCGTGATATTGTGACTATTACCATTTCTCTTATAGTACTTTGTCCATGCCGTAAAGGAAGACTCTTCAAGGCTCATCCAAAAATCAGCTTCGTTGTCTTCCAAAGCAAATATATCGGATTGGAGTTTGGATAAGTAATCTTCTTTTGACAAAAAACCCGAATGATACAAAAAATAGGCATCATAAAAACTAGTAAATCCTTCTGCAATCCATAACTCTCTAGTTAAGTTTGGTTTCTGATAATCAAAAGGACCAAGTGCTATTGGGCGAATTCGTTTAATATTCCAAAGGTGGAAGTATTCATGAGATAGAAGTTCGAGTAATTTTTTATACTCCTCTTCATCAGAAATAAGTTCTGGATTAAAATAATTGATACTTGATGCTTTATGTTCCAATCCACCATAAGCTGGTAAACTAAGATTTAGTACAAACAAATAATAAGGATTTGGACTTTCCATCATCCATTCTATTTGAGTTTCTGTAATTCGTTTTAGATCGAGGGCTAACTTGGTTTTAAAATCAAAATTTACATCTCCTTCTATGAGTAATTCGTGTTTGGTGGTGCCTGCCGTAAAAAATACAGAATTTTGTTTACTCAAGTGAAATGGGGAATCAAAGAGTTCGTCAAAATTTTCTGCAAAAAAAAGATGTGAATCGTTTTCGCTGCGAGTCAAACTGGAATACACAAAAGGGAATTGGTTAGAAACTTGGAATTGTATAGAAGAAGATTGTTCCAGTTTTCCTTCGGGATACAAAAAAAGTGCAGGTGGGTTGATAAATCCAAATTCTGTTTCTAGATAATTGGTCCTGACAGTAAAGTCTTCAAATGCATAAATTATATAGGAAATTTCAAATTCGTCGGGAAGGTTTTTTAATTTCCAACGGTGTAGATCCACCATTTCCCAAAAAACAGGTTCATCGGTTTTTGAGTTTTTCACTTCGAACTTATGTAAGTGGGTTGCGTAGTCTCGGATCATGTATGAACCAGGAGTCCAACAAGGTAAACAGAAAGTCATTTCTGGTTCATGTGTTTTGACGCGGAGCCTAACTTGAAAGTAATGTTTGAAGAGGTCAAAAATGGAGACTTCAAAATCCAGTTGAAGAAGGTTAGACTGGTTTACACTTTCTAAGGTTTTTTCCTCTTGTTCTTTTGCCATACTTACACTATCTTCTTTTATTTTTAGTTTTGATCAAATGTTTTCTTGACGTTATTTCTGGATAGTACTAGAAAAGGCTTAGCTAAGGTATAAGCAAAGGAGGTGGTCTATTTGGATAGTAGTTGTTACAACAAAAGATTTTTGACTCGCGAGGTGGCTGGGCAATAACGCCTCAAGCTTTGTTGCAAAACCGACCAGACACAGTCTTTCCAAGTTCCAAACGGGTGGTCTCCTTTGGGCGAATGCAGTCGCTTGGAAAGATTCCTTCTATACTTTTTCCATCCTAAAACTCGTTGCGAGTCAGTTTAAAAAAAGTTTGTCCCAAAAATACCTATAAATTGAATTTTAGTAATACTTCTGAAATTTTTGAACTAATTCCTGTCATGCGAAGAGAGTTCGCAGACATAGTTTCCGATTGTTCCGATAACACTTGTGATCCATTCGAAATATTTATGGTCATATTGGATAATTCATAAGTGGCTCTTTTTTGTTCTTCTGTTGATTGTTGGATGGATTCAACAAGGTTAGTGATTTCTTCGATTTCAGTGTAAATGTGGTCCGTTTTTGTTTTTTGGTCCTGGATAAGGGGAACAATGTCTTTGGCCTTATCAAAAATAACTGAGACTTCTCGAATAATCTCACGAAGTAAATCAATAAGGTTTGCGACTTGATTGCCACCATTTTGAATCGATTCCAAAGCTTCTGTTGATAATGTATTGATCTGCGAAACAGATTCTGCTGCCTGCGATGCTAATTTCGAAATTTCTTCTGCAACGACGGCAAATCCACGACCGGATTCACCAGCCCTTGCGGCTTCAATAGCAGCATTTAACGCAAGTAAACTTGTCTTTTCGGAAATATCAGAAATGACATCAGAAAATTCAGTAATGGCTAATGACTTTTCTTGGATTTCTTCAATGGCCTGAGAAGTAAGGCCTGCCATATTCCTTCCTTCTTCTGCTTTTTTGTTGGCGCCAACTGCAATTTCTCCAAAGGACTCTACTTCGGCGGTGATTTTTTGGACTAGAATTTGGATGGCGTGAAGGGAATTGTTAATGGATTTGGAATTATTAACCGCATGTTGTACATTGGAATTAATTGTTTCGGAGGAAGCATTGAGTTCTTCTACTGTGGCACTGGCTTCTTCAGAAGAGGCAGCTTGGCTTTGTGCTAAATCAGAAAGTTCAATGATTGTGTTTTCCATAAATTTGGATGTCTCGGTGAGTTCTGATCCAGATGTTTGTGCGACACTTAAGATATGTCTAATGTTCGTAACCATCCCCACCACAGCTTCTACCAGGAGGCCTATCTCATCTTTTTTTTCATCTACGATTTCTTGCGATAAATTCCCGTTAGCTGCATCTTTGGCAAATCCAATCAATGTTTGTAAACGTCTATCCACTAAATTGCGAAAGATAACCATATTTGCAAGCGTAGAAAAAAGTATCCCAATCGCACCTAGTCCTAAAGCGATCCAGAATATGGATTGGATTTCATTTGTAATTCGAACTTGCGGGTAAGAAACCCGGAGTGTCCAGGGAGCTGTGTTTTTTATAAGTTGAATTGGTAAACTTACATGAAAATATTCCGAATCGGAATAAGTTTGTTTTTCTTTAGAAGACATCGCTAAATTAATATATGTATCTTCTTCATCCTTCCACTGCACATCTTTTTGGTCTGGATGGATTCCATTAAATAAAACATAACCATTACTGGCAACGAGTGTAATCTTTACTGCCCCATCTAAAATTTTTAAATTTTTAAGATAGGTCCGAATGGTTGCTAAAGAAACATCTGCTCCCGCAATTCCTAAAAAATTCTGATTTCTGATGACAGGGTAAACAAGTGAAATCATGGTGATTTCTTTACCATCTACTTTATAATCAAAGGGAGGAATGAGTTCTGGTTTTCTATTTTTTTTTGGAAGTTGGTAAAAATCGGATTCTGGAAGATCAAATCCAACCACAGGTTCAAAGATAATTTTGTTATTTGCTTTCACTGCATAAGGGATGAATCTACCGGAATTATCATGATATTTCGCATTACGATAGTTAGAGTCTCGGCCGTCAAAAGCATTTGGTTCAAAAACTACGTAAGTTCCAAGGATTGATTCATTGGATGCAGTCATTACATTTAATACTTTGAATACGCGTTCACGGTCCAAAATATTTGGTTCTTCAAGGATTTGTTTTAATAAATAGGCTTCGCTTAGTGGAGCTGATAAATAATCTCCTACATCGAGGGAAATTTTGTCGGCGAGGACGGATATATTTTCTAGTGCATCTTCTTTTGCATTTTTGTATATGACATAAGAGATTAGTGAGAGGATAATTCCTAATGAAAATAGGGTGATGATGGAAGAACCTAGTGCTAACTTCTGTTTGATGCTCATTCTTTTGGATTACTTTTCCTAAATGAATTTAACCTTAAGTAGAATGAGTTGTTTTCTCAACTCATTTCTAATTGCAACTCTAGTTTTTCTGGATAACTACTCACTCCTAAAAGATTTTTATCAGGATCTAAAAAATAAATAGTATACTCTGTTCGGCTTTCGACTTCGTTCTGTTTTAAAAATTGAGTCCATTTAGATCTTTCCATTTCTTGGTAGGAAAAAACAAGGGCACGAGGGGACTTATTTTCCCCATCTTCTAACATAACGAGGATAGAACCAAACTGAATCCAAACAGAACGCAGAATCCCTGATTCATAATGGAATTCCTTAATTTTTTTGGAACCTGGAATTTTAAGGTAAAAATCGGCTAAAAGGGAAGGATTGGGAGTTCCTATGGCAATATGGTGGATCATTTTTTTGTTTTCAAATCCCTTTCTAAAAAAGAAGTTATCATGAAATCTATGTATCGGAGTTTTTCATGAAAAAAACCCTTATTTTGGCGCTCTCTCTCGGGCTTTTCTTGGCTAATTGTAAATCCAAAGTGTATACCCAAGAAGAGTGTGAGTCTGCTCTCGCTAGCACTTTTGTTCAAATTGAAGAAGAAGCTAAAAAGAACCCAGCGGCGGCACCAGTTCTCGCAGGATTACAACAAGGTAAACAAAAAATGATCGATCAGTGTATGGAAGGAAAATTTGATCCTAACTGTTTGAAAAATGCTCCAGGTTTTGCTGGCATTATGGGTTGTGTAAAAAAATAATTCTACAGATCCTACCGGGGATTCGCATTCCCGGTTTTTGTTTCTTCCTCTATACTTTCAAAACCTCCAGGTTCTTTGTAACAACCGTGAGTTCGGTAAGGACCATCTTCAAAAAATCGAATCAATTGAGCGTACCGTTTCCCTTCTCGTAAACATTGTTTGCAGATAAAGGGACGAATGGCCCAGTCCTGACATTCTTCTGGCCTAAAACTTGGGAACACTCGTAAAAGAGGTTTGGATAATTCCTCCGAAGGATTTGCCTCAATCGCAAAACCAAACAACAAAAAGGTTCCCAAAAGCAAAGTTAGTTTCATTCAATTAAACTATCGGGATTTCCTACGTTTTTCAGGATGGGCTTGTGAGAGAAAATACAAGTACAGAATGGAAAGGGGTAACTCTCGTACTTATGGGAGCACTTTTATTCAGCGCAAAAGCTGTGATAGTTAAGTTGACTTACCGGTATGAAATTTCAGCCATCGGATCCCTTTTCTTTCGAATGCTCTTTGCTTTTCCATTTTTAGTTTGGATTGCTTGGAAAGCGGAAAAAGAAGAGGGAAAAACGATTCTTACCAAAAAGGATGTGATCCAGGTAATCCTTATGGGAGTCGTAGGCTATTACTTAGCAAGTCTATTCGATTTTTTAGGGCTCAAATACATCAGTGCCGGCCTTGAAAGGATCATCCTTTTTATTTATCCTACTCTAGTAGTTATCTTATCTTTTTTATTTTTGAAAAAGAAAATCCACCTTAGGGAAGTATTTTCTCTCGTTCTTACTTATACAGGAGTTTTTTTGGCTTATGGACAAGATGTTCAACTTGGTTCTGCCAAAGAGGTGAGCCTCGGGGCATTTTTTATTTTACTTTCGGCTCTTACTTATGCTATTTATCTCATGGGAAGTGGTTCCATTATACCAAAGTTAGGTGCAAAAAAATACACAGCTTGGGCTTTAATTATATCTTCATTTGCTGTTTTTATCCATTATGCAATTTTTGGTAGTTACAAGGAACTCATCCAACCATTCTCATTCTATGCACTTGCTTTTGTTATGGGAACTGTCAACACTGTGATTCCAGCCATATTTGTTTCCGAAGGAATCAAACGTGTGGGTAGCAAAACAGCCGCTATAGTCGGTTCCGTTGGGCCGATGTCGACTCTTTTCTTGGCTTATTGGTTATTAGATGAACCGATTACCATACTACATAGTATTGGTACTTTATTCGTACTGACGGGAGTTTTTTGGATTAGTGCGGCAAAAAAATCGAAAGAAGTGTCAGTTTAGGAGAGAAATTTCCTTTCCAATTGTTGAGGATTGGTAGAGAATTAGGGAAATATATGAATTTACGTAACTTACTGCTTTTCCTCGTATTTGTCACAACAGTATCACATTCAGAGCTGTATGCGCAATTTACCTGTGAAGGGTCAGCTTGTAGTTTTTTACCAAAACCACTCACAGAAGCTGGGAATGGCTCGCTTAAAAAATTTGAAACAGAATATTTAAACGAAGTACTTAAAACAAACTTAGAAGCAGGATTTTTAGCCAATGTTGGTGCCAGTAATATTGGTACTGGAACGGTTCGTCGAGTTCAATTCGGTGTCAGCGCTTCTGCTGCTGGATACAAAAAAGACGATATTCAAATCCAAGACGATTATATTAAATTTCCCAAACTTCCGAATGTGGGAGGTGCAGTAATTCCATCTATCCATTTGGATTTTAATCCAGGATGGTTACTGGGAACTTCTGATGGTGGGTACATCCGTCGGATTGGAATTTTTCTTCACGGTATGAACGTGGCTGTTTCAGAAGACCAAATCCAATCAGCTTCCAATAATAAAAATTACCAAGGTCGTATCGCCGTACGGTCGTATGGTGGAATGATCCGTTACCAGTTGGTAGAAAAAGAAGGTTTTTTGATGAACCTAATCACTTGGAACGGAATCAACGTAGGTGTGGGACACCATGTGATGGAACAAAATATGAGTCTTAGTTATTTAGAAGGTAAGGCGGCTCAAATTGAATTCCAAGGTGTCAAAGGAAAATGGGGTGGAGATACAAACTTCCAATTTAATACCAAGATCCAAACCACAAATGTAGACCTTCGTACAGGACTTGGTCTTTTTTGGATCGCCAACGTGATTGTGGGTGGAGGGTATAGTTGGAATTCCGGAAGTAACTCAGCAAACTTAAGTAGAAGAGGACCTTTCATTGTCAATACGAACGAATCCCAACCTTTGGAATTACCACGAGAATACCAATCCGCTGTGGACAAGAATCTTCTGGCACAAAACCCCAATGCCACGCTTGGGTTTAGAGCTAGTAGCGAATCCAACTCCAAACGTGGAATAGGATACGGAATTGTGGGATTAGAATTTGATTTGTATCTTCTAAAGGTGATTGCCGAAGGTTTGTATGGAGGAAAAGATTTATACTCCGCCAATTTGGGTATCAAACTCTCTTTTTAGGAAAACTTCGGGGAAATCCATAAAACCTTGCCATAAGGATCGCTAAAATTACCCTTCGTCTTAGGTCTAAGTTTTAATGAAGTTATACAAACGCTACTCTAGGGCATTCACTCTCGCATCCCAAGTTTTCTCTTTAGGCATTGTGGTTCCCATTGGAATCGCACTGATCCTTTTCTATGTTGATTTAAGTCCTAAACAAGCGAAAACTTTCGTTGGTGCCGCGATTGCGGCGGCCCTTGTGAGTTTGCTTCTTCCTGCACTTATCTTTCCTAAAAAACTAAAGGCCATTAAAAAGGGACTGATCGAACTCGAGTCTCAAACTGATAAAAATCCCAAAACCTATGTGGCTGTTTGGAATCTCATTGCGAAGATGCCAGTGGTAGGTGCCTTAGTTGGAAGTGCCCAATGGACTCTTTCCCTCCCCATCGTGGTAGGTCCACTGCTGCTTCTGGAAGAAACCAGTAAGTCCGATTCTTTTTATATCGTAAGTATTCTAATTTTAACAGCGCTTCTCAATGTTATTTCTTCATTCATTTTACTCGAAAAATCATCACACATCGTTTTGGACGATGATATCTTTCAAGCAGAATTAAAAGAAACAATTACCCCTTACTATAGAAACTTAAGAAATACCGTTCCTATTATATTTTCACTTATGGTTATGGTTCTGTCTATTTTCCTTTTGATTTATGCTTTTAATGTCAATGCAAAGTCGTTAGAAAAAGCTTTTTCTAACCAGTTGTATAATTTCAATCAAAGTAATGAAGCGGGAATCAATGTCTATTTTGAGTCTATAGAAGCTAATTTAAAAGAAGTATCTTCACTGCCTGTCATAAGAACTGCCCTTGAAACCAAAAATTATAAGTTAGCAGAACCGATTCTTTCCAAAGTAATGAATGATTCACAATTACTTTTAGAAAATGCATTTATTGCTTCTTTTGCAGATGGCATTCCTATCGTTGCTTCGGGGCTTCCTAACGGAGCTAGTGTGGGTTATTCCTTAGCATCCAACCCGGATGTTCTTGAGAATATCAAAGCATCGAAAGAAGGGAAAAACCATGTTGGTGTTGCTGTAAAATCACCATTTAACGGAGAGATTGTGATTATGGTCACAACTCCCGTAAAAAATGCAAATGGAACTGTCATTGGAATGGTTGGGATGCCATTTCTTGTAGGAAAAGCAATGGAGTCTTTTCTAAAAAACGTAAAGATTGGAACTTCAGGTTATTCCTTTCTTTTAGATAAACAATCCACGATGGTTTATCATCCCAATCCTAAATACTTAATGCATAGTTTTAAAAATACGGAATTTGAGGAACTTGCCAAAAATGCAGGGGAATCCGATTCTTTTCGTAATCCTTGGGAAGGATCAACGTTTTTGTTAAGAAGAAAGGTAAGTGAAAAGTATGGGCTTCAATTTTTTTCTACGATCGATTTAAAAGAAATCGAAGTGGAAAGTCTTTCCTCTCTGCGTGGGTTAACAATCATTAGTATCATTGGAGCGGTATTCATTGCCATTGCCATTTATTTATTGTTTACGGCTCGATTTAAACCAATGAAAACCGTAGGTAAAATCCTACATGATATTGAAACAGGTGACCTACGTCACAATGTAAAGATGGAATCTTCTGATGAATTTGCAAGACTTGCTCGTGGACTCAATGCCACTTTAAAACAAATTTCCGAAGTAGTAGGTTCCAACCAGGCATTTTCTGAAGACCTGGCTTCTTCTGCTGAACAAATGTCAGCTTCACTCAACATGTTATCTTCGAATGCCCAAACACAAGCAGCTTCTGCAGAAGAAATTTCTGCTTCTATCGAAGAGATATCGGCAGCCGTTCAAAACGTAGATGCTCAGGCAGAAGATCAATTTCGCAAAGTTGATTTTTTAAAAATAAAAATGGCCGAACTCTCTAGTTTGATTGAAGCTACTGGTAGACAAGTTGGAAAAGCTTCAAAAGACGTAACGCTTATTTCAGAAGAAGCAAGGTCTGGACAAACTTCTTTGGATTCTATGCGAAATTCAATCACCAAAATCAGCAATAGTTCTGAAGAAATTGGAAGTGTGATTGAAATTATCAATAATATCTCTGAACAAATCAACTTACTTGCGTTAAATGCTGCTATTGAAGCAGCGAGAGCAGGGGTTTATGGAAGGGGATTTGCTGTGGTCGCCGATGAAATTGGGAAGTTGGCAGAAAAAACAGCCATGTCCATCGGTGATATTGGTGAACTCATCCAAGCCAATGAAAAAGAAATTGAAAACGGCCGAGAAAATATTGAAACCACAATTTCTCTCATCCAAAGAATCATCCAAGGGGTGAACTCCTTCAACGAAATGACAGATTCTATAGAAGCGAGTACAAAAGAGCAGCTCATCATCAACCAAAAAGTTGGGGAAGAGGTAGACAAGGTGAACCAAATCAGCCAAGCCATCCGACTTTCTATGGAAGAACAGAAAAATGCGATCGGGGAAGTGGCCCAAGCCATTTTCAGCATCAATGACTTGACCCAAGGCACAGCGGCTGGCCTTGAAGAAATGACCGCCACTTCCAATGGGATCGCCAATTTAGCAGAAACTTTGAAGAAGAAGATCAATTTCTTCAAAATATCCTAATTCACAGGTAAACTTAGGGTCTTTTCCAGAAAGATCCAAAAAATTGCTTGCGGAATCTACATATCAAGATTTCTTGATATGTAGATATCTTGGATATGGCAATCGAAACACTCCCCAAATCTAGACCTTCTGGTCATTTGCTTTCCGCCACCAAGGCCATTTCCGACGAAACACGAATTCGCATCCTCCATATCCTAAGTTTTGGTGCCTTTTCTGTGAACGAAGTGGTGGAAATCCTTGGGATGGGCCAATCTCGCATTTCGCGTCATTTAAAGATTTTGATAGAAGCAGGTCTCATCGGATCTCGCCGGGAAGGAAGCCTTGTGTATAGTTACCTTCCTGAGGAAGAAGAGTCTGGTCAAAAATTTCCATTTGAGCTCACTAAACTATTGTTATCATATAAGGAAGATCTTCCTTCTAGGGAAAGAGACCAAAGGATGGTCCACCAGATTTTGGAAACCAGAGAAAGGAAATCTAAAACCTTCTTTGATGGAGTGGCAGAAAGTTGGGAAAAATTACAGGAAGAAACACTCCATCCCAAACTTTACAGGTCTTGGATTTTACAAGAACTTCCACTTTGTGAAAATATTTTGGATTTGGGATGTGGTCCTGGGGGACTCATTCCATTTCTTTTAAACAAAGCAAAACATGTTACGGGAGTGGATAATTCCTCTAAAATGATTGAAAGTGCTTCTTCACATTATGGAAAAAATCCAAGTGTCAGTCTCATCCAAACGCCTATGGAACATCTGCCACTTGCAGATAACTCTTGTGATGCGGTAGTGGCATCTATGGTGATGCACCATATCTCTCATCCACCAACGGTTTTAGAAGAGGTGGCAAGGGTACTAAAACCAGGTGGGGTTTTATGTATTGTAGATTTAGGAAAACACAATGCGGAATTTATGCGAGATAATTTTGCAGACCTTTGGCTTGGATTTGAACCAGAACTTTTTGAATCCTGGCTTTCCAATGCAGGTTTTAGGGTCGGGTCCATGAATGAGATCCAAACAGAATCAAGTTTTAAAATTTTAACTATCAAAGCAACAAAGGAATAAGGAGGACACTATGTCCACAGCAACTGAAACGAAAACGGAAAGATTGCCATATAAAGTGAAGGATATCTCTCTTGCAGAATGGGGAAGAGAAGAGATCATTTTGGCAGAAAAAGAAATGCCGGGCCTTATGGCTCTTCGCAAAGAATTCGGAAATTCTAAACCACTAAAAGGTGCTAGAATTTGCGGATCTCTTCACATGACAATCCAAACAGCAGTTTTGATTGAAACCTTGGCTGCATTAGGTGCTGACATTCGTTGGTCCTCTTGTAACATTTTTTCAACACAAGACCATGCTGCGGCAGCCATTGCAAAAGCAGGAATTCCTGTATTTGCATGGAAAGGGGAGACAGAAGAAGAATACTGGTGGTGTATTGAACAAACACTATTTTTTGACGGTGGAAAAGGACCAAACATGATCCTTGATGATGGTCATGACCTAACTCACTACATCCATGAAAAATACCCACAACTTCTAGCAGAAATTAAAGGTGTTTCGGAAGAAACAACTACAGGTGTGATTGCACTTCATAAAAAATTGAAAGCAGGAACTTTGAAAATCCCTGCAATCAACGTAAATGACTCTGTTACAAAATCTAAATTTGACAACCTATACGGTTGCCGTGAATCCCTTGCTGACGGAATCAAACGTGCAACAGACGTTATGCTTGCTGGTAAAGTGGCACTTGTTTGTGGTTACGGTGATGTAGGAAAAGGTTCTGCGGCTTCCCTTCGTAACTTTGGTGCACGTGTGATTATAACTGAAATCGATCCAATTTGCGCTCTTCAAGCGGTGATGGAAGGATACCAAGTTTTACGTGTAGAAGATGTAATCGAAAATGCTGACATCATTGTAACAGCAACTGGAAATGATGATATCATCACACTGGAACACATGAAAGCAATGAAAGACGGTGCGATTCTTTGTAACATCGGACACTTTGATACAGAAATTCAAATGTCTCGTTTGAACTCTGAAAAAGGTGTTACCAAAAAAGAAATCAAACCACAAGTTGATAAGTACACTTTCCCTAATGGAAGATCTATCATCGTTCTTGCGGAAGGTCGTTTAGTTAACCTTGGTTGTGCAACTGGTCACCCATCCTTTGTAATGTCTAGTTCTTTTACAAACCAAGTTTTGGCTCAAATTGAACTTTACACAACTAAATATGAGTTAGGTGTACATCGCCTTCCAAAACATTTGGATGAAAAAGTAGCTGCTCTTCATTTAGAACAACTGGGTGTTCGTTTGACAAAACTCACTCAAAAACAAGCTGATTATATCAGTGTTCCACTCGAAGGTCCGTACAAACCAGACCACTACCGATACTAAAAAAATCGCCCTTTTTGATAAAATTCAAGAAGGGCAATGGAGTTTCTCATGGCTTACGTTGTTACTGAAATTTGCGTTGATTGTAAATACACAAGTTGTGCTGCAGTTTGTCCGGTCGAAGCTTTTCACGAAGCTCCAGACACTCTGTACATCGATCCAGACACTTGTATTGACTGTAATGCTTGTCAATATGAATGCCCGATTGATGCGATTTTTCCGGACTATGATGTTCCGGAAAAACACAAACCTTCTATTGAAGTCAATGCTAAAGAAGCAAATAAATTCCCGGTCATTGTAACTACTAAACCACCTCTTAAAGGTGCAAAGTGTTCCGATCCGAGTAAATAAACGATTTTAGGGTGTATGGTTTCTTTAAGCCATATACCCTTTTCAATATACTGATATAATATTATGAAATTTGAATATACCAATCCTTCTTCCAAATCCCTTTTAAAATTGATTAACGAGAGAATTCTCGTATTAGATGGTGCTATGGGTACCATGATCCAAAGACATTCTTTGGAAGAGGACGATTTCCGTGGAGATCGTTTTAAGGATTGGCCGGTTTCCATCAAAGGAAACAATGATGTTCTCGCCATCACACGTCCTGATATCATTGAATCTGTCCACTTGGAATACCTGGAGGCTGGCGCTGATATCATTGAAACTAATACATTTAGTTCTAACATTGTGTCCCAAGCGGACTACCAAATGGAATCGGCAGTAAGGGATCTAAATCTTGCGGCCGTACAATGTGCAAAAAATGCCGTAGCAAAATTCAAAGCCAAAACAGGAAAAGAAGATCTATTCATTGCAGGTTCTATCGGTCCGACTGTAAAAACTGCATCTCTTTCTCCAGATGTGAATAATCCTGCTTTTCGAGCAGTCACCTTTGATGAGTTAGTGGATTGTTTTTATGAACAAGTATCGGCTCTTCTTGACGGTGGTGTGGATTTACTCCTACCAGAAACTAATATTGATACATTAAATCTAAAAGCATGTATATATGCGATTGAGAAAGTTTTTGAAGAACGTAAAATTCGAATTCCCGTTGTACTTTCTGTAACGATCACGGATGCCTCTGGTCGAACTCTCTCTGGTCAAACTGGGGAAGCATTTTATATTTCGATCAAACATGCCAAGGCTCTTGCTGTGGGAATTAACTGCGCGCTTGGAGCCGGGGAGATGCGTCCTTATATCGAGGAACTTTCCCGAGTGGCTGATTGTTATGTTTCCTGTTATCCCAATGCGGGTTTACCCAATGCCTTCGGTGGTTATGACCAAACTCCGGACGAATTTGGTGGTTGGATGAAAAACTTTGCAGAAGCAGGTTTTCTCAATATTGTGGGAGGATGTTGTGGTACGACACCTGACCATATCCGTGCGGCAAAAGAAGCAGTTTCTGGAATTGCTCCCCGTCCCTTAAAAGTACAACCGAAACTCAGTGCTTTTGCGGGTCTTGAACCTTTGAAACTGACCAAAGACCAAGGTTTCATCAATGTTGGGGAAAGGAACAACGTCACAGGCTCTCCTAAATTCAAAAAACTCATCTTAGATGGAAATTTTGAAGAAGCAGTGCAAGTGGCCTTGCAACAAGTCCAAGCCGGTGCCAATATCATTGATATTAACTTTGACGAAGCTCTCCTTGATGGGGAAGCTTCCATGACTAAGTTTTTAAACTTAATTGCAGGGGAACCAGACATTGCACGAGTCCCGTTTATGGTGGATTCTTCAAAATGGTCTGTACTACTTGCGGGTCTCAAATGTATCCAAGGAAAACCAATTGTAAACTCAATCTCTTTGAAAGAAGGAGAAGAAGTTTTTTTAAGTCATGCTCGCACCATCCAAAGGTTTGGGGCTGCTGCCATAGTGATGGCTTTCGACGAACAAGGGCAGGCGGCAACCAAAGATGATAAAGTCCGTATTTGTAAAAGGGCATACGATTTACTTGTTGAAAAATTGGATTTTGATCCAACAGATATTATTTTTGATCCAAACATCCTGACAGTTGCAACAGGGATTGAAGAACATAATAACTACGCAGTGGATTTTATCGAAGCCACTCGTGAAATTAAAAAGGTTTGTCCAGGTGCGAAAGTATCAGGGGGCTTAAGTAATATTTCTTTTTCTTTCCGTGGGAATAACCCCGTTCGGGAAGCGATGCACTCTGCATTTTTATACCATGCCATCCAAGCAGGAATGGATATGGCTATTGTAAATGCCGGGATGTTAGAAGTTTACGAACAAATCCCAAAAGACTTATTAGAACTAGTAGAAGATGTACTGCTAAACCGTAGGCCAGATGCCACTGAACGATTGATTGAAGCTGCTGGAAGTTTCCACGGGGAAGCCAAGGTTCAAAAGAAAGACGATGTTTGGAGAAATGGATCTGTGGAAGAGCGCCTAACGCATGCTCTTGTAAAAGGGATTGATGAATTTGTCACCCAAGATACAGAAGAAGCTCGACTAAGTTTTGCAAAACCTCTCGAAGTGATCGAAGGGCCCCTCATGAATGGAATGAAAGTGGTAGGGGAACTATTCGGTGCCGGTAAGATGTTTCTTCCCCAAGTGGTAAAAAGTGCAAGGGTGATGAAAAAGGCTGTTGCTTACTTACTTCCCTTTATGGAGGAAGAAAAACGAAACCAAAAAGACGAAAGTAAACAAGCTAAATTCCTAATTGCTACTGTAAAAGGGGATGTCCACGATATAGGAAAAAATATTGTAGGAGTAGTTTTGGCATGTAACAACTATGAGGTGATTGACCTCGGAGTGATGGTTCCTTGTGAAAAGATTTTAGAAACCGCTAAAAAAGAAAATGTAGCGGCCATAGGTCTTTCGGGCCTCATTACACCTTCCCTTGATGAAATGGTATATGTGGCCAAAGAAATGGAACGCCAAGGATTCCAAGTACCTCTTCTCATCGGTGGGGCAACCACTTCGCCGGCTCACACTGCTGTAAAAATTGCCGAACAATATTCAAAACCTGTCCTTCATGTGATGGATGCATCTCGAGTTGTGAACGTAATGAACAGTGCCCTCAATCCACAAACCGCAGTGGATTATGCAAAGTCTATTGTTGAAGAACAAACAAAAATTCGTGAAGAATTTTATTCGAGAGAAAACGAAAGGAACATTTTGCCTATTGAGGATGCGATTAAAAACAAATTCCTAGCAGATTGGGATTCTTATACCCCACCGAAACCTAGTTTTACAGGTGTTAGAAAAATTGAAGATGTCACCTTACAAGATTTGCTTCCTTATGTTGATTGGTCTCCCTTCTTTTTGGCTTGGGAATTAAAGGGTCGTTATCCACAAATTTTGAAAGATCCAGTCATTGGAAAAGAAGCCACTTCTCTATTTAATGATGCTCAAATCATCTTAAAAGAGATGATAGAAAATCCAAATCTCAAACCGAGAGCTGTTGTTGGAATGTTCCCTGCTGTTTCTCATGGGGAAGTGGTAGAAATTTTTGAAGATGATTCCAAAACAAAGTCTTTGGGAACCTATCCGATGTTACGCCAACAGACTACCAAAATGACAAATCAACCAAACTACAGTTTGGCGGATTTTATTGCTCCAAAAGATAAAAAGAAAAACGATTATATTGGATATTTTGCAGTCACTGCCGGTCATGGAATTGAAGAATTAGCAAGATCCTACGAAGCAAAACAAGATGATTACAATGCCATTTTGGTGAAAGCACTTGCAGACCGATTTGCTGAAGCCTTTGCTGAATATATGCACCACCGTATGCGAGACGAATGGGGATTTGGAAGGACTGAAAATCTTTCCAGAGAAGATATGATCCGAGAAAAGTATCGTGGCATTCGTCCGGCACCTGGGTATCCTGCTTGTCCTGACCATACCGAAAAAAGAAAAATTTGGAAACTTCTGGACGTAGAAAAAAATGCAGGAATCCAACTGACCGAATCCTGTGCGATGTGGCCTGCAAGTAGTGTGAGTGGCTATTATTTCTCACATCCGGATTCTCGTTATTTTGCTATTGGAAAGATTAATGAAGACCAAGTAGTGAATTATGCCAAAGACAAAAATATGGAAATTTCGGAAGTGGAGCGTTGGTTGTCACCAATTCTCAACTACGATCCTTCTCGTAAGTCTAAGTCTTAAAGAGTAAGTTTAAGACTAGAGATGGAGGGTTCTGTGAGATTCATTCAAAACAATCACAACCACGGATGGAAATCTGTCGCCAAAGGAACGCTTGGTGGTGGGTTTCCTTTCCATTCCAAACTAGCCACTTGGTTACAAGAATATACAAATATACCCCAAGATACCGAATTAGAAATCCTAGAAGTTAGTTGTGGGGAAGCCAGTTGCCCAACAGAGGAAACTATGATTGTTTGGCAGGATCAAAAATTTCGGATTTCTAGGAAAAAAGAAAACATATCTAAGACGGATGTGGATTTGTCTTGGAAACGATTTGTGAACAAAGGATAACACAAAGGAAATTCTTTTATTTCGTTTGTATTTTGCCATTGCGATCAAACGTTTCTTCAGGAGTCAAATTTTTTTCCCTTAGAGATAATATACGAAATTCGCATATACCACCCAAATGGTTTGATTGTCGAATGTCGTATATTAGCCTCTTGATTTGGATACTAAAAGGTTGTAATTGTTAAATAAGGATTAATCTTGAATCAAATATTATTAGAAGTGGTCCCCAGAGATGTTCCAACATTGTTAAGCGATGTACATTATGTTAAAAATAATTTCAGCCAAATTTCAGGGATTAATATTCCGGATTTGTTACGATTTGAAACTAGGAGTTGGGTTGCCGCCACAACGATTCAGAGTATTTTCCCAAATGTAATTCCGCATTTACGTGCGATTGACTTTGATATAGATCATTGTGACTATCTCATTGAATTTCTTCAAAAAAACAATTTATCCTCTGTTGTAGTGATCAAGGGAGATCCTCCTACAGATATGTCTAGGAAAGTGTATCCAACCACTTCAGTGAAACTGATCAAAAAATTAAAAAAAGAAATGAGTTCCTTAAAAGTTTACGCTGCCGTTGATCAATATCGCGGAAGTATTAAAGATGAATTTGATTATATTGAAATGAAAATTGATGTTGGTGCTGATGGATTTTTAACACAGCCATTTTTTGATTTACGACTGATTGATATTTTTACGGAAAAACTAAGAGGGAAAAAAGTATATATTGGAATTAGTCCCGTAATCACTGAAAAATCCCAAAGTTATTGGGAATCAAGAAATCGGGCTTATTTTCCAAGTAATTTTAATCTTAGTATGGATTGGAATGTACAATTTGCAAAAGATGTCATTCGTTACTGCTCTGACTCTGATTTTAATATGTATTTGATGCCCATTAAAATTGATCTTGATGTTTATTTAAGTGGTATTTTTAAATCATAAACAAAAGAACAGATAACTGCGGACTGTGAATTTATTTTCCACTCTGAATTTTCCCGCACAAGGGATCGAAAGCGAAAATCCTTTCCAGAATGAGATAAGTGGTCGATACAATAAGGAATTTGGAAAGATTGTAGCGGAGAGCCCGGTCGGTGATAGGATTGGGTTCTAGTATTAGATCAAATTCGATGTGCCCAAAGGAAATATAAATCAATTTATGAATTCACAAATTCAATTTTTAAAAAACAATCCAAAGTATATTTTTTTAATCGATGGTCTGGGTGCTATCCTTTCGGGGGTGTTACTTTTTCTTGTCCTTCCTTTGTATGTGGATTTACTTGGGATGCCAATGGAAACATTGTATACTTTATCAATCTTACCTTTTGTTTATGCCGTTTATTCTTTGTTATGTTGTATTTTAAATCCTTTTCAGTGGAAATTTTATTTACGAGTGATTGCCATCGCCAATTTTTTCTACTGCACCTTCACAATGTTTTATTTGGTTATGAACTTGGAAAAGACCTCGGTCATTTGTGAAATTTATTTTGTTTTGGAAATGATAGTGGTCGTGAGTTTAGCTAGTTTTGAGTGGAAGTTGACGAAGGACTAACTAATTAGAGTGGTTGGATGGTGCCACTGGCATATAGTATTTGAGGCCTAAGTTTCCTTGGATTTCCGGTGCCCAAAGGTCATCCAATGTGCGACCCGCTTCCCTTGCGTTGAGTGGAACTCTCACCATTCCTTCTAGAGTCAGGTTACTATTAGAGATACTGATTCCCGGTGTTACGTAAACTTGTCTGCCCACAAAGTTGGTTCGAGAAGGTTCTTGCGCGCGAATGGATGAGTTGAATCTGTTTGCATATTCAGAAGTATCAAATCTATGTAGTTCGGAAAGTTGCAAAAAGAGTTCCCAACGAGAGTTTTTAATAAAGGAAAATAGATTGCGATTGAGTCGGTATTTGATCCGAACTTTTGACTCTGCCACATCGACATAACCGGAACCACCTTGGTTCAACGACATTCCCATGCTGAGACCCAAATCAAAGGTAAATCCATTTCGATAATACACATAAGTCACATTGGGTTGGTAAGAAAGTAGGGCCGAGTTCATCCGTTCCGGTCGGACGTCAAAGTTTCCTTCTGGATTTCTGTATGGGTTCGTGGTTGTGAAGGGAATGACCGGGGAAAAAATTTGAATCCCTGCCATTGGGTCATTGGACTTTGGAAGTATGCCATCGAATCCAAGTTCCAATTCCTTCGGGAATCGAAAAGGGATAAGGATCGCCAAATTCCCGTTATGTGAACCTCCGACTTGGAACAAAGAAGCTCTAGGATCGGAAAAAGAATAACTAGAAAAGAAGGGTAGGCCTTGCGCAAAAATAGTAAGGCTCGTCATAGAGGCGAGAATGGTTGTTAGTACTATCTTTTTAAGCATCTAAAAGCATTTCTGCCTGCTTTTCCTTAGTTTGGCAATGAAATTTGCTTTCTTCTCGCTCTTTTTTTGTTATAAGTGGAAGCGATGAATGAAAATGATACTAAGGTTGAACGATTTGGACCCTGCACCATCCCAAACCCAGCAGGGTATGACTACTGGACAGAAGATAACTCCGTTGTACTTTTCCAAACCATATTTTCAGGTCCAGAGGACGCTAGAAAAACCGTAGAAACAAGCCCCGTATTTTTTGAACAAGCAGGCCCTAAAGAAAAAATCTATTTTCGCCCTGAAGAAGTCACTGCAGGGATTGTGACTTGCGGTGGTCTTTGCCCTGGAATCAACGATGTAATCCGTGCTCTTGTGATGGAATTACATTATCGTTACAAAGTGCCTCGTATTTTGGGATTTCCTTTTGGATACGAAGGTCTTGTGAAAAAATATGGACATAGACCCGTGGAACTTACACCCGATAAGGTAGCTCATATCATGAACTTCGGTGGTTCCATTTTAGGATCCTCTCGTGGGAACCAAAATATTGGAGATATGGTCGATACATTGTTCCTCTATGGAGTGAAGATGTTATTTTGTATTGGTGGTGATGGAACTCTTCGCGGGGCTCAGGCCATCCAAGAAGAAGTTCGCAAACGAAAAGAAGACATTGCCATTGTTGGGATTCCCAAAACAATCGATAACGATATCAACTATGTCCAAAAAACATTTGGATTCTCGACTGCTTTTAGTAAGGCGGTAGAAGCAGTGAATTGTGCTCATGAAGAAGCTAAAGGGGCACCGAATGGAATCGGTCTTGTGAAACTAATGGGTCGCCACTCTGGATTCATTGCTGTGAATGCTGCCCTTGCCTCCAAAAATGTTAATTTTGTCCTCATCCCAGAACTTGATTTTGATTTAGAGGGAGAGGGTGCCTTTCTTACCGTTTTAAAAGAACGGATCCAAAGGAGAGGTCATGCTGTTGTGATTTTAGCGGAAGGTGCCGGTCAAAAGTTCTTTGAAGATAAAGGTGAAAAAGATTTATCAGGGAACAAGAAGTTGGCGGACATTGGAATTTTTATCAAAGATAAAATTACTGATTATTTTAAAAAGGAAGGAGTGAACCTTAATTTAAAATACATTGATCCCAGTTATATCATTCGTTCGGTTCCTGCCAATGCCGAAGATTCTGTGTTTTGTGGATTTCTGGCGCAAAATGCGGTCCATGCTGCTTTTGCTGGTAGGACAGGTTGTGTGGTTGGGATCTGGAACAATGTGTTTACGGTTATGCCGATCTCACTTGCCATTGCAGAAAGAAAGGTGTTACGACCCGAAAGGAGTACTTTGTGGCGGGCTCTTCTTGCCTCGACGGGCCAACCCAATGTGATGAAGGCGAAAGGGTAGGATGAAATGGATTGTCTTTTTTTTCTGGCCTACTGAAATGGGTTTCAGGTCTAAGAGATAAGATGAAGCAAAAGGGAAACATTCTCAAAACAAATCAAAAGTTTGTTTCTTGGATTTTATTTCTATCTTTTGCTTTTGTTCTTTTCTGTTCGGCAGGGATGATCAATTGTCCGAAAACGGGATTTGGTTATGTAAGGGATATTGTCGAAGTCCAAAATGACTTTACATTCCCTTGTCATAACAGTTCCGATGATGAAGGAAACACAAACCAAACAAATCATTGTCAATGTTTAGAAGATTCAAAAAGCCAAGAAATCTTTAATGAACTGACACTTTCCAAATTACTCCAGATTAGCTTTTATTTTTTATTCTATTCCCCTTCTGTTGAACCAATTTTGGTTTTATCGGAAAACCAAAAACACTGGGAATCATTTTTAATTTTTGAAGATGATTTTCAAAACCAACAAAAAACCATAAAGTTACTCATTTAGACTCTTGTTTTTCAAATAAAAACAAAGGAGTTTGAAAATGAGGACTTATTATATTAATACATTAAAATATACTATTATTTTGTATCATTTTTTTATTTTGCCCGTTTATGCAGAGACAAATGTAACAACAATCGATAAAAAAATTAACACAATTCTAAGGGTACATCCAGAAGTATCACTGAAATTTTTGGAAGCAAAAGAAAAAGAGTTTAGATCAAAACATGCAGATGTATATCCAGATCCAAAAATTGGATTTGCCTACAGGTCTTATCCTAACCGTTCTGGGTTTAATACTGACCGATCTAATCCAGACACTCCCGGTATGACAGGAAAAGAATATTCGATTTCTCAAGAAATTCCATTTCCAGGAAAATTAAATTTAGAAAAACAAATACTCAAATCAGAATCGGAATTAGATTATTGGAGTGGGGTTTGGTTACAGAATGAGTTTATTAAAACGTATTTTGAATTAGTGTTATCGCGAGCCGCCTTAGAGAAGGAGTTAGTCGACCTGACAAAGATTGAAAAGGAGCTTATCACAAAAGGAAAACTAGAACAGACGCAATACATCGCCGACAAATCCAATTTATCTAGTATTCTAAAAACAAAAAATACCCTTGAGAAAATAAAGGATAGGATCATTGAAAAAAATACTGCTATAAGAGAACTAAAAGAATCGCTAGGATTCTTTGAAGGTCATGTCGGACTTACCCCAATTGCAGAAGAAGAAATCATTCAGTACCTTTCTGCGAAAGAAAGGTCATTAGAAAATGATTTATCTGCTCAATCCTTGTCAAACCTCCCTTTGATCCAATTTGCAGAGACCAATCAATCGAAGGCCATCCAAGAATCAAAAAAAGATGAAATTTTACATCTCCCAGATTTTGAGATTTTTGTGAGTTACATGCAGCGTAGACGAAAACCCTTCCTCTTAGATAGTGGACCACTTAATATTTCTATCATGGATAATCCAGAATTCTCTGGAGATTTATGGAGTGCTGGTGTTACCGTTCGAGTTCCTGTATGGTCTTTGGCAAAAGTAAGTGAACTCAATCAATCCAATTCGTTTAGAATCGAAAGGTTACAGAAGGAGAAAGAAAAAGAGAGAATTCGTTTAAAGTCTGAATACCAATCGACATTAGAAGTATGGAAGGGAAATCAGCAGCGATTAGAAAATTTTAAAAACCAATTACTCCCTAGCTTACAAAAAAATATCAAATCTTCCCTTTCTTCGTATTCGAAAGGAGAAAGTGTTTTGGGAGAAAGTTACGAACTCATTGCTGATTCGTTAGAGATGCAGTCACAATTGCACCAAATCGAATATAGAAGATGGGTTTCTGTAGTGAAACTGTTGCAACTAACCAATCATTTGATCCCCGAAGGCGGAGAATATGAAAATTAAAATGAATCGAATCGTAATCACAGGTCTTGTATTTATATTCTTTGTTATCTCTTGTGTGAAAGAGGACCACAAACATAAAGAGATTTATACATGCCCCATGCACCCGCAAATTGAGATGGATCATCCGGGTGAGTGCCCCATATGCGGAATGCAATTGGTTAAAAAAGAAAATCCTATGATAGAACCGAACCATACAACTCATTCGGAAGAGGTTTCTCAAGGATTGAATCTTTCTGCAGGTCAGCAGACGTTAATGAATTTGGATACAATCTCTGTCACCAAAGGGGATATCATTAAAAATATCAATTTAAGTGGCCAGGTTGCATTTGATCCGGAAATTTTTTCAACTGTTAATGAATATAAATCCATTGGATCTGAGAATGAATGGGGGAAAGTAATTCGGGAAGGGATCTTTCTAAAATTCGCCAAACTTGGTTTAAGTGATATCCAGATACGATATGTCCTTTCTAAAAATTCGAATTTGTTTCTGACGGGTAGATTTGGAAATACTGCCTTACTGGTATTCCAAGTCTATGAAAATGATGTAGATCATTTAAAAATGGGGAAACTAGTTGATATATCCAATGCAACTGAAGCGAATTTCCCTACCAAAGCAAAAATCGTTGCCTTAGGGAATCTAATTAACCAGGAAACAAGAACTTTGTCAGTTTGGTGCGAAGTATTAGATCCCAATCATCAGTTGAAACCTCAAATGTATGTGCAAGGCATTTTCGGAATCCAGAAGATGAATGTATTAAGAATCCCCAAGGAATCTATTTTCCCTACAGGTAAATCTGACTTGGTATATCTAAAAACAGGAACAAACCAGTTTTCTCCAAAAAAAATCAAGTTGGGTTTTGCCTCTTCAGAATGGGCAGAGGTCACAGAAGGTCTTGTAGAAAACGATGAGATTGTATCCAAAGCCAATTTTCTTTTGGATTCCGAATCAAAACTAAAGTTAGGTGGAGATAAAAATGATCAACACAGTCATTAAATTTTCAGCTAACAACCGGTATTTAGTTATTTTTGTATCAGTTTTTTTGGTGATTTTATCCGTATTTGCAATGAAAAATATTCCTTTGGATGCTTTGCCTGATATGTCAGATACACAGGTAATCATTTATTCAAAATGGGATAGAAGCCCTGATATCATTGAAGACCAAGTGACTTATCCTATCGTAAGATCATTATTAGGAGCACCAAAAGTCAAAGCGATCAGAGGGTTTTCAGATTTTGGATACTCTTTTGTTTATGTAATCTTTGAAGATGGGACGGATTTATATTGGGCAAGGTCTCGGGTAAATGAATATTTATCACAATTACAGACGAATCTTCCTGCCGGTGTTAATTTAAGTTTAGGCCCTGATGCCACAGGAGTGGGTTGGATTTATCAATACGCATTAGTTGATGAGTCAGGTAAAATGGATCTGGCTGAGATTCGATCATTCCAGGATTTTAAGTTAAAATATCTTTTTAACTCCATTCCTGGAGTGGCAGAAGTTGCGAGCGTTGGAGGATTCAAAAAACAATACCAAATTCAAATCGATCCTCTCAAACTGCAAATCTTTGGAATTGATATGGATCGTGTCATTGATACGGTTCGAAAATCCAATGATGACATTGGTGCTAGGCTTCTTGAGATTGGTGGTGCAGAGTATATGATTCGTGTTAGGGGGTATGTTCAGTCGAAAGAGGATATTGAACAGATATCACTGGGTGCAAACACTTCAGGTACGCCCGTTTATTTATCACAAGTGGCAAAGGTAGTGGATGGTCCTGATCTTAGGCGTGGTGTGGGTGATTGGAATGGAGAAGGGGATCAAGTATCTGGAATTGTGATTATGAGGCATGGAGAAAATGCCTTAAAAGTCATAGAGTCCATTGAGGCAAAAATTAAATCTATGGAACCTTCTTTGCCAAAAGGATTAAAAATTGTTCCAGTCTATGATCGTTCGATCCTCATCAAAGAGACAATTCAATTACTCAAAGAAAAACTGACGGAAGAAATCATTGTAGTTTCTCTCATCATATTAGTTTTTCTTTGGCACATTCCTTCTGCCATTGTTCCTATTTTAACAATTCCCATTGCAGTGATCCTTTCTTTTTTGCCAATGTATTTGGCTGACATAGGATCGAATCTGATGTCCTTGGCGGGGATTGCACTTTCTATTGGTGTTCTTGTCGATGGAGCCATTGTTGAAGTTGAGAATGCATATAAAAAATTAGAAGAATGGGAATCCTCTGGGAGAGTAGGCGATTTTCATGCGATCAGATTGGAAGCACTTTTAGAAGTAGGACCATCCGTATTTTTTTCGCTTTTAATCATAGCCGTGGCTTTTTTCCCCATTTTTACCTTGGTTGACCAAGAAGGGAAATTGTTTAGACCTCTTGCCATTTCAAAGAACCTAACAATGGCAATTGCAGCTCTCCTTGCCATTACACTCGATCCTGCTTTTCGAATGTTATTTACTAGGATGGATCCGTTTACTAA